>NZ_SMKC01000062.1 GCF_004348315.1 Streptomyces sp. 8K308 | reverse complement strand
ACGACTGTACGCCGAGGCGGCCCACAAGGCACCCAACCTCGCCGAGCGCGCCCACCTGACACGCCAGGCCGCCCGCCTCAACACCCACCGACAACGCTGACGGGCCGCGCCCGAACTTCCCCGCGGCCGCCCGCGGACCGAACACCCCGAAGGCCGCTTCCTGCCTGCGCGGGAACGGGAATGCGGCCGGTCCGGAATCGCGTTGCTCTCTTCGCGGCCTGTCCAACGCGGTGGGTCGTGGTCCAGCGTTGGGAGGGGCGGGAGGCGTTGACTCTTCGTCAGTTCGAGTACGCCCTGGCCGTGGCCGAGGCGGGCTCGGTGACGGCGGCGGCGGAGGTGTTGCGTGTCGCTCAGCCGTCGGTGTCACAGCAGATTCGCAGCCTGGAGCGGGAACTCGGGGTGACGCTGTTCGCCCGTACGCCGGCCGGGCTGGTGCCCACCGCGGTCGGTCGTGCGTTCCTGCGGGACGCGGAGGTCACGGTGAGGGCGGCGCGACAGGCGAAGGCGACGGCGCGGGCCGGTGCCGATGAGCTGGAGGGCGAGCTGGTGGTCGCGGCGCAGATGGGACTGGGCACGCGGCAGCTGCCGGGCGCGCTGATCGCGTTGCGCCGCCGTTTCCCGCGGCTGGAGATCACCGTGTTCGAGGAGGCGAACCCCGCCGAGCTGAAGCGGCTGGCGCGCCGGGGCGTGGTGGACCTCGGCCTGATAGCCGGGCCGTGCGAGGAAGACCTGTACGAGAGCCACCACCTCGGCGACGAGGAGTTCGTCGTGGTGCTGAGTCCCGAGCACGCGCGGCTCGCCGCGGACCGGGTCGAGTTGCGCGACGTGGCGCGGGAGCCGTGGATCAGGTTCGACCACGGCAGCGCGCTCGACGGCACGCTGCGGGACGTGCTAGGGGACAACGGGCTCGCCCCGACGACGGTCGCCCGCGTCTCCCAGACGGCGACCGCGGTGCGCTGGGCCGCCCACGGGCTGGGGGTGACTCTCGTTCCGACCTCTGCGGTGCCTCCCGGGTTCGAGCACCTCACGCGTCCCGTCCATCCCGCCGTCTCCATGCCCACCGTCGCCGCGATCCGGCCCGGCGCGGGCCCGGCGGAAATGGCCCTGCTCAAATTTCTGCGTCAGGAGACCTGGTACTACACCGATTTCTCCGGTAGCGGGTCACCGCCTGCTCACAACTGGGTGATGCCGCCGTCCACCAGGAACTCGGCGCCCGCGGCGTAAGTGTCGTCGAGTGTGTGCTCTGGGAACGGCCGCTGATCAGTACACGTGCTCCGGTGTTCAACTCTCCGTTTTAGTTCCTTCTTTCGCCTCGTCGGCGTCAACCCACCGGGAATTCCCCGCCGTCCACGGTGAGGTTCCTTCCGGTCAGCCAGCTCGCCCGGTCCGACACGAGGAACAGCACCGCGTCGGCGATGTCGTCGGGCCGGCCATCGCGTCCCAGCGGAGGGGTGGTGGTGTCCTGGCCGGGCCCCTCGTCCAGGCTCGCCCACTGCCCCCGCGTCGCCTCGCCGCCGGGGGTGGCGGTCCTGCCGGGGGACACCGCGTTGACCCGAACTCCGAACGGGGCCAGTTCCAGGGCCAGTCCCCGGCTGTAGTTCTGCAGCGCCGCCTTCGCCGCCGTGTAGTGCAGGAACGGCGGTGCCGAGGTGGGAACGGCGGCCGTGGAGACGTGCACGACCGCCCCCGAACGCCGTTCACGCATCCCCGGGGTCAGCAGCGAGTCCAGCCGCACCGACGCCAGGTAGTTCAGGTCCAGCTGGTCCTGCCACTCCTCGTCGGGGATGGCCCAGGCGTGCTGGAAAGGTCGCGCTCCGCCCGCGTTGTTGACCAGGATGTCCACCCCGCCGAGCGTCTCCCGCGCGGCCGCGGCGATTGCCTCCGCCCCGGCCCGGGTCCGCACGTCGGCTTCCACGAAGGCGGCGCCCTTGGGCACCGTACGCGTCGCCGACCTGGCGGTCGTCAGTACCTCGGCGCCCGCGTCCAGGAGCTGCCGCACGACGGCCGCCCCGATTCCGCGCGAACCGCCCGTGACCAGAGCTCGCTTCCCCGCGAGCTCTCGCGTTTCCGAATCTTTCCTGGTTGTGACCACGCCGCTGATCCTTTCGGTTGCCTGTCGATCCGCTCGACCGGAAAAGGGGCGACGCACACCGGGAACTCATTCCGGATAACCACGGTGCGCTTCTGGCCTCGTCGAGCCGTTTCACCGTAGATCCGGGACGGATTGAGAGGCAAAGACGAAAAACGAGCGAGTGCTATAGGGGCTGCCTATAGCCGACTCGGTAACCAGGCGTCGTGCGGCGTGACCGCGTTGGGCACGGAGAGACTGTCGTCGGCCACGGCAGGCCGACCCCAACGATGTGACGCGACGGCGAAGGCCGGGGCCCGCTCGGGGATCGTCCGCTTCAGCGGCGCGGTCGAGCAGGCGGGCATGCGTTCTCTCTCGGAGGCGTCGACCCGGCTGCTCCATCACCAGCGTCCGCGCGGACGCCCCGGCGTCGCCTCACTGGGGCGGGTTCCGCAGGATCTCGGTGATGGAGCGCAGGTGGCCACGTTCCCATGAGTCCTACCCGGTCCGCCGCGCCTGTCAGAAGTAGCCGCCCATCGGCAGGTGGATCTCCGGATCGGCGGTCCACGGCCTGCTCGGCTGCCATCGCGCGAGGGCCGCGCGCGAGGGCTGCCGTCGACAAGGCCCGGCGCGGCATGATGGCCGTGGACGAACTCGTGCTCACCGCCGGCCCGTTCGGGCCGTCCCGATGATCGGAGACCCATGTCCGACCGACCGGACCGCCAGCACTCCGCCGACGAGAGCGCGGAGGTCCCCGCCAGCCATCGCTTCTGGGACGCCCTCACCGGCGGGACGGACCACCGGCCCGCGGACCTGCTGGCCGCGGCGGAGGCCGAGCGGCGCTTCCCGGAGCTGGCGGCCGGCGCCCGCGCGACCCGCCCGTTCCAGGCACGGGTCATCCGGCATCTCGTCGCGGCGGGCGTCCGTCAGTTCATCGACCTCGGCACCGGTCTGCCGAGCGCCGGGAACACCCACCGCCTCGCCCAGGACCTGGCCCCCGACGCCAGGATCGTCTCCGTGGACATCGACCCCGAGCTGATCCGGCACGCCAGCGCGCTGGTCCCCAGCACACCCGAAGGCGCCGCCGACTACATCGCCGCGGACATCCAGGACGTGGACGCCGTGCTCGACCGGGCCGCCGACACACTTGACCTGTCCCGGCCAGTCGCCCTCGTCGCCATGAGCATGCTAGGCCACCTGCCGGTCGGTAGGGCCCCCGCCGTCATCCAGCGCTACACCGCCGCGCTGGCCACCGGCAGCTACCTCACGCTGTGCGACAGTTGGGCGGGAACCCCCGGCATGACGGAGGCCGCCGACGCCTACAACGCCACCGGCGCCATGCCGTACCACCTCTTCGCCTCACTGGCGGAGCTGGCGGCCCCGGCCGCCGGCCTGACGATCCTGGATCCCGGCGTCGTCCCGGTCGACCACTGGCGCCCCGACACCGCCGTCTCCGGGCCCGGCGTCGGCCAGTACGGACTCCTCGCCGTGAAACCCTGACCTCGGCGACGAGGGCGCGTGGCGGGCCAGTTGGTGCGGTCCTGGCACTGGCCCGTCTCGGCCTCGCCCCCCGGTGGGTTCGAGTACGCCCTCCGGAAGTGGTGATGTCGACCGTCACCGGGTGATCGCTGTGCGCGTGTGGGGAGAGATGGCATGCCAGGCGACTGCCTGGAGAAAAAGGAGCCGTGACGAAGCACAGGATCGCCCGTCTCGTGGCCACCGTCACCACCGCCATGCCCATGGCCGTCGCGGCAGTAGTCCTGACCGCGCCCGCCGCACACGCCGGTTATATCGACTACTTCTGTTCGAAGTTCGTCGTCGAAACCGACGTGCGGGTCACCGGGAGGGACTGTGGGGCTGGCTGGGGGAAGGATCCCGACAGCCCGGAGCAGTTGCTGCTCAGGACCTCGGGTGGTGACGCCGTTCCCTTCCTGGAATGCGACAGGAGCAGGTGGAACTACCAAGACGACACCGTCACCGGGTTCGGCTGTCGGATCGCTCGAACCAGCTGACGTGCGCCTGGTGCGGTGATGTAACCGGGGCCCCGGCATGCGTCCCGGCCAGCACGTGACCACCAACTGGCTGGGACGCGAACGCCTTCCGATGCCCGACGCCACGTTTCCCTCCCGCGACGTCGGGTTTTCGCTTAGGTTGTTGCGCAGCCGCTCCTCCGGCAGGAATGGCTCCAGCGGGTTGTGGTGGGCGTTCGCCCGGCGCCCGCAAGTCTGGTCCCGGCGCACCCGCCCTGCCCACCAGCAACACCCGTGTGGCCAGATCGAGGGTCGGCCGGAGTGCACCTCCGCAGCCGTCTCGAGGCGGGTCCCCATGCGGGGCCGGCGGCTCTCGGCGGGTTCAGCCGCCTGTTGACTCCCGGGTCACCACCGAGAAGCCGCCGACGAACTCCTCGTGGCGGGTCGAGGGCTCGGTCTGCTCAATGCGCCTGGTCAGGAAGTCAACCGCTCGCTCGGCCATGCCGTCGTGGTCCGGGTCAACTGTGGAAAGCGAGGGGATGAAGAACTCGCTCTCCTCGACGTTGTCGAACCCGATCACCTTCACCTGGTCGGGCGCCCGTACCCCGGCGTCCGCCAGGCCCCGCAGCACACCCATGGCCAGGGAGTCGGTCACGCAGAACACGCCGTCGAATTCGAGCCCGCTCTCCGCCATCTCTCGGGCGCGTTGCGCACCGTCGCGCATGCCGAGCCCGCCCACCTGCTGAATCAGGGCGGGGTCTGGCGGCAGGCCCGCATCCTCCAGCGCCAGCCGGTAACCGGCGAGACGAAGGCTGGAGGTGTCGACTTCCTCCAGCGATCCGCACAGGAACACGACGCGCCGGCAGCCCCGGTTGATGAGGTGGCGGGTGGCCGCGCGGGAGGCGTCGAGATTGGGCATGGCGACGTGGTCCACGGGGCCGCCGAAGATCCGGTCGCCGAGGATGACCACGGGGTGGTCCGCCTTGAGCCGCTCGGCGTCGGCCTGCCCCATGCCCGCGACGCTGAGGATGAGCCCGTCGTAGAGCCGGTTGCGCGACAGGGACAGTGCCTCCATTTCCTTCTCGGGTGAGCCGTCGGTCTGCTTGATGCTCACCCGGAGGTTGTGCCGCTCGGCCGCGGTGATGATGGTGGCGGCCAGCCGCCCGTAGTAGGGGCTGTTCACCTGGGGAATGGCGAGACAGATGGTTCCGGTGCGGCCCTTGCGCAGATTGCGGGCAGCGGCATTGACCCGGTAGTCGAGCCGGGCCATCGCCTCCAGGACCTTCTCACGCGTCGCCCTGCGCACGTGCGGATGGTCGTTGATGACGTTGGAAACGGTCATCGACGAGACTCCGGCGGCCTTCGCCACATCCTGAATCGTTACCACGCTCTCCCCCGGTCTGTGGTCCCAGAACCCGCTCGCATGCTACGCCTCCCGTCCACGCGTGCGCAGGACGGTGAACGAGTGGGGCGGGATGTCGCAGACCGGCCCGGTCAGCCGGTCCTCGACGGGGGTGGCCGGGGCGGGTTCGAACCGGCTGGTGGCGTCCGGGGAGATGGTGAGCGTGGTGCGCAGGACATCCGCGTCGGCATCCCCGCTGGTCAGGCGGAGGCGGACGGGGACCGGCTCGGGCGTGGCGTTCGCGATCTTGACGATCACGTCACCGGCCGTGCTGTCGCGGACGGCCGAGACGGCGAAGACCTCCGGGACCGGTCGGATGTCCTCGATGTCGTGGACCAGCTCGCTGTCGCGGTAGCAGCGGATGCGCAGGCCGTCCACTTCGACCCGCAGGTCGTACCAACGGCCGGTCTCGACCGGCAGGGCCACACGGTCACTGAGGTCGTCCTGCACGCCGTCGTCCACGCGCTGGAGCCACGTCGACCGGTTCAGCGAGCCGCCGAGCGTCCACTGGTACCAGCTGCCGGGCGACGTTCCGGCGAAGCCCAGGACGAAGCCCTCGGCGCCGCCGGTCTTCCTGGCCCGTACGGAGAAGGCGTACGAGGGCCCGTCCACGGCGTCCGGCAGCAGCAGCTTGGCATCCGTGCCGCCCGCCGTCTGCCGGACGCCGCCCTCACCGTCCGTCACCCACGTGCCGGACTCGGCGTTCCAGGCGGTGAAATCGGGGGCGGGCGCGGGATCGCCGCCCGGAGAGGCGACGCGCGCGTCGGTGAATTCGGCGCGGGTGTCGGCTCCGGTGCCGATGCGGACAGCGCGCCGGGGGCTCTCCGGGACGGGTGGCTCCTGCGGTGCTCCGGTGACGGTGACGGGCAGAGCGGTGTCGCCGGAGTTCACCGAGTGCATCCGCTGGACGTGGTAGTTGAGCGTGGGCCAGACGTGGGTGTTGTCGAAGTAGATCAGGTCGGGCAGCCACTGGGTGCGGTCGCGTTTGGCGAGCAGCGGGGCGTACGAAGCCAGCCGGACGACGTCGCCGTTGCGCTCCATGGCGATCATGTAGGCCGCTTCCGCGATGGCGCTGCGCCCGTTGTTTCCCCAGCTGCCGTACTCGCCGATGTACAGGTGCGGGCCCTGGCGGTCCATGGTCTCGAAGCGGCGCGTGTTCTCCAGGAGCCAGCGCGGCGACTTGTAGGAGTGCTCGTCGACGATGGGGACGTGCCGCTCGCGGGCGAACGCCCAGCCCTTCTCCCAGTCCTCGCCGGCGGGGGCCGGGCCGAGGGTGCCGATGACCGTGATCTCGGGGTGGTGCTTGCGCAGGGCGTCGTGGATGCGGGCGAATCGGTCGCGGAAGGTGTCGGTGATGGTGTCCTCGTTGCCGACGCCGAGGTATTCCAGGCCGAAGGGCTCGGGGTGGCCGGCGGCGGCGCGCAGGGCGCCCCAGGGGGAGTCGGCGGGCCCGTTGGCCCACTCCACCAGGGCCAGCACCTCGGCGACGTAGGCGGGCATCTCCTCCTGAGGGATGCCGACCTGCCCGGTCACCTCCGTGTTCTGGCAGCAGACGCCGGCCGGGACGACGGGCAGCGGCTTGGCACCGATGTCCTCGCAGAACTGGAAGTACTCGTAGTAGCCCAGGCCCATGGACTGGTGGTAGTGCCAGATGTTCGGCTGCTGGCGGCGCTCGTGCAGCGGCCCGATGGTCTCGGGCCAGCGGTACATGTTGCCCAGCCCCTGCCCGTGGGCGAGGCAGCCGCCGGGGAAGCGCACGAACTTCGGCTTCAGGTCGGCGATCGCCTGCGCCAGATCGGCCCGCAGGCCACCGGGCCGGCCACGGAAGGTGGCCTGCGGGAAGAGCGAGACCAGGTCCAGGTGGACGGTGCCCACCCCGGCCACTGTGAGGGTGAACCTGGCGTCGGGGTCAGTCGCCTCACACACGATGACCGCCGTGTGCCGCTCCCAGGCATCGTGGAGGGGTCCCAGCTCCGCCTGGCCGTGGACCCGACTGCCGTCCCGGCTCTCGATCCGTGCCATGAGACGGTCCGCAGTGCCGTCGGCCAGGCGGGCGAAGAGGCTGACGTCGTACGCCTCACCCGCCCGGACGGGGATACCGTCGAACCCCTCGTTGCGCAATCCCGCCCCGCGGCCCGCCGTACGGGCGGCGATGGTGCGCAGCACCGCGTAGTGCGGGTTGGCCGGGTGCAGCGGAGCGTCGGTGGAGACGGTGACCGATCCGGCGGCGCCGTCCCGCTCCAGCAGTTCCCAGGCGGTCAGGGCGTGCCAGGCGGACCGGTCGGCGGAGCCGTACTCGAAGGACCGGTTCTGCACCAGCTCGGCGTAGAGACCGCCGTCCGCCGCGTAGTTGAGGTCTTCGAAGAACACCCCGAACAGGTCGGGCGAGATGGTGGTGCCCACGGCTCTGGTGTCCACCTCGACGACCGTCTCGACAGGGCGGGCGGGTCCGCGCATCGTCGTCATCTCCTTAGTTTCAACTTGCTTTGCCGGAAAACTGCGGGCACGGTGCCCCGCGCCACTGCTCCACGCTCGCGGGGCACCGTGACGACCGCGCGCTACTTGGCGTACATCAGCGTGCCGAAGCCGAGCTGGTCGTAGCCGCCGCTGTTGCCGCCGTAGTCGCCCCCGCCGCCCTCCACCCCGACGAAGTCGTAGTACATGCTCTGGACGTACGCGTCGCTCCAGCGCATGCGCCCGTAGTAGTGGAAGTGGATCATGGCCCATATCGGGCGGATGGTCCCACGGGCGTAGTCGGATATCACGGTCTGCTCGTTGTACGCGCAGTTGTGGCCGCTGCCCCAGGTGTAGGTGGTGAACGGCACGTCCTGGCCGATGTTGTACTTGGCGACGTACTGGGCCCCTCGGAAGAACCTCCGGCCGTCGTAGCTGTACAGGTCGACGCCCTGGTTCCAGGCCATCTCGCACAGCGCGCCCATCTGGCCGATCCCCATGACGCTGTGGGCCTGGTCGCGGCCGGCCTCCTGCCACTGGCCCAGCCCGTAGCCGACGGAGTCGGTGTGGAGGAAGGGCACGGCGTGGGCGATGGAGCCGTTGCCCGCGCCGCTCTGGAAGTAGGTGACGGCCTCGTCGAACTTGGCGCCGTCCTCACAGAGGATGGCGATGGCCATGATGGACGCCATGTTGCACAGGTCCCAGTTGGCCCAATAGTGGGTGATGCAGGTGAAGTTGTGGTCCCGCAGGAAGCCGTGGTTGATCGGGTAGAACACGTTCAGCATCATCCGCTGGAACGCCCCGAGGTCGAAGCCGCTGTAGCCGCGCAGCAACTCGCCTACGTTGGCGAACTGCCAGCCCTGGATGCCGGCGACCAGAATCGCGTCCGTGCTGCCCTGGATCGAGGTCAGGGTGCTCGACCAGGCGTTGCAGATGCGGGCCGCACAGTCAGCGTGGGCCGTATCACCGCTGATCAGCCAGCGCAGTGCGTTCTGGTAGGCGGCGGCGACGTCGTTGTAGAGGATCCTGTAGTTGTTCGAGGTCCCGGTGCCACGGTAGACGATGGACTGGGGGTTGGGGATCCAGGTGGACGCGGAGTGGGGGTTGTTGATCAGACGCTGCCAGCCCGAGGACCACGGGTCGGTGCCCGCGGCCACCCTGACCTTGGCGCGGTTGATGTCGCCGGGGTTGTGCAGCCCACCGGGGTGGGTCCACACGGTCGGCGCGGCGCCGGCGGACCACACTGAGGTGGCGCCGAGCGCCCCGGCGAGGGAGAGCCCGCCGACGGTGCGGAGCACGCCCCGTCGGCTTGGCCCAGTGTGGGTGGATGGTGGGTGGTTGTTGCGGCTCATGGTGCATCTCCAATCAAGCGGGGCCCGGCCTGGTTGGCCGGGGTGGTGCTGACTTGATCGAACTGCGGGTGCCGAGGGCCCTGCGGTTGCGTGAGCAGACCACGAGACCCACGTTGCAAGGTGTCGGCGAGGAGACGTACGCGGTGAAGGCGGTGTCCCACCGCCTTCAGGAGCTGCCGGCCACGGCCCCGCCGGGGACGCCCCGGCAGCCCGTGGCAGCGGTGATCACGAGGTGGCGGCCGCCTGTGCCGCGGCCTCAGCGGTGGTGAGGAACCTGAGGTTCCTCACGTGCTCGTTGGCGAACCACTGCGCCATGTCGGTGGTGTGGTACCAGGTGGGCTTCCTCATCGAGTCGGCGATGACCACGCCGTTGACGACGAGATTCTCAAACGTGACGTTGTCGATGCCGTGGTCCGCGTCGTAGCCGAGAAGGAGCGACGAGTTGGCGTGCGTGCCTGTGTACGTGAGGTTCTTGACGTAGACGTCCTGGATCCCGCGCCCCACCGAGGTGTTGTACTTCGGGTTGTACATCACCCTCATGTGAATCACCTGCCCCCAGCGGAAGTCCTCGATCCGGACATCCTCGATGCGGACGTTCTTCAGCAGGTTCGAGTCGCCGACGTTGAGGGCGATGCAGCCCTGGTAGTGCATCTGGGGTTCGCGGTGGTCGAGGATGTCGACGTTCTTGATGACGAGGTTCTCGATCATCTCCGGGTTGTCGGTGTTGCCGTGCGTGCCGACGTTGATCGCGTGCGCGACGTCCGCCCACAGGATGCAGTTCTGGATGGTGATGTCGCGGGTGTCGCCGTAGAAGTCCCCTCGGTGGGTGTAGAGGGAGAAGCTGTCGTCGGAGCTGCGCACGAAGCAGCCGTCGAAGGTGATGTCGGTGGAGCAGTAGAGAGGGAAGCCGTCACCCCATTGACCCCACGTGAAAACACGGGCCTTCTTGACGTGGACGTTCTCTGCTTCTCCGAAGCCCGCGCCGTTCCCGAGCAAGATGATGTCCTCGATCCAGACGTTCCTGCTGCCCTCGACGTGCACGCCGCCGAAGGTGCTGCTCGGGGGAATCAGCACGCCGTGGCCCCTGATGGCCGCCCTCTCGACGCCCACGAAGTCGACCCGTGCCTTGAGGACGGCGCCGCCCGCCAGATAGACGGTCTTGCCACTGGGGACGGTGAGGAGGTTGCCCTCGACGGTGTGCATGCCGGGGCCGTAGTAGAGGACGTCCGGGTCGTCGGCGGAGGGCGGGTTGGGGTCGATGTGGTTGGTGATGACGTGCAGGCAGTCGAAGATCTCGTCGTTGATCTGGACGACGACGTCGCGCGGCTCGTCGAGGGTGAACCGCAGTGTGTCTCCGAGGATTTCGGGCGTAATGCCCAGCGCGTCCGGTCTCACCCGGGCCTTGGTGGTGCCGCCCGGCACATAGGTGATCTCCAGTTCCACGGAGCCGCGGAAGTCGAAGTACACCATCGAGGAGTTGTAGACCCTGCCGGAGCCGGTGGTGGCGTTGATCTCCTTCGTGCGCGGCTGGTAGATGTCGAGGGTCTGCCACTGGCCGTCGGGCGCGGTGCGCACCCGCACCTGGAAGCTGGTGGTGGTGGGCATGCTGGACGGCCGCGGGTACGTGACCAGCCGGGGCGCGGCGTTCTCGTCTGTCTCGTCGGCCAGGGCCGATGAGGCGGCCAGGTTGGTGAGGCCAGCGGCGAGCACAGTGGCGCCTGCTGCCTGGAGGGTGGAACGACGTGACAGGGACGGGGACATGCGTGACTCCTTGGGTGCCGAGGGGGGGTGACGGGCGGGTCAGTCCAGCGGAGCCTGGAGAGTGAGGAACGAGTGGGGCGGCAGCGTCAGGGACAGGCCCCGACCGGTGACGGTCAGTGCGTCGAACGGGCGCGGGGCGACCGCTGCGAGGTCCTGGGGGGTGTTGTGAGCCTGAAGCTTGTCGGCCGTCAGCAGGCGGGCGGTCGGCTCGCCGACGGAGCCGCCTCGCAGGTCGAGGGTCACCTCGGCCGGCTCCTCGGCGTCCAGGTTGGACAGTGAGACAAGGACCCTCCCGTCCTTGACACTGGCCGAGGCGGACAGCGTGTCCAGTTCGGCGTCCCCCACGCGACGGCGGGCGTCGTCCGTGCTCAGGTGCACGGCGAGCGACGTGGCGTCCTGGTGGCCCTTGTTCATCTCGAACACGTGGTAGGTCGGGGTCAGGACCAGCGCGTCGCCGTCGGTGAGGAGCATCGCCTGCAGGACGTTGACGGTCTGGGCGATGTTGGCCATGTACAGGCGCTCGGCATGCTTGTGGAAGATGTCGAGGTGGGTGCTGGCCACGAGCGCGTCGCGCAGGGTGTTCTGCTGGTACAGGAAGCCCGGGTTGGTGCCCGGTTCGACGTCCCACCAGGTGCCCCACTCGTCCAGGACGAGGCCGACCTTCCGGCCGGGGTCGTAGCAGTCCATGACCGTGGAATGGCCAGTGAGGACGCGGTCGATCCTCCGGGCCTGGACCATCGTGCGGTAGTAGTCGTCGGTGTCGAAGTCAGTGGCGCTGCCCTTGTTCTCCCAGGTGCCGGGGACCGTGTAGTAGTGGACGGAGATACCCTGGAAGAAGGTCTTGGGGGTGGCTTCGCAGCCGAAGCAGTTGATCTGCTGCATCAGCGTCTTTGTCCAGGCGTAGTCGTCGTCGGCGGCGCCTGAGGCGATGCGGTACAGGGTGTTGTCGCCGTGGTCGCGACAGTAGGTGGCGTACTGGCGGACGATGTCGGCGGAGTATTCGGCGCGCATGTTGCCGCCACAGCCCCAGGTCTCGTTGCCGATGCCCCAGAACCTCACGCGCCAGGGCTCCTCGCGGCCGTTGGCCTTGCGCAACCGGACCATGGGGCTGTCGCCCTCGCGGGTGAGGTATTCCACCCACTCGCTCATCTCCTGGACGGTGCCGGAGCCGACGTTGCCGCTGATGTAGGGCTCGGCGCCCAGGAGTTCGCACAGCGCCATGTACTCATGCGTGCCAAAGTGGTTGTTCTCCTCGACGTTCCCCCAGTGCGTGTTGACCATCGCCGGCCGCTGCTCCAGGGGTCCGATGCCGTCCCGCCAGTGGTACTCATCGGCGAAACAGCCGCCGGGCCAGCGCAGGTTGGGGATGTCCAGCGCGCGCAGCGCCTGGACGACATCCAGTCGGATGCCGCCCTCGTTGGGGATCGGCGAATCCTCCCCGACCCAGAAACCGCCGTAGACGCAGCGGCCGAGATGCTCGGCAAAGTGACCATAGAGATGACGGCTGATCGTCGGACCCTCGATATCGAGATTGATAACCGCGGTGGCATCGGGCATGGACATACTCCTGTGGTGGTGTGGTGGTGCGTGAGCGATGCGATGGGGTCGCAGGGGTGCGAGGAAGGGTGGCGCGGCTCGTAGCCCAAGGCCGCCTGGTTTGCGGCGTTATGATCGATTAACAGATAGTTATCTGTAGCGATACAAACTTCCATCCCCGCGCCGGGGAGTCAAGAGTGCTGCGTCAACTCGCTCAGCCGCGGACCGCGGACACCGCTTGGCGGTTCCCGGCCTGACGCCGCGCCCCGAGCAGCCTTCGTGGCACGAGCCGCCCAAGTCTCCGTTCACGCAGGTGGGAACGGCCTTCCTCACCGCGGGAGGCTTCGGCGGACGCCAGACGCTCGCGGCCGCCAGGCCCGGGTGAGCAAGTTGACGCAGGACTCTTGACTCCCCGGCGCGACGATGGGAGCTTGTATCGCTACAGATAACTATCTGTTAATGGGCCATAACTCTGCAAACTAGGTGGCAATGGGCTATAAGCCGCGCCACCCCTCTCCTGCGTCTCTGTGACCCCATCGCATCGCTCACGCACCACCACAAGCTCAACTGAAGGAGGTGTGTCTCATTTCGAGACACTTGAGACGTCTGACCGCCGCGCTTGCCACGGCCACCGCACTGACCGTGTCCGCCTGCGGTGGCGGCGGCGGCGCGGATGACGGCACCACCACGCTGACACTGCTGTCATGGAACAACGAAGAGACCATGACACCGGTCCTGGAGGCGTTCGAGAGGGCCCACCCTGACGTTCGCGTCGAGGCGTCCTACTCGCCCCCGGTCGCGGAGTACATCCAGGCCCTCCAGACCCGCGTGCTGTCCGGGACCGCTCCGGATGTCTTCCTCATCGCCGCGGAGAACAAGACCAACCTCATTCAGGGCGGGCACGTGCTCGACCTGGCTGGCGAGGACTTCCTGGCCAACGTGCCGGAGTTCAATCAGCGGACCTACGGTGCCGACGGCGCGGTCTACGGGCTGTCGCTGGGGTCCTGGGGTGCCGGCATCCTGTACAACGAGGACCTGCTCGCCGAGGTCGGCGCCGAGGCGCCGCCGGAGACGTGGGAGGGGTTCCTGGATCTGTGTGCCGAGTTGAAGGACGCCGGCATCACGCCGTACCTGGAGCCTGTGGACGCGATGCCCGGAGTGCTCTCGGCGTTCCTCGGGGCTCATAACGCCTCCATCGGCCACACGATGGACGACGAGATATTCAGCGGCGCCTCGACGTTCGAGGAGCAGTGGACACCGAGCCTGGAGGAATACCACCGCCTCTACGACGAGGGCCTGGTGACGCGGGACACCGTCGGTCTCACCGGCGACCAGGTGGACGCTGAGTTCGCCAACGGCCGGGTGGCGATGATGATCGCTGGGCCGTGGGCGGTGCCCGGGCTGCGGGAGGCGGCGCCGGAGCTGAACTTCCGGATGGTGCCGGTGCCGGGGGTGGACGGCGGCGAGCCGTATCTGGCCGGCGCGGCGAACCCCGGCTACGCCATCAACCCCGATTCCGACCACATCGAGGCCGCCAAGACCTTCCTGTCCTACCTCGCCTCTCCGGAGGGCATCGAGGTCCTGCAGGCATCCGAGGGCTCCATCACCGTCACCAGCGACTTCGATCCGCCTCTGGACGAGGCGCTCGACCCGATCATCGAGGATGTGCGCGCCGGGAACGTCTACCTGCCGCAGATCGGCTGGCAGCGCGCCGAAGACGTGCTCAACCTGGAAGCCGTGGCGCAGATCCAGCGCATGGTGCAGGGGGAGATCTCGCCGCGCGAGGTGGCCCAGGCGCTGGACGACAAGCTCGCGTCGTCATGACCGTCGCCACCGCCGCCTCGCCGCGGCCCGGCACCGGCGACGACGCCGGTTCCGCGACCGCCCGCCGCCGCCGGACCGACAAGTCCGGCGGCTGGCGGGAGGCCGCCGCGTACCAGCTGTTCCTGGTGCCCGTGGCCGCCGTCTTCATCGTGTTGTTCGTCATCCCGCTCGGGCAGACCTTCTACTGGAGCCTGACCGACTTCACCGGATACTCCACCGACGTCACCTTCATCGGCCTTAAGAACTACCGGACCATCCTCTCCGACCCCTCGATGCTCGCCGGGCTGTCCTTCACGCTGCTGTTCGCCGTCGGCACGACGCTCCTGACCACCGTCATCGCCATCCCGCTGGCGGTGGCGCTGAACCAGCGGCTGATCGGACGGAACTTCGCCCGCTCGTTGTTCTTCTTCCCCGCCATCCCCAGCATGGCCGTCCTGGGCCTGGTGTGGGGATACATCCTCTCCCCCCTCGGGTCCGGCGTGCTCAACTCGGTGCTGGACTCGACGCTCGGACTCGGGCCGGTTCCCTGGCTGTCGGACCCCACGCTGGCCAAGCTCTCGGTAATCATGGTGGGCGTCTGGGGCGGCGCCGGCTGGCACGCCGTGCTGTACCTGGCCTACCTGCAGTCCATTCCGGCCGAGTACTACGAGGTCGCCACGATCGACGGAGCGAACGCCCGGCAGCAGTTCTTCCACATCACCCTGCCGCTGCTCATGCCGGCGATGGTGATCAGCCAGTTCCTCCTGATGACCGGCGGGCTGAAGGTGTTCGACCTGCCCTACGCCCTCACCAACGGCGGACCGGGTTTCGCCACGCAGACCATCACCCAGTCGATCATCGTCAACGGCGTCGGGCAAGGCCAGTACGGCATCGCCTCCGCACTGGCCGTGCTCTTCACCCTCGCCGTCGCGGTGCTGTCCTTCAGCCAGCTGCTCATCTCCCGGCGGATCGAAAGGAAAGTGCTGTGACGCGCCGCCGTCCCCTGCTGAGCGTCGTCGTGATCGGTCTTGCCTGCCTGGTCGGCATGCCGCTGTACTACATCGTCGTCAACACCTTCAAGACCCAAGACGAGATGGTCAGCTCCCCGCTCGCCCCGCCGACTTCCCTCTACCTGGACAACTACCTGGAGGTCTTCGACAAGGTCCCGCTGGCGCAGAGCTTCGGCAACACCCTCTACGTCACCGCCGGCGCCATCGTGGTCCAGCTGTTCGTCGGCGCCACCGCGGCCTACGGCATGATCCTGCGCGCCACCCGGTTCAACCGCACCGTCGGCATCCTGCTGCTCCTGGCGTTCGTGATCCCCGGCCAGGCCACGCTGATCCCGCTCTACCGCACCCTGGTGGACTATGAGCTCGTCGACACCCTCAACGGGCTCATCTTCATGTACGCCGGCGGCTCGATCTTCTGCTTCTTCCTGATCCAGGGCTATATCCGCACCCTGCCGTTCGAGATCATCGAGGCCGCCCGGATCGACGGCGCCGGGGTCCTCCAGATCTTCTGGCGGATCGTGCTGCCGCTGATCCGCCCGATCCTGGTCACCGTCGGCATCTTCCAGACGATGTGGGTCTGGAACGACTTCGTCCTGCCCACCGTCATCATCTCCTCCCCGGACAAACGCACCATTGTGCCGCAGGTCTACAGCGCCGTCGGAGAGTTCTCCACCGACTGGCCGGCGTTCATGACGCTGTCCGTGATCGCCCTGATCCCCATGGTGATATTCTTCGTCTTCACCCAGCGCCACATCATCAGCGGGCTGCTCGCCGGGGGAGTCAAAGGATGAGCAACGCCACGACCGCGCCCGGCTTCCGGGAGTTCCGGGAGCCGGGCGCGCCGCTGTACACCGACCCCGTCCATCACGCCCCCATCGATCCGACGCGCATTGAGGCGCCGGACGGGACCTGGCGGGTGCTTTACACCTAGCGCCGGGCCGGCGACGGGGGCCTGACCTGGAGCCACCTGGGCGTGGTCGCCGGACTCGACCCCCATCCCTGGCGCAACACCCCCTGGGCGCCGGAGATCGTGTGGGCCGAGGGGCGCTACCACATGTTCCTCAGCTACCTCCGGGGCGTGCCGTCGGCGTGGGAAGGCCACGCCCGTTTCATCCGCCACCTGGTATCCGACGATCTCGAATAGTGGCAGGACCTCGGTGAGGTGCCGCTGTCGTCCGACCGCGTCATCGACGCCTGCGTTCATCCGTTGCCCGGTGGCGGCTACCGGATGTGGTTCAGGGAAGAGGCGCGCGGCTCGGTTACCTGGGCGGCGGATTCCCCCGATCTGATCACTTGGGGTGCCGCCGGGCCGGTCCTCCAGGATCCGAGGCACGAAGGGCCGAACGCGTTCGAACTCGGCGGCTGGTACTGGATGGTCACCGACGAGTGGCGCGGCTTGGGCGTCCACCGCTCCACCGACCTGTCCACCTGACAACGCCAGGGCCTGATCCTCGACAGCCCCGGCAAGCGGCCGTTCGACACCGGCCACGGCCACCACGCCGACGTCGGCACCGGGTACGGCGGCTCCCAACCCGCGCCCGAGGTGTTGCTCATGGGTTTCCTCGGTCGTGCGCGGAGTCGGCGATCTTGAAGCTTGCGGATGTCCACGAGAAGTGACGTCAGTCATGGGGGACGGCCCACCGCCCGGAGGGCGGGGGGCCGTCGAGTGCGTAGCCGCAGACATCTGCCGGCCTTGGCGGGCTCTTCGGCTCGGGCCCGTGATGGTCGGGTAAGAAGCAGCAACGTCGCGGTGAGTTTCGGCAACACCGTGGACGGCTGGGCTGCACCGGGCCGGATGTCAGACTCGCCGCATAGCATGCCCGGCTATGGCCGATGACGTGCTCAACTACTCCCAGTCCGGACTTTTCACGAGCCTGGACGCGACGCAACTCCAGCTCATCGAGAGCCTGCCGGATGACCCCGTTGGCATCTGTGCCGCCGCGCAGGGCCTGGTCATTCAGCCCGCGGACGCCACCGCGGTAGGCATTCCTGAGGCACGGCTCGCGGAGAAGAACATCCGACCGGTCAGCGAGCTGATCGCCGCCCTGATCGCCCTCGATTCATCCCCGCTGCACCAGGCTCGCACCCCCGAGACACGGGTGATCGGCACATGCCGACACTTCGCCACCATCGCCTGCGCATTCCTGCGAGCGAGGGGCATCCCCTCGCGGGCCCGGTGCGGCTTCGGGACCTACTTCCTGGAGGGCTGCGGCGTCGACCACTGGATCACCGAGTACTGGAACGCCGACCAGCGGCGCTGGGTGCGCGTTGACACCGAACACCTCGGCAAGACACATGTCGAGCGTCCCGAGGATCTCGCTGTGGGCGAGTTCCTGACCGGCGGCGAGGCGTGGATTCAGTACCGCCAAGGTTTGGTCGACGGGCAGAAGTTCGGGGTGGCCGGTGTCGACTTCGCCTGGGGACCGGCCGAGATCAGCGGCAACGCCGTCCGCGACCTCGCGGCGCTCTGCAAACAGGAAATGCTGCCCTGGGACGAATGGGGCCGTATGACTGACGCTTATCAGGGCAAGACGGGTCCCGACTACGACCAGCTCATCGACGAGGTCGCCGATGCCTGCTCCAAAGAGGATCCGCCGGCCCTGACTCGACTGTTCACCCGGGAAGACTTGGCCGTTCCCCACGGCATGGCCGGATGAACCGAGTCCGGGGACTGGCAGCGGAGCGCCGGCGACCGCGCCAGTCCCCGGCTGCTCAGGCCCTGAGCTCTACTGAGCTTGACGTTTATCCTCGGCGGGCTTCGTGCTCCTTGATGGTCTCGGCGCGTTTGACAGTCTTGCCGACGTCGTGGCGCTTGGCGCGGTGTGTGTTCTTCGATCCGGGTGGTCGTCCCGGGCCGGGGCGGGATAGTTTCAGTGCGGCTGCTGGGCAGGCCGTGCCCGGGGCGGTTCACTTCGATATCTGGCTGAATACTGCACCGTCAATAGCCATCAGATGAGCGAATCCTGCGCCTGGTTCCGCAGAGTCGCGGCCGTGTCCCTGATCTTCCTCCCAAGGAGGAGCAGTTACGCCGTTCCTACCACGTCAGACGCTGAAGTCTGGGTGAGGCCATCGGCCCTGCCCCCCGCGGGTCCGGACACAGCGTGCGGTACAAAATCCGCCACCAGGCGGCACCGCCGCTGCGCCCATCACCACCGCAGGGACGTTGTCTCAAGTGTTCGGCTGTCCCTGCCCCCACTCTTCGGAAGCGGCGCGTGAGACGGGGGCATCCTCGCCAGTGACTCCTTCGGGGTCAACTCTCGCGGGGCACCAATCCCCCCTGTCCGGACAAAGGCCGCCCATCGCAAGATGCGCACATAGTGGTCGTTTGACCTCCCCTTGACCGTTACGCAGTGCATACATATGGTGTACGCGCCCTTAAGAGGTGGGGGCTTCGAAATGAACGGACAAGTCATCAAGGCTCGTGTCGCCGTGGTGGCCGAAATTGTCGCCATTGGCTCTCTCGGGGGGATTCCGAGCGCTTCGGCCGTTTCGGCGGCTCGCGTCGGCGAGGGTGAACCGACGGTTCTCAACTGGTCCAGCTACCTGGATTCCGTGGGGCCAGGTTTTCAGTCTCGCCGATGGGAAGATGTGGACTACTCGGAAGTGCGCTTCACAGGCTGTAGCACGAGTTGGCTTTATCCCGCCTTCCCCGAGAGCGCCGAAGTAGAACTTCGACAGGATCGCTCTCTCCAGCCAGATCGGTCCTGGGGGACCAAGACCGCCAGTAACTGCTTCGAAAGCGGCGGTAGTGTAAGCGCTGGCGAATGGACAGGGTTGGCGTCGGGCAACCACTTCTTCCAGATCGGTCTGATCAATGGGTCCTACGACTACACGCTCAGCGTCGACAGTGTCGTAGTCGACACCACTCACGCAGACTGAGCAGCATCACGGTTGGCCTGTCGGCGACCAAGATCCGTGGACTCATATTCACTCGTAATCTTTGGTCGTGCGCGGGCTGATTTTCCGCGCCGAGAGAGCGGCGCCGCAGAACATCACTGGTCGCGGCGCCGCAGTGCCGCGCACATGTTTGCGCATGCTCGCGCGCCCGCAGTGACGCGGCGTTAGCAAAGCAATGACCATCACCTGAGGAGGAATTCCCATGCGGAGTACACGGACACGCGTCGCCGTAGTGAGTGGAGTTCTCGCTGCCACCTGGTTGGCGAGCATGCCCATGGCTTCAGCCGCCACCATGGAAGTCACCGCTGATGAGGGTGACTTACAGGTACAGAACTGGAGCAGCAGCATGACCGGAGTACTGACCGGATTCCAGTCGCGCCGCTGGGCCGACGAAAACTACACGGAGCTCATCTTCCGAGGTTGCACGACGAGCACACCCGTGTACGCACCGGACCAGAGCACCGAGATCGATATGCGCCACGATCGTACGGCTCTGCCCGACATCAGTTACGGCCGGCAGACTGCGTACAACTGCTTCGACGGTCCAGCAGAGGAGAGCCGCGGTGAGTGGAACGGCCTGGAACCGGGTGACTACTTCTTCCAGATCACCAGGATCAACGACTCCGAAAGCGGTTACAGGCTGAGCGTCGACTACGTGGCGGTCGACACTACGGCGCAGGACTGAAATCCTTCTGGAAGAGGCCCGATCCCTCGGGCCCCTCCTTCCGCGTTAGGTGTCTCTTTTTCTGATGAAAACTTGGTCACGGCTGCGGGTCAGCAGCGCGCTGTGGGCCTTCCCACTCGTCGCGGGCATGGCCGTCTTCTACTTCTTCGTGAGCTTCGTCCCGGAGTTCCGCTCTTACGAGGACCAGCCGGATTACGCACCCACCGTCACCTCCTCAGTGCTGGCGAGCGCATACGCCCTGATCTACGCGGCTGCTTCCTCCCTGGCCGCCTGGGAGAGCGGCCGTCTCAGGAGGGACGGGGTTTGGACCCTGGCGCCGGCCCGGCACCGACTCCGCGTCGCCGCGGACGTCCTGTTACCCGTGATCCTCCTGGCATGGCTCGTGACCACCGTGGTCGTGGCCATGGCACTGATACGGCAGGGCATCGCGCCCTCGCTGCCGAGCCTGGTCTTGCCCGCACTCGCGATGACGGTCTCACTGGCCCACGCGGTGATCGGCTTCGTGGTCGGACTCGTCGCGCCACGGCTCATCGCCGCCCCCCTGCTGGCCGTGGGTGTGTTCTATGCCGTGGCCGCCAGCTGGTCGTACGAGCCCTTCTGGCTTCGGCACGTTTCCGGGCAGTTTCCCGTGGACCTCATGTACGGCGAACTGCCCACGCTCAGGGCCTTGGTGCCGCATATCCTCTTCGCGGGGAGTATCGCCACCGGACTGGTCGTGCTGTGCGCCCTGCGGAGCGGCACGCGGCAGCGGATCGTGCTGACCGCGCTGGGTTGCGCGATCGCCGTTGCCGGCACGGTGACCGCGCAGCGGATGACAGCTGACTGGGATTTCAACCCACCGCTCAGCACCGGCCATGTTCCCGTGCGCTGCGTGGGCACGGCCCCGGCGGTCTGCGCCCCAGAAGCGATGGCCGGAGATTTGGACGTAATACAAGGCGAAGTAAGGGCCGCCCTCGCCCAGTTGAACGCCGCAGGTGTCAGCACTTCGGATCTGACGAGCGTCAACGACAGCAGCGCGAGCGGACGCCACGCACCAGCATCCACGACGCAGGCCTGGTGGTTCTCGCTTGTCAACAGCCATCGCTCCGGAACGACACCGCTGGCGATCGTCACCCACGCCGTCCGCTTCCCGTGCGATGAGCCCGATCCTGTCATCTCTCGGAGCGCGATGCTCTGGGCCGCCGTCACGGCCGACGCCGAGGATTTCTATCTGGATTGGCAGCAGGATGAGATGCGCCAGTACATCGACGGCGAGAGCTGGCTCGCGGAGGCGAGGGACCGCGTCGCCGAGGCTCGTCGTCTGCCTTTACCTGAGCAGACCGAGTGGTTCCACGCGGAGATGCGACGGGCCTGTGCGCCGACCGCCGAGGAAGATCGCTGATGTGGTGGTGGTTCAAGGCCCGACGAGGACATGCCGTCCTGCTCCCGGCGCTCGCCGCCTTCTGCGCGATGCTGGCCGCTCTCCAGGACTCGGTCGTCTCCCTGCCATCCCTGTTGACCGGCTCGGCGAACCCGGTGCTGTTCGTGCTCATGGCGCCCATCCCCGTCTGTTCCGCACTGGCGCTGTCCCTCGATTCCCGGCTGGATGAGGCAGAACAGACAAGTGTCCGGCGACCGCGCCTCCTGGACGCTGCCCTGATTCTGGGGGTCCTCGTCCTCTCCCTTGGAGCCGGTTGGGCGCTGGACACCGTCTCCGGGACGGCGACGGGGCTACCCGCCGGCCGGAACACCATCTTCCTCACGGGGCTCATGCTCGTCCTCCGCGCAGTGGTCGGATCACCGGCCGTCATGGCGCCCGTAGCCTGGATCTTCGCAGTGATCCTTTTCGGGCTCAGCAACAGCAACCACCCCGCTTTCTGGACGGTTCTGCCCGAGACCTGGGGCGATCCGGTCGCGGCACTGGCCACGGCCTGCGCCATCACGGCGGGACTGGCCGCATACCTTGGCACCCGCCGTCCCGCCACCGGCGAGAAGGGAAGAACATGACCCTCGAACTACGCTCCTGCACATACGCGTACCGCCGATGGACGGCACCCGTACTCAAGGACCTCGACTACACACTGCCACCGGGGCTGACGATCCTCCTCGGCCCGAACGGAGCCGGAAAGTCCACCCTTCTCAAGCTGGCCGCCTCCGTCAACCTGCCTCGTAGCGGCACTGTGGCCCTGGATGGCACGCCGTCTCGCAGCCGTACCTACCGGCGGTCCGTCGCCTGGATGCCTCAGCACATCACCGCGATGTCCCACCTGACCGCGAGGGAGCAAGTCGCCTACACAGGCTGGCTGAAGGGCATGAACCGCCGCGACGCCTGGGACAAGGCGGCGGGCGCCCTGGCGCGCGTCGACCTGGAAGCGCAGGCGGACACCAAGGCCGCCAAGCTCTCCGGCGGCCAGCTCCGCCGCGTAGGCGTCGCGTCCGCGCTGATACACGGAGCGCGCGTCATGCTTCTCGACGAACCGACCGCCGGCATGGACCCGCGTCAGCGCCGGGTCTTCCGCGACATCCTCCGGTCACTGACCGGAGACGTGCCCGTGCTGCTGTCCACCCACGACGTGGCGGATCTGGCCGAAGAGTCCGACAACGTGACCGTCATCGACGAAGGGCGCGTGCTCTACACCGGCACGACCACTGGTTTCCTGGCCCATGCACCGGAAGGAGTGCCGTCCGGCCGGATCGCCGAGGCCGCTTACACAGCTCTGAGCGAGCCTGAGAAACCACGGAGCGAACCGCGCGGCCAATGACGGCGTTCTGCCCCGACACCGGCATCATCTCAGTGATCGAGTGGCTGCCGACGCTGGCCAGGAGGACCACCGGGGAATCACGGTCCGGGCGTGTGGCGGGGCAGCACCAGGCCAGCGCGGTCAGCGGCAGCGGCGCGCAGTGACTCGAGAAGTCGACAGGCCGGGTAGTCACTGAACGCCGGATACCGCCGGCGGTGATAGCGAGACCAGTAACTGACCGCTCGACGCTCCGTTCGCGCGAAGAACGAGGCGTTCCCCGCGACGAATTCCCCGTAAGACCGCTGGTGGGCAGACCCCGCTTCCGTGAGGTGGGGCAGGTCCCGTGCGATCGTCTCCAGGATCTCCACGACGTACTCACCGACGAGTTGGACCACGAAGGGAACCGCCCACGGCTCACTGGAGCCGACGACCTGTTCGACGTGGCGCTGACGGATTCGTCCGTCGCTGTGCCGCGTGTACAGGCAGTGCAGGACGGTCGCTTCGGTCGCCGCGAGTGTGCGCACCGTGCTCTCTGGAGGTTCATCGTGGTAGATGCGATAGGGGATGGTCACCGCCTGGCCGGCAACTGTGACCGAAAACGGCGACGCTGGCGCGAGCCGGCCCTCCGGCATGGCCGCCAGTGACGGCCGTGCACGATCTCCGAGCCACGTCGGAAAAGCTCGCACCAGCGCGTTGTCGGGTTCCCCTGCGGTGCGGAGCTGCTGCACGACAGGAGCCTACGACCTCGGCTGCCGCCAGTTGCAGCGGTTCCTCGGTCTTTGGGCAGTCGAAGGAACATTACGGCCTGAGCCGCCTGGTCTTTCGGGTCATAGCAGACCAGGCCCATCGATGAGGCAACTTCGGCCGCGTAGGCTGAGGCTTCTTCCGCCATGCCGTAGCACATCGGGAAGTAGATGAATGGCCCTTTGGCCTCTCGCTCCTCACTGGCGCGCGAACCGAGGAACTGCGCCCGCTCACCTGGGATCACGTCGACCTTGACGGACGCCCACACGCCGATCCGCCGGTCCCCCCGCACATCGCGGTCTGGCACTCCGTCCGCCGAAGCGGCGACACCAAGACCCGGAAGAGCCGACGCACGCTGGCCCTGCCCCACCGCTGTATCTCCGCCCTGCGACGGCACCGCCGAGCACAGGAACGACAGCGGAGAATCGCCGGCCACGGGTGGCAGGACAACAACCTCGTCTTCGCCTCCGACGTGGGCACGGCCCTGGACGCCGCCAACGTCCGCCGCGCCTTCCGCCGGGCCATCGCCAAGGCCGACGGCATCAACCCCACCGAGTGGACACCGAGAGAGCTGCGGCACAGCTTCGTGTCCCTGCTGTCCGACAACGACGTCCCCGTCGAGGAGATCGCCCGACTCGTGGGCCACTCCAGCACCGAGACCACCGAGAAGGTCTACCGCAAGCAGATCCGCCCCGTCATCCAGACCGGAGCACTGACCATGAACCGCATCTTCCAAGGCTGAAGCGAACGAGCCGGACGCAGGCCGGGCCGACATGGAGACGCGGAAGGCAGTTCGACGGGGGAACCGCCGCCGCAGGTTGACGGTCAAATGCCGCGTTTCGGACACTTGCGTCCGGGACAAGAGCGCTAGTCACTCAGTTAGTCACGCAGGAGGCCCCCTCCCTTGCGGGAGGGGGCCTCTGACCTGTGGAGCTAAGGAGAATTGAACTCCTGACCTCTTGCATGCCATGCAATCCAGCACCCCGAAGGGTGGGTCACATCAGCCCGCTGACCTGCACGAGTCATCCTCCGACGTCCACCGCGGTCGGCGGCGATCCGCGCCTGTTGTCACTCAGATAGTCACTCACACTGATGGCTCAGCACCACTGTCAGCCGATACGCACGCTTCGGGTGAGGACGCCGCTCATGGGCGCTCATGCAGTAAGAAAGACGGTGCAGTCCGCGTCGTCCGCGGTGACCAGGGGCATGGGACTCGAATCCGTGATCCCCGCCCACTCGCATGTGATACGACGTGTCCGCGCCGACCGGCACCCCTCTGCGCTCAGCATCGAGCACGGTGCCCGGGTCGAACTCCTCATCGGAGTCGAGCTCCACATAGCCGTTGCCCGAGAGGAATCAGGGGTCCCGGTCACAGGGTGTCGTGAACCTCGCAGACATCGGGTAGCCGTCGAGCCCCTGTGAGGCGGTGTACTAAACAACCTCGGAACGAGTTCGTGATCGGACAACGCCTCCTACAACGACACGTCCACCGGCGCGTCGTCATACTGGTTCGGAAAATGGGTGTCCTCGCCCGTGGACCAGTACCAGACGAGGACACCACCGACGAGGATGACGCCCAGCAGAACCCCTTAATTCAAGCTCGGATCTCCTTTCAGTGCACAAGGACAGTAACTCGACTCGCCCAATTGACATCATCCACGAAGACGGTTACGCGGACGGCTCCACGGTTGACGAGGGCCGTGAGAACGGCTCGCTCGTCTGAATCATGAATTCGAAGCTTTCCAAGCCGTGACTCGACTACTCCTGAAAATACCTCGGTCAGTCCGCCTATTTCACTGTCCTGAACGTGGTCTCGATAGACCACCACCTCGACCGGACCATCGACGATGCTCTGAACTGCCACATAGAGGGAGCCTTGATCCAAGTGCACGTACTGAGTTGCGGCGTCCCAGTCGTCGTGAGTCGCACCGCTCTCCGAATCTTCGATCACGAGAAGCCCATGCTCGAAGCACGTCACGAAAGAACCCAGTAGATTGTCAGCAGAAGGCCGAATTCTCCACCTCCATGCGATGCAGCGAAAATCGGTCAGCCTGTTCCACTAGGAGTCTGTTCTGCGATTCCAATAGGGCACGAGAAAGCCCTCTTACACAAGGAAACAAGCGCTGTTTGTAGCATCCCACAAACGACGCCCAATACCTACTCCTTGCTTCAAGTAGACCAGCAACGGTGCCCTCAATGAGCATTATTCGATCACATCAAGAACTCGATAAGCCGCACTTTGCTAGATGGCCCATTGGGGCGGACAGTGCTAGCCCGGAGACACGAGACAGTAGTCGGGAACATCCGACCCAGATCGTTCGTGATGTGGCTGCACTCCACGGGAGCGCGATCTGTCGATTCACCGGGAATCAACGAGCACTCTCCTTGCCTCCACCCATCGCTTCTCGAAGTCCTCCGCAGGGATTTCACACGCCTGTGGCTGGCCCTGCCAACCTTCTGCTGTACCTTCTGCAAGAACTCCATATTGTCCCTCATAGCGACCCATCGCGGCCAGATCGGCATTGTTACGCAGTTGCAGCACTTCCTCCAAAGAAGCAGCCGTCACTGGCTTTGAGTCTTCGCGTCGAAGCTCAACCTGTCTGGTTACCCGGCCCTCGTCATCAACCTCAAAGTACAACCAGAGGTCTTCGTCCTCATAGCAGGTGCGGAACCATATCGCCATGAGGCTATCCTGCACTAGCCATGAACTGAAGATGCCTCGCCGCCACCAGACACCTCTTCAGATACACCACCAGGATCCACCGCACATATCAATTAAACCTCGACATGAAAACAATATCCATCAGTCTAGTGTCTCGTGATCCTGTCGGCGTTACTTGATCTTGCCTGTCTCGTTCTATCGGCATGGAGCTCTCTGTGAAACAGGTCGCCGAACTGCGGGAGTTGGTGAGCAGTTGGGACGTTCCTGCCGATATCGCCACGCGGGGTCGGATCGTCTTGTGGTCGGGTGAAGGGCACCGCCGCAAGGATATTGCCGAGCTGCTTGGCATATCGCTGCCGACGGTGGATCGCTGGAAGCGTCGTTACGCCGAGCAGGGCCTGGCCGGGCTGGAAGGTGACCGTCCTGGTGGTGCGCGGGAACAGGTGCCGGCGCGAGTGCGGGCCCGGGTGATTGCCTTGACGCGTATGACGCCGCCGGATGGCACAGGTCTTTCGCACTGGTCGACGCGGGAGTTGGCGAAGTATCTGAAGCGGGTCGAGCACACCACCGTGTCCTGGCACTACATCGCCCGGATCTGGCGGGAGGAGAACCTGAAGCCACACCGCAGCAGCACGTTCAAGATTTCGAAGGATCCTGCCTTCGCGGAGAAGGTGGCCGATGTGATCGGTCTGTATCTGGCCCCGCCGGGTGGTGCGGTGGTGCTGTCCATCGACGAGAAGACGCAGATCCAGGCGCTGGACCGGACCCAGCCCGTGCTGCCGGTCACCTTCGCGGCCAGCGAGAAGCGCACGGCCGACTACGTGCGCCACGGCACCACGAATCTGTTCGCCGCTCTGAATGTCACCACCGGCGAAGTGCTCGGCGAGTGCAAGCCGACCCGGGACGGGAAGGACTTCCTGGCCTTCCTGAAGAAGGCCGTCAGACCTCATGCGGGGAAGGAAATCCATGTCGTCCTCGACAACCTCTCCACGCACACCACCCCTGAGGTCAAGGAGTGGTTGGTGAAGAACCCGCAGGTCCACTTCCACTTCACTCCCATCGGCTCGTCGTGGCTGAACCAGATCGAGATCTGGTTCGGAATCCTGACCCGGCAGGCGATCCGCCGCGGCACGTTCTCCACCGTCCACGTCCTCATCAAGCAGATCCGTGACTACATCAACTCCTGGAACGAGACCGCGAAACCGTTCACCTGGACCGCGACCGCCGGCGAGGTCCTCGCAAAGGTCAGACTCGTCGCGACCAACGTGAAGAAACTCGTCAAAAACAACTCGAAGTGATACGAACGGGATCACGAGACACTAGTTCCTCCCCGAACTCAATATTCGACCAGCCAGAGCTAGCCTCGAAGTTTCGTGACGGGCTGCCGAGGGATTCGGTGGCCTGTTTCCGTGCCGTGAGCTGAGTCTGTGCGGGGCGAGGGCCCGAGTGTCGTCTCGGGGTGTCGCCGGGTTCCACTGCTCCGGG
>NZ_SMKC01000629.1 GCF_004348315.1 Streptomyces sp. 8K308 | reverse complement strand
GCGGGGGGCCGTCGTAGCCCTCGACGGTGCCGAAGCGGTCGGTGCCGTTCTCCCAGGCGGTGCGGGCCCGGACGATGTCGTCGTGGCTGCGGCCGACGAAGTTCCACCACATGACGATCTCCTCCCCGAAGGGCGGTCCGCCGAGCAGCAGGGCGCGGGCCGGGGCGTCCGAGGTGTTGGTCAGGTGGATGGTGTCGTGCCCGGTGTCGAGGTAGCCGAGGTCCGCCGGTCGGAGCGGGGTGTCGGCCAGGAGGAGGTCGCCGCGGTCGACGAGGAGGCCGTGTTCGTAGTCCGGGTCGACGGTGAGGGCGAGGGTCGCCCGTGGCTCGACGAGGAGTTCGGCGCCGAGCAGGGGGGTGAAGGTGCGGACGGGCGAGACGGCCCCAGCGAGGGAGCCGAGGAAGACCCGGATCTCGGCTCCCTCGACCCGCACGGGCTCGGGCACGTGGTGTCGGAACTCGCGGTCGGCGCCGCGGTGTGCCTCGGGCAGCGCCACCCACAGCTGGACGCCGTGCAGCACCGTGGTCCTGGGCGTGGAGACCTCCGAGTGGGCGATGCCGTGTCCGCCCGTCATGAGGTTCAACTCCCCGGGCCGGATGAGCGCGTGGCTGCCGAGGCTGTCGCGGTGCTCGACCTCGCCGCTGAACAGCCAGCTCACCGTCTGGAGACCGGTGTGGGGGTGCGGGGGGACGTCCATGCCGTCGGTGGCGGCGACGTCGTCGGGGCCGTAGTGGTCGGCGAAGCACCAGGCGCCGATCAGTGTCCGGCTCCGCTGCGGCAGGGTGCGTCGCACGGTCATCGACCGTGGGCCGCCCAGCGGCACCTCGCGCGGGGCGAGGATCTCCACCCTGGGCCCGGGCGGGCCGTCCCCGGCGTCGGCCGTGGCTCCGCAGCGCAGCACGGCTGGCTCCGTCTCGACGTTGCTCATCACTGTCTCCGCTCCGGACTCACTGGGTGGTCTCGTCTTCGGCTCGGGCGGCTCCGGAGAGGGCAGCGGCCGTCCGCAGGTAGGGCTTCGCGTCCTCGTCGCGCCCCTGGCGCTGGAGGGTGCGGCCGAGCAGCAGGTGTGCGTAGTCCTCGACCGGATCGCGGGCGATGACCTCGCGGAGTTGCTCCTCGGCGCGCCGCAGCTGGGCCGAGTGATAGTAGGCGCGGGCCAGCAGCAGCCGGGGCGCGATCTGCTGGGGGGCCTCCTCGACGAGGGGGGCGAGCAGCCGGGCGGCCCCGGCGTAGTCTCGGTCATCGAAGAGTCGCGTGGCGCGCTCCCACCGCTCGGCGGCCGTCTCCTCCGGGGCCGCCGGCCGGGGG
>NZ_SMKC01000628.1 GCF_004348315.1 Streptomyces sp. 8K308 | reverse complement strand
GTCGTTGACGGCGCGGCGGCGGGCGGGGCTGAGGGAGGCCATGCCGCGGCGGGCGTCGGACATGACCTCGACCTTGTAGGTCACCGGCGCCTGGCTTCGCGGCCGTCGGGGGTGTAGTCGGCCATCAACTCGTCCCAGCTGATGGTGTCGGCCGTCTCGTCCTCGCTTGCCTGGCCCGCCTCCTGGTGGTCGGGGTGGACGCGGGTGAGCCAGGCGATGCGGTAGGCGGCGATGACGCCGGGGATCTCGTCGAAGCGGGCCGCTTCCAGGCGGGCGGTGAAGGTGAGGAGCTCCTGCGGCCAGGGGGCCAGGGCCGCCTTGAGTTCCGCGACGGTCTGGGGCCCCTCGTCGGCCTCGATCCGGTAGGGAGACCGTGTCGGCAGGTGTGCGCTCACCCCGACAACGGTAGGCCCTTCGGCGGGTGTTGGGGGTCGGTTCGTCAGGTGATGTCCAGCACGGCCTTGCCGGCGACGCGGCGGGAGCGGAGGGCCTCGACGGCCTCCGGGGCGCGGTGCCAGGGGCCGCGCCAGCCGATGTGCGGGGTGAGGCGGTGGGCGGCGACCAGTTCGGCGAGGAGCGCGATGTCGGGGCCGAAGTTCCAGACGCCGTTGGGGGTGGTGGTCAGGCCCTCGCCGACGACGAAGAGGTCGAGGCGCTTGTTGACCAGCTTGTGGGCCAGGGTCAGCGTGGTGGGCTGGTTGGAGGCGGCGCCGATCTGGATGACCGCGCCGTGTTCCGCGACCAGGTCGAGGGCCTGGGCGAGGAGCGGTCCACCGACGTTGTCGAGGGCGGCGTGTACGGGCTCGGTCACCTCGTCCAGGCCGACGACGACCTCGGCGGCGCCCAGGTCGCGCAGGCCCGCGCCGCGGGCCCGCGTGCCGACGGAGGCGATGACGTGCGCGCCGGAGAGCGCGGCGAGTTGGACGGCGAACCGGCCGACGCCGCCCGAGGCGCCGGTGACCAGGACCCGGCGGCCGAGCAGCGAGCCGAGGCGGCGGACGGCGCGGAGCGCCGAGACGCCGGCGGCCGGCAGGGTGGCGGCGGTGCCGAGGTCGACGGCGTCGGGGAGCACGGCCAGTTCGGCCGGGTCGACGGCGCGGAGTTCGGCCCAGCCACCGCCGAGGCCGAAGGCGGCGACGCGCGCCCCGGCCGCCGGCCCCGAGCCGTCGCTCGCCGGCCGCACGACGACGCCCGCGCTGTCGCGCCCGAGGACGGCGCCCGGCTGCTCCCCGTGGAGCAGGTCGAGTTCGCCGAAGTTGAGGGAGAAGGACTCGACGGCGATCAGCGCCTGGTGCGGGGCGGGTACCGGGT
>NZ_SMKC01000627.1 GCF_004348315.1 Streptomyces sp. 8K308 | reverse complement strand
AGCGGCCGACGGGCCCGGCCTGGTACGCCACCCCGACCCTGGCCTACGCGGTGGAGCTCGGCGCCGATGTGCGGCCGTTGGAGGCGTGGATCCGCCCGGAGGCCGGCCCGTACCTCGATCCCTGGTACGAGCGGCTGCGCGACGCCTACCTCGCCACCATGGCCGACCTCGGCGTCACCAAGGGCATGCCGGAGCCGGAGTTCCTGGCCGCCATGGAGCGCCACAAGGCCGCCGACCCGGCCCTCGCCGCCGTCCTGTCGGCCATCAAGGCGACCGTGAAGGGCGGCATCGGCAAGTTGCGCGAGCGGCCGCAGGGCATCCGGCACCGGGCCGGCGAGCGGTGGCCGGCCCTGGAACGCCCGACCTGGCGCCCCGACATCCGCGCGGCCGTGATCGCCCAGGCGCGCACCAACATGCACCGCAAGATGATGCGGATGGCGGAGGCCGGCCGGTACCCGATCGCGGTCCTCTCGGACTGCGTCGTCTACCCCGCCACCAGCGCCTCGCCGATCGACCTCCTGCCCCGGGACGCGACGTCCGGCAAGCCCCTGCCGGGCGTTTTCCGGCTCGGCGTCAGCCCGGGAATGGTCAAGCTGGAAGGCGCCCGCGAATTCTGGTGGGCCGCCCAGGTAATGGAGCAGGGCCATAACCCGGCCCGCCACATCAAGGAATCCGACTCCCGGGGGGATGAGTAAATGGGTGAGGTCCAGGACGCCATCGAAGCGGCGCTCCAGGCCGTGCAGACGAGGCCGCTGCCGGCGTCGCCGGCGGCCCGAATGCGGGTCATCCTCCGCGCGGAGAAGGGCTCCACACGCGCCGTGGCCGCGCGGCTGGGCATCTCCACGCGCACCGTGCAGCGCTACCTCACGGGGCGGATCCGCCGGCCCGGCCCGCAGCTGGCCGCCGCCCTCGAACGCGAGGCCCGCCGGAGCTGGCAGCCGCGGATCCGGCAGCGCGCGATCCGCCGCGCCGCCCAGGCCGGCATCGCCGTGGAGACCCGCGCCCGGTTCGGGTTCACCGCCGCCCCCGGCTCCACCGACGACCCGCGCCTCCGGCGGGTGACGGAGACCATCGAGCCGAACGCGGCCGCCGCGCTGCTCGCCGCCCACCAGGCCGGCGCCGACGAGACCGAGCTCCGGCAGCTCCTGGGCCAGGGCCTCGGGTTCGCCTACTTCCAAGACCGCGGCCGCCGCGCGGCCGGCCTGGACGTGGAGGTCACCGACATCGACTACCTGGACCTGGACCTGAGCTGACAGCGGGTCCGCTTCACAGCCGGAGGCCGGCACCCGTAGCGGGTGCCGGCCTCCAGCGCGC
>NZ_SMKC01000626.1 GCF_004348315.1 Streptomyces sp. 8K308 | reverse complement strand
TTTGCTCGGGGTGAGGGAGGGATGCGGCGTCTTGTGTCCACTTCATGACCGAGGGGTGCGCGGTGGCGTTGGTGCTGGGAATGCTGGAGGAGCGGGAGGCGGCTGCCCGGGTGCGGGTGGAAGGTCTGCGGGAGGAAGCCGCGCGGTTGGCTGAGGTGTTGGAGGTCGCGGAGATCGAGCTGGACCGGCGGGTGATCGCGCGGGAGGAGCTGGTCGAGGCGTTGGCCGTCTCCGTGGCCGGGACGACTGCCGTGAGCGAGCCCGGGACCGAGGCCGAGCGGGCAGCAGCGCCATCGCCCGTGCCGGTGCCGGGCTCGACGGTGTCGCCGTGGCGGGACGGGCTGCCGGTGACGGTGCTGACGTCGGACTACCAGCGGATTCTGGGTGTGGTAGAGGAGCGGGCCCCGGCGGGCCAGGGACCGTTGAAGGCCAGGGAGATCGCGGTGGGGCTGGGTCTTGAGGCGACGCCGGCGAAGGTCGAGGGGGTGTGCTCGAAGGCCAGGCGCCTGGCGGAGCGCGGGTGGCTGCTGCAGGAGACGTCGGGGATTTTCAGCGCCGGCCGGCGGCCTGCGGCCGCGCCAGACGCCGGCCCGTCCGCGTGACCATCGACCACCGGATCATCGCCTCGCTGGTAGCGGGCAGTGTTTCGTAATCCCTGGCCAGGCGGCGCGAGTTCATCAGCCATGCGAACGTACGCTCTGCCACCCAGCGTCTGGGTAGCACCACGAATCCCGCCACGCCGTCGGTGCGTTTGACGATCTCCAAGGTCAGCGCGAGTTTCTGACGGCACCAGTCGATGATGGAGCCGGTGTAGCCGCCGTCGGCCCAGACGAGGGTGATGTCGCGGTGCAGGCGGCGCAGTCGGGTCAGCAGGCCCACGGCGGCGTCCCGGTCGCCGATGTTCGCGGCGGTGACCGCGACGACCAGGAGCAGGCCGAGGCAGTCGGTCACGATGTGCCGCTTGCGCCCGGGCACCTTCTTCCCGCCGTCATAGCCGCGTGAGGCGGCCGGCACCGTCGCGGCGGCCCGCACCGACTGCGCGTCGATGATCCCCGCCGTGGGCTCGGTCTCACGGCCTTCGCGCTCACGGACCTTCCCTCGCAGCCGGTCGTGGAACTCGGTGATCAGCCCCTGCTCGCGCCAGCGGCGGAAGAAGGCGTAGACCCGGCCCCAAGCAGGGAAGTCAGCGGGCATCGCCCGCCAAGAGATCCCGCCCGCGACCAGGTAGCGGATCGCGTCCAGCATCTGACGGTGACAATAGCTTTCCGGCTGCCCGCCCCGCCCCTGGAGCCAGGCCGGCACCGGCAGCAACGGTCGGATGGTCGCCCACTCCGCGTCCGTCATGTCCGACGGATA
>NZ_SMKC01000625.1 GCF_004348315.1 Streptomyces sp. 8K308 | reverse complement strand
CCCGTGCGCTGGCTGCTCGACCGCGCCCTGCTGATGCCGACCGCGCCCGGCACGGTCGTGCTGCCCCGCGAGGTCGCGCTCGCGCTGCGCGGCGGCCGGGCCCACCGCGAGCTGTGCGCCGAACCGCCGGACCCGGGACCCGTCGTCGAGCACCCGCCGGCCACCGTCGACGCGGCGGCGGCCGGCGCCGCGCAGGCCGCCCTCGCCCTCGTCGAACAGCTGGCCACCTGCTGGTCGACAGAGGGCCCGGCCGTGCTGCGCGCCGGCGGGCTCGGCGCCCGCGAGCTCAAGCGGACCGCCGTGCTCCTCGACACCCCCGAGCCCGAGGCCGCGTTCTGGATCGAACTCGCCTACGCCGCCGGGCTGCTCGCCCCGGACGGCGAGGCCGACGAGCGGTGCGCGCCGACGCCCGGCTACGACGAGTGGCTCGCGCTGCCGGCCGCCGAGCGCTGGGCCGCGCTCGTCACGGCTTGGCTGGCGACCACCCGCGTCCCGGGACTCGTCGGCACCCGCGACTCCAAGGGCCGGCTGCTCGCCGCGCTCGGCCCCGGCCTCGACCGGGGCCCGGCCGCCGCGCTGCGCCATCGGGTGCTCACCCTGCTCGCCGCGCTGCCGGCGGGGCACGCGCCGGCAGCCGACGGGGTCCAGCGCCGCGTCGGTTGGGAGCTGCCCCGGCGGATGCCAGAGGAGACCAGGGTCCGGCTGTGCGAGGCGGTGCTCGCCGAGGCCGAGCGCCTCGGCGTCACCGGGCGCGGCGCGTTCGCCTCGTTCGCCCGCCCCCTGCTGCGGCTCCCGCGCCCCGACGGTCCCGCCGCGGCCGAGCAGCTGCGCGACCAGCTCCCGGAACCGCTCGACCACTTCCTCCTCCAGGCCGACCTGACGGCCATCGCGCCCGGGCCGCTGCGGCCCGACGTGCGGCGGATCATGGACGCCGCCGCCGACGTCGAGTCCAAGGGCGGCGCCACGGTCTACCGCTTCACCGCGGCCTCCGTCCGCCGCGCCCTCGACGCCGGCTGGACGCCGGACGAGCTGCACGCCTTCCTCGCCGACCACTCCCGCACGCCCGTGCCGCAGCCGCTCGGCTACCTCGTCGACGACGTGGCCCGCCGGCACGGCCGGCTCCGCGTCGGCGCCGCCACCAGCTACCTGCGGTGCGAGGACGAGGCGCTCCTCACCCAGCTCGTCGCCGACCGCCGCGCGGCGCCGCTGCGGCTGCGCCGGCTCGCCCCGACGGTGCTGATCTCCGAACTCGCCCCCGACACGCTGCTCACCCGGCTCCGCGACCTCGGCTTCGCGCCGGCGGCCGAGTCGGCGGATGGCGCGCTGGTCACGCTGCGCGCCGAGGCGCGCCGCACCC
>NZ_SMKC01000624.1 GCF_004348315.1 Streptomyces sp. 8K308 | reverse complement strand
GGCGGGCGCGACGGCGGGCGCGGGCTGGGGGTAGCCGTACGCCCCCGCGGCGTAGGGCGCTGGCGGCGGCGGTGCCGGGGGGTAGCCCGCCGGCTTGGCGGGGCGCGGGAAGCGGTCGGCCTGGACGGCGTGGATGGTCGCGGCGATGAAGTAGGCGAAGCAGTAGAAGCCGACGAAGGTGCTGTAGTTGTCGTCCATCTCGTCCGGCGTGTTCGCGACCAGGATGATCTCGGCGACGGTGAGCGCGCAGAAGAGGCCGAAGACGGCCCAGTCCAGGCCGCGGCGGCGGATCACGGCGAAGCGGAGCGACGGCACCCAGGCGAGCAGGCCGAGGGTCAGCGCCGGGACCGTGGCGAACGCGACCCGCACGGCGATGGCCTTGGCGCCAGGGCCCGCGGGCCGCCGTGGCGGCACGGGCATCGCGGATGGCGGGCCGTACATCCTCACTCCCCCCTCGGCGGCTGCGGGCAGGATCATATAACCAGCGGATAGATAACCAGCGGATCTCGCCCGACGGTCAGGTCCTGTCCGGGCGGTCTTCAAGGATCAGCCCGTGGCTCCCCCGGGCCTGCCGGTCTGGGGGGACCCCCTGCACGGAGTGCTCGGGGGGAGTGCCTCCATTCGCCTCGTTCAAGGCGCCCCACGCGGCGGAGCCACACATCGGCAGCAGCGCAGCTCATGCTTGGCCGTATTCGCGCGATTCCGTAACGCGGCGAGGTGCCGTAGCTGTCGTCGCGGGCCCGAAGAAGATCGCCCGGACAGGACCTAATCTCCCGGTGGCAGTGTGCCCTCGGTGAGACCGTCGATGGTGCCCTGGGTGAGCCGCCGGCCGAGCTCGCCGGCGCGGCGCAGGGTGGACTCGAACGCGGCGAGCTCGGCGAAGCGGCGGCCGTAGCGGCGCTGGGTGGCGAGCGGGAGCCTGGGCACCCGCAGGCGGCGGACGTCGACCCGGGTGGCGCTCGACGCGTAGCTGCTGGCCTGCCTGGTGTTGGCGGTGCCGCGCAGGAAGCCGGCGAGGAACCAGGAGTTGAGGGCCTCGGGGTCGGGGCGCAGCAGCCCGGTGTGCCGGTCGGGGACGGTGCCGCCCTCGTCGTCGCCGACCACCCGGGCCTGGCGGTCGCCGTCGACGAGTGGGACGAGGACGTCGCCCGGCCTGGTGGGCGGCGGCGGGTCGCCGGCCGCGGTGGTGAGGTGGAGTTCGAGGGCGCCGGCGCGGGCGAGTTCGCCGATGGTGACGGTGGACCAGTGCGGGCCGGGCGCGGCCTCGGTGGCGGACGGGGCGCTCGGCGCGAGGTCCTGTCCGCGCCGCAGGGTGGCGGTGAGCTCGCGGTGCAGGGCGGCGAGCGCGGCGGTGCCGCTGGTCTGGGCGGGCGGCGGCAGGTGG
>NZ_SMKC01000623.1 GCF_004348315.1 Streptomyces sp. 8K308 | reverse complement strand
GGGAAAACCCCACGCGGAGCGCCGGGCGCCCCGGGCCGGAGGCCCGGGGCGTGGCTCAGCCCCGCAGGGTCACCGCTCGGGGGGAACGATGACCGCGAAAGGCGCCCCCTCCGGGTCGGCGACGCGGGCCCAGCGACCGAAGGGCGAGGTCTCCGGGTCACTCAGCCTGCGGCCGCCGAGCGCGACGACCTTCTCCAGCGTCTCGTCCACGTCGAGCACCGAGAAGTACGTCAGCCAGTGCGGCCCCCTGTCGTGCGGGAGCTGGCCGGCCGCGCCGCGGATTCCGGCCACCGGGCGGGAGCCGATGCGGAGGGTCAGGAAGTCGCTGCCCGGCGGTCGCGCCGGCTCTGGCCCCACGTCGTAGCCGAAGACCCGCTCGTAGAACTTGCCCACGCCCGACGTGTCGTGCGCGAACAGCTCGTTCCACGAGACGGCGCCCTCCACCCCGTGGTACCGGGCGCTGCGCCGCGGCCCGCCCTCCCAGATGCCGAAGGCCGCACCGCCCACGTCGGCGGCGATACCCAGGCGGCCGACCTGCTCCACGTCCAGTGGGCCCACGGCCACCGTGCCCCCACACTCACGGATCAACGCGGCCGTGCCGTCGGCGTCGTTGGTGGCGATGTACGGCAGCCAGGCCGTGATCCGCCGCACGCCCCTCGCGATCTCGCCGAGGCCGGCGACCGGGTGCCCGTCCCGCAGCGCTCGGACGTACGCGCCGAGTTGCGTGGGTCCCTCATCGAACTCCCAGCCGAAGAGCCCACCGTAGAACCGTCGGCTCGCGGCCAGGTCGTGAACCATCAGGCTCACCCAGCGGTGCGTACCGGGAACGGGTGGACTCGCTGTGTTGGTCATCCTTCTCCATCTCCTCGGGGCTCCCTTGCTCGCCCCAAGTCTCCACCTCGCGCGGGGAGAATGGGGCCATGACTGCAATGATCTCCGCATCCGAACTCGCGACCGCCCTCGGCCCCGGGGTCCCGCCCGAGGACCGTCCGGTGCTGCTCGACGTGCGTTACCGGCTCGGCGGCCCGCCCGGGCTGCCCGAGTACGCGGCCGGGCATCTGCCGGGCGCCGTCTACGTGGATCTGGACTCGGAGCTCGCCGCGCCACCGGGAGCGGCCGGCCGGCACCCGCTGCCGGACGCCGACGTGTTCGGCACCGCGATGCGCCGCGCCGGGGTCAGTCACGACCGGGACGTGGTGGTCTACGACGCCGCCCAGGGCTGGGGGGCGGCCCGCGCCTGGTGGCTGCTGCGCTGGGCCGGCCACGAGCGGACCCGGGTGCTCGACGGCGGCCTGGCTGCCTGGGCCGGCGAGCTGACCGAGGAGATCCCGGTCCCGGCGGAGGGCGACTTCGTGCCGCGCCCCGGCCAACTGCCGACGCTGGACGCGGACGGCGCGGCCGAGCTCGCCAGGCGGGGCGTGCTGCTCGACGCGCGGGCGGGGGAGCGGTACCGGGG
>NZ_SMKC01000622.1 GCF_004348315.1 Streptomyces sp. 8K308 | reverse complement strand
GTAATTCGTCTGTTTGGTCTATAGATTTCTTATTATGCCGATCAGCCTACACTCGTCCGGCGGTCAGTCGGCCGTCGAAGAGGAGGTCGAACTCGTTGAGGGCGCTCTTCCAGCGGTTGTTCCAGCGCTGACGGCCACGTCCGGTGGGGTCGAGGGCGAGGGTGGCCAGGTAGAGGCGTTTGAGGGCGGCCTGCTCGTTGGGGAAGTGTCCGCAGGCCTGGGCCGCGCGCCGGTAGCGGGCGTTGAGGGACTCGATGGCGTTGGTGGTGTAGACGACCTGGCGGATGGCGTCGGGCAGGCCGAGGAAGGGCACGAACTCGCTCCAAGCACGCTCCCAGATCCCCGTGATCGAGGGGTACTTCCCGCCCCACGTCTCGCCGAACTCGGCCAGCCGCGCACGGGCCTGGTCCTCGTTGACGGCCGTGTAGACGGGCTTGAGGTCCCGGGCGACGTCGGCCCAGTCGCGGCGGGAGGAGTACCGCAGGCTGGCCCGGATGAGGTGGACGACACAGGTCTGCACGACGGTGGCCGGCCAGACGGTGTTCACCGCCTCGGGCAGGGCTGTCAGGCCGTCGCAGACCAACATCAGCACATCGCGCACGCCTCTGTTCTTGATCTCGGTCAGGACCATCTGCCAGTACTTCGCGCCCTCGCCGCCCTGCCCGGCCCACAGGCCGAGGATCTCCCGGTAGCCGTCGGCGGTGACCGCGACGGCCACGTAGACGGGCCGGTTGGCGACCTGACCATCACGGATCTTCACGTGCACGGCGTCGATGAAGACGACCGGGTAGACCGCGTCCAACGGCCTCGTACGCCACTCCGCCATCGACTCCAGGGCCTTGTCGGTGATCGTGGAGATGGTCTCCTTCGTCGTCGTCATGCCGTACGTCTGGGCGAGGTGAGCGACGATCTCCCCGGAGGTCAGTCCCTTCGCGGTCAGCGACAGGACCAGCTCGTCCAACGCGCCCGTGCGGCGGGCGTACCTCGGCAGAACCCGGGGCTGGAAGGTGCCCAGCCGGTCCCTCGGGACCCGCACCGTGACGGGGCCGACCTCGGTCATCACCTTCTTGCTCCGGTAGCCGTTGCGCATGTTCCCGCCCGAGCGCGACCCACGCCCGCCGACGCGGCCGGCCTCCTCAGCCAGATGCTGATCCATCTCGGCCTCCAAGGCCGCCTGCATCAGATGCCGGGCCAGCTCGGGCAGCAGCCCGCCCTCACCCATCAGCCGCAGACCCTCTCCGCGGACCTTCTCGGCCGCCAGCGCGGCCAGCTCCTCCAACAACTCGCTGGACAGACCGTTGGGCGACACCGGCATCGACTTCACGTCGGTACCCTCAGCGCTCCCGCCTACCTCGGCAAGCGACACGCCGCCAGCCGTCTCGATCAGGCGATCAGTCGTCGTACTCATCAGGTGACTCCTTCGGGGAGATCCACACCTGATTCATGACACTCCCGC
>NZ_SMKC01000621.1 GCF_004348315.1 Streptomyces sp. 8K308 | reverse complement strand
GCCCACCCCCGACCAGCTCGAACCCCTGCTGGTCGCACGGGACATCTCGCGGCCCAGGCTCGACGAGTCGGAGGCCAAGGACATCTGGAACTGGAGCCGCCGGCTGGCCCCCTGCTTCGGCCCGCAGGACACCACCCGGCGCTGCGAGACCATCAACGCGCTGCTCGCCGACGCCTCGAGCCGGCCCTACATCTCCCAACACGGCGGCCGCGCCCCGCACCTGCACTACAGCTTCCCCGGCGCCGGGCCCGCCGCCCACATCCGCGCCGTCACGGCGGCCGGCCTCGCCTACGTCGTCTGCTTCGCCGCGCCCGAGCGCCTCGGCCGCTGCGCGCGCGCCTACTGCGGCCTGGCCTTCGTCGACACCTCGCGCAACGGCCGGCGCGCCTACTGCTCGGTGCGCTGCGCTAACAACGACGCGGTCGCCCGCCACCGCGAGCAGCGGCGGCGGACGACCGCCTGAGCGTCAGGGGGCGGTGCGCAGCCAGCCGGCCCAGGCCGAGGTGATCATGTCGTCGAGGGCGCGGCTCGCGGTCCAGCCCAGGTGCTTGGCGGCCAGGTCGGGGCAGGCGACGATCCTGGCCGCGTCGCCCGGGCGACGCGGGGCGGTCCTGGGCCGCAGCCGGGTGTGGCCGGTGATCTCGACGACGGCGCGGATCAGCTGGCGGACGGAGACCCCCTCGCCGCGCGAGACGTTGAGGGTCAGGTGGTCGGGCGTCGGCTGCTCGGCCAGCGCCTGGGCGGCCGCCACGTGGGCGTCCGCCACGTCCTCGACGTGCACGTAGTCGCGCACGCAGGTGCCGTCCCCGGTGGGGTAGTCGTCGCCCAGGATCCGGGCCGGGGAGCCGGCGTGCAGGTACTCGAACGTCATCGGGAGCAGGCCGCCGCTCGCGGTGTCCGCCAGGTGCGGGGCGGCGGCGCCGGCGACGTTGACGCAGCGCAGGCAGGCGGTGTTGATGCCGTAGGCGCGACCCGCGTCGCGCACCAGCCACTCGCCGGCGAGCTTGGTCTCGCCGTACGGGGTGGTGGGCTGGCAGGGGGTGTCCTCGGTGATCAGATCCACCTCGGGGGCGCCGTAGACGGCCGCGGACGAGGCGAACACGAAGCGGGTGACGCGGGCGCCGCGCACCGCCTCCAAGAGGATCTGGAGCCCGTGCAGGTTCTCCCGGTAGTACCGCAGCGGCTGCCGGACGGACTCGGCGGCCTGCTGGTGGGCGGCGAGGTGGATGACGGTGGTGACCCGGTGCTCGGCGAGGGTCCGGTCGAGCAGGCCGCGGTCGAGCACGGAGCCGCGTACCAGCGGGACGCCGTCGGGCAGCCGGGTGGTGTCGCCGGTGGAGAGGTCGTCGTAGACCGCGACGCTCTCGCCGGCCTGGGCCAGGGCGCGCACCACGTGGGCGCCGACGTAGCCGGCGCCACCGGTGATCAGATAGGACATGGGCTCACCTTTCTCGGGGCGTGGGGCTGCGGGGGAG
>NZ_SMKC01000620.1 GCF_004348315.1 Streptomyces sp. 8K308 | reverse complement strand
GGCCGACCCCACCCGACTCAACCTCCTCTTCTTCCACCGCCCCACCGGCCACGCCGGCGCGCCCTGGCTCCAGTTCCGCCGCGCCCTCCCGCTGGCCGACCCCGAGACTCTCCTCGCCGACCTCACCGCCACCGACCCCCGCGTCGGCGCCGAAGTCGTCGGCGGCTCGAGGGAGTTCGCCGAGCAGCTCGGCTACGCCTGGCCTCCGTAGGCCGCTGTCTCCAACCACCCGCCGAGCGGCTTGATCTCCGCCGTCTCGCGATCGAGGCTGTCGGTTCGCCCGTGGGAGCGAGTCCTCGCCGGCTGTGCGGCCGTCGACCTAGATCTGGTTCAGGCCGCCGTCGACGTACAGGCTCGAACCGGTGATGAAGCTGCTCTGCTCGGAGGCGAGGAAGGCCACGGCGGCGGCGATCTCCTCCGGGCGCCCGAGCCGGCCCAGCGGCACGCGGGCCGCCAGTTGCCGCCTCAGGCCGGCGGCCTGCTCCGGGTCGGGGGCGAGTCCCGACAGCCCTGGTGTGTCGGTCGGGCCGGGCGTTATGGTGTTGACCCGGATGCCTCGCCCCCTGAGTTCGTTGGCCCAGGTCCTGGCGAACGATCGGGTGGCGGCCTTGGTCGCCGCGTACACGCCGAACGCCTCCGAGCCGGCGTCCACGTTGGTCGAGCCGTTCAAGATCACCGAGGCGCCGTCGTTGAGCAGCGGCAGTGCCTTCTGAACGGTGGACAGTGTGCCCCGGACGTTGATGCCGAAGAGCGTGTCGAAGTGCTCCTCGGTGACCTGCTCAAGCGTTGCGAACGCGGCGACGGAGGCGTTCGCGAACAGTATGTCCAGGCCCCGTCCGCGGCTGCGGATCGTCTCGTAGAGGCGGTCGAGGTCGGCCGCGTTCGAGATGTCGCCGGTCACTGCGGTAGCCGCCGAACCGATCACGGCGACGGCCGCGTCGAGTTCGGCCTTGCGCCGGCCAGTGATGAACACGTGCGCGCCCTCGTCCGCCAGCCGTACGGCACTGGCCAGGCCGATTCCGGCGCTGCCGCCGGTGACGAGAGCGGTCTTACCCTCAAGTAGCCCCATGGAACAACCTCTTTCGACTTCCGCAGCGATCGCTGCGGAAGTCGAAAGGTAGCACTTCCGCAGCGATCGATGCAGAAGAGATAGGCTGCGGGGGTGGAGACCAGACAGAGCGGCCCCATCGGCCGCCCCCGAGGATTCGACGCCGACGAAGCTCTCGAGCGCGCCATGCTGGTCTTCTGGGAGCACGGCTACGAGGGGGCCAGCCTGGCCACCCTGACCGAGGCGATGGGCATCTCCGCCAAGAGCATGTACGCGGCCTTCGGTAACAAGGAGCAGCTGTTCCGCAAGGCCCTGGAGCGCTACACCGAGGGCCCGGGCGCATACCTGACCCGCGCCTTGGCGGAGCCGACCGCCCTCGGCGTGGCCACCGCGATCCTGTCCGGCACCGTCCGAACCACCACCCGCC
>NZ_SMKC01000061.1 GCF_004348315.1 Streptomyces sp. 8K308 | reverse complement strand
GGGCAGGGCGGCCGTGGGCAGGGGCCCACGGACAACCCGCTGGCCGCGCTGTTCGGCTCGATGGGCGCCGGTGGCCAGCTGAACCCCCAGGACCTGGGCGCCGCGTTCCAGCAGCTCGGCCAGATGCTGTCGTACGAGGGCGGCCCGGTGAACTGGGAGCTGGCGCGCTCGGTGGCCCGGCAGACGGTGGCGCAGGGCGCGCAGGACGGCTCGCGGGACCAGAGCGTGTCCTCGCCGGAGCGGTCCCAGGTCGAGGAGGCCGTGCGGCTGGCCGATCTGTGGCTCGACGGGGTCACCTCGCTGCCCTCGGGGTCCGGCACGGCGGTGGCCTGGAGCCGGGCCGAGTGGGTCGAGGCGACGCTTCCGGTGTGGCGGGAGCTGGTGGACCCGGTCGCCGAGCGGGTCGGCGCCGCCATGGGCGACGTGCTGCCCCAGGAGATGCAGGGGATGGCCGGGCCGCTGCTCGGCATGATGCGCTCGATGGGCGGGGCCATGTTCGGCACCCAGATCGGGCAGGCGGTTGGCGTGCTCGCCGGCGAGGTGGTCGGCTCCACGGACATCGGGCTGCCGCTCGGCCCGGCCGGCAAGGCCGCGCTGCTCCCGCAGAACGTGGCGGCCCTCGGCGCCGGGCTCGGCGTGCCGGAGGGCGAGGTCAGGCTCTACCTGGCGCTGCGGGAGGCCGCGCACCAGCGGCTCTTCGCGCACGTGCCGTGGCTGCGGTCGCACCTGTTCGGCGCGGTCGACGGATACGCGCGGGGCATCCAGGTCGACACCGGAAAGCTGGAGGACCTGGTCGGGCAGCTCGACCCGACGCGGCCCGAGGAGATGCAGGAGAAGCTGCAGCAGGGCCTGTTCCAGCCGGAGGACACGCCGCAGCAGAAGGCGGCCCTGGCCCGGCTGGAGACGGCGCTGGCGCTGGTGGAGGGCTGGGTGGACGCGGTGGTGTTCGCCGCCGCCGAGCCGCATCTGCCGTCGGCCGGTGCGCTGCGGGAGACGCTGCGGCGGCGCCGGGCCTCCGGCGGGCCCGCGGAACAGACGTTCGCCACGTTGATCGGCCTCGAGCTGCGGCCGCGCCGGCTGCGGGACGCGGCGCGGCTGTGGGCCTCGCTCACGGACGCGCGCGGCCCCCAGGGGCGGGACGCGCTGTGGGCGCACCCGGACATGCTGCCCACGGCCGACGACCTGGACGACCCGGACGGTTTCGTGCACCGGGAGCAGTTGGACTTCTCGGAGCTCGACCGGATGCTCGGCGACGCGGCTGGCGACGAGGACAGCGGCCAAGAGGGCGGCCAGGGCGGCCCGCGGCTGGAGAAGGGCGACGAGGACGAGGGCGGCCGCGGCGAGTGAGCCTCCACGAGGACGTCAGCCGGGTGCTGCGCGAGTGGTCGGCGCCCGACGGAGCGCAGGAGGAGCTGCGGGGTGCGTACGGCCGGCATCTCGCCACCCACCCGGACGGCGTGTGGCGGTCCTGCGCGGCCGGCCACATCACGGCGAGCGCGCTGGTGATCGACCCGGCCGAGGAGCGGGTGCTGCTCACCCTGCACCCCAAGGTCGGCGCCTGGCTGCAGACGGGCGGGCACTGCGAGCCGTCGGACGCCACGCTGGCCGGGGCCGCGCTGCGCGAGGCCACGGAGGAGTCCGGCATCGAGGAGCTGCGGCTGCTGCCCCGGCCCGCCGGCCTGGACCGGCACCGCACGCCGTGCGCCGTCCACCTGGACGTGCAGTACGCGGCGGTGGCGCCCGCCGGGGCCCGGCCGACGATGAGCGACGAGTCCCTCGACCTGCGCTGGTTCCGCTACGACGAGGTGACGGGGGTGGCCGACGCCTCGGTCGTCCGGCTCCTGGCGCGGGCCCGCGCGCTGCTCTGACCGGGCCGGCCCTCGTGGCCGTGGCTCAGCGGGGGCCCCAGGCGCCGCCCTGGTGCATCCCCGGCGTGCCGTCCTGGCGGAACTGGCCGCCGAGCTGCTCGCCGAACGAGGTGTTCAGCGGCGGCATCAGCTCGCTCGGCTGGACGACCACGTGGCCGTCGCCCATGAAGCTGAGCTCCCAGCCCTCGCCCGTGTTGCCCCGACGGCTCCAGAGCGAGCGGTTGCTGGTCTGGGCTTGCGCCTGCACTCGCAGCGACGAGGACCAGGCCACCACGGCGTCCGCGTCGGCGCTGACGTAGCGCTCCGGGGAGACGCGCATCACCAGCGGGAAGCCGGAGGTGGTGATGGCGACCTTGCCCTGGCCCGCGATGACCAGGTTGTAGGCGCCGGCGCCCGGTATGCCGTACTGGCTCTCGACGGCGACGACGTCCCAGTGCAGGTGGGCGTCGAGCGCAAGCACGTAGGAGCTGTCGACGGTCAGCCCCTCGTGGTCGATGTCGAGCACGTGCACGTACTGGGCCAGGTTGGCGAGGTAGACGGCGCCCTGGCCGAAGCAGCGCATCAGCGGCAGCACCTCGCCGGTGGCCCACTGGCTGCGCTGCTGGCGCGCGGACTGGTGCTCCGCGTCGAACTCCACCATGCCCTCGAAGGCGACCATGCTGCCGGTCCTGGCGAGCACGTCCATGCCGCGGGACAGGTTGACCCGGAGCATGTGGGCGCCCTGGGCGGCGAAGTGCTCCTCGGTCTGGTTGACGGTGTGGTTGAAGATCGGGCTCTGCATCTGGCTTGTCCCCCGCGTCAGTTCTGTCGGCCGAGCCGGTCGGTGCTGTCCTCGCTGGGCTGCACGACGACGAAGCCCTGTCCGGAGAAGGCCAGTTGGTAGGCCTCACCGCTGCCGCGGCCGAGCAGCGAGCTGGCCTTGAAGCTGCGCTTGCCGGTGACCTGCAGGCCCGTGGACCAGGCGACCAGGGCGTCGGGGTCGACGAGGGTCTCGCCGTTCCGGCCGCAGTCGACGACCACCGGGGTGCCGCGGCTGGTGACGGCCACCCAGCCCGTCCCCGATATACCGAGGTTGAACAGGCCCTGACCGGCGAACTTGGCGATCCCCCTGACCCGCTGAACGCCCCACTCGAGGTGGGCGTCGAAGGCCAGGACGTTGCTGGCGTTGACGGACAGGTTGTCGTGTCGGAGGGGGAGGCAGACGACGTTGGCGCCGTAGTCGGCGAGGTAGAGCAGGCCGTCGCCGAAGCACTTCATCAGCGGCACGCTCTCGCCGGCCAGTCGGCCCGCGATGGCCTGGCCGAGGGCCGCCGGGTTGGACTCGTACTGGATGAAGCCCTCGTAGGCGATCATCGAGCCGGCCCTGGCGAACAGGTCCTCGCCCTGCCGCATCGCGACCCTGGCGATGGCCGGGCCGTGGTTGTCCATCCGGGCGGCGGGCGCGGCCGGGGCGTATCCCGCGATCATGCGCTGGTCCATCACGGGCTCCGTCAGATCTCGTAGGGCTGGACGATGGCGAAGTTCCCGGGGGCACCGCGGAACTGGAGCTGGGTGGTCTCCCCCGAGTGGCCCGGATATGCCTGCCTCCGCAGCCGGACCTGGTTGGCCACCAGCACCTGGGCGGCCGCCGACCAGGCGACGATCGCGTTGGCGTCGGCGAAGGTCATGGGCGTGACCGGGAGCACCAACGGCTCGCCCCTCGTGGTGATGACGACCGTGCCGTGGCCCTGGAACTGCAGCGCGAACAGCGATCCGCCGGGAATGCCGTGGCCGTCGATCCGCCGCACCTCGGGCTCCAGGGACTCGTCGAAGGCCAGCACGTGCTGCGAGGCGACGACGATGGCGTCGCCCTGCAACTCGACGGGGTGCAGCCGGACGGCCTCCTCGGCCAGGAACACCTGCCCGTTGCCGGTGCAGCGCATCATCGACGGCATGCCCTCGCCGGTGGCCAGCCGGGTCATCCGGCCCTTGAAACCCGAGCCCTTGTAACCGAAGTCGACGTCGCCGTGGTACAGGACCATGCTCCCCTGCCGGGCGAGCACCGGCTGCCCGCCGCCCTGCGCGAGGTCGACCCGCACCAGCTCCGGATTCGGCTGGCTCCACCGCCGCGGATCCTCCACACCGCGGTACCGCTCCAGCACTCCGCTCAGGGACGCCACGCCCTGCCCGGGCCCTGCCGGGCCGGGCGACGGCGCGGCGTAGCCACCGCCGGGCGGGGCGAAGGCAGCGGGAGCCGCTCCCACCGGCGCCTGCGGTGACGCGACCGGTGGCACGCCCCCAGGCGACGCCGGCTGGCCGGGCATCTGCGGCAACGCGGTCTGACCGCCGGAGGCACCCGGCGGCACGGCGTAGCCACCGCCGGGCGGCGGCGCCGGCTGGCCCGGAACACCGAACGGCGCCGCCTGCGGCGCGCCCCCCTGCCCACCAGGCGGACCGCCGAAAGGCGGCGCGGCCTGACCGCCGCCCGGCGCCGCCGCACCCGGCGAACCACCGAACGGAACCGCCGCCGAGCCGCCGGAGGCACCCGACGGAGCGGTGCCCGCCGGGCCGGTCGGGACGGCGAAGGCCGGTGGCGCGGCCGCCGGCTGCGCCGGCGCTGGCGCCGGCGCGTCCTCCTCGACCTCGCCGCCGAAGTGGGTCAGCAGGGCCGCCAGGCCGCCGTCGAAGCCCTGGCCGACGGCGGCGAAGCGCCAGCCGTCCTTGCGGTAGAAGTCCCCCAGCATCACGGCCCGCTCGCTGCTGAACTCCGAGCCGTCGAACGCGTACCTGGCGACCTCCTCGCCGCCCGCCACGATGCGGAGGCAGCCGGGCGCGGCCTGCGCCATCGTGCCGTCGCCGTCGATCGTCGCCGTGAAGGTGAGCCGGTGGACCGAGGCCGGGACCCGGTCGAGCGTGACCCGGAACGACTCGGTGTCCCCCGCCTGCGCGCCCAGCAGTTGGAGCGACTCCTCGGGAGACTTCGGCTGGTTGTAGAAGATGAAGTAGCGGTCGTCCGAGAGCCGCTCGTCCGCGTCGAGGCCGAAGCAGCTGATGTCGAAGGCCAGCCCCGGCCCGGAGATCTGCACGCCCACGTACAGGTCGGTGCCGAGCGTCAGGTCACTGAGCCTGGCCTTCTGGCCACGCTTGAAGTGCAAAACCATGCGAACGACCGTCCCCCCATCCGATACGAACCTTCGGCGGGGCCAGACTAACCGCTGCCACCGACGAACGGTTCAGGACGTCAGGACCGCAGCCAGGGGATGTACGGCAGGCGCTCGGCCGCGACCACGCCCTCGAGGAAGCCGCGGGCGCGCTCGGTGCGGGGGTAGCGGTCGAGGAGCCGCCAGAAGTCGGCGCCATGGCCGGGCACCAGCAGGTGGGCCAGTTCGTGGAGCAGGACGTAGTCGATGACGTACTCGGGCATGCCCTGGAGGCGGTGCGAGAGCCGGATGCTGCCGAGGGCGGGGGTGCACGAGCCCCAGCGCGAGTTCTGGTTGGTGACCCACCGGACGCTGTCCGGCCGGGCGCGGCCCTGGAGGTAGCGCTCGGAGAGCTCCGTCGCGCGGCGGGCGAGATCGTCGTCGTCGATGATGCGGCGGTCTTCCTGGGCCGCGAGCTTGTCCAGCATCACGGAGACCCAGCGCCGCTCCTCGTCCACGGTCATGCGGGCGGGGATGAGCACGATGGTGCGGTCGCCCTCGCGGTAGGCGGAGACCGTCCGCCGGCGGCGTGAGCTGCGGCGGACCTCGACCTGGTCGTGCGAGTGCTCGCGGGCGTGCCGGTGGGTGTCCAGCGCCATGCGGCCCGCCGAGGGAACGCGCTGCGACGGGCCGGCGGTGTTCAGCGGTTCGCCGGGCACACTTCGACGTTACCCGGTGCGAGACGGATATGTCCCGCCTGTCGAGCCTGGTGAGAGGGGAGGGAGGCCCAACCATCCACAGCCGCGCCCTGCTTATAGGACTATCTCCGCTTCCTGTGGAAAACATCACACTCACACCCGATGTCCCGCCGCATCATGTCGCCATGCATCCCATGATCAAGCCCGCCCTCCGCCGCAGCTGGCGCGACCGGCACACCGTCCGGTACGGAGTGACCCCCTCGCACTCGGTGCTCTTCGGCCCGCTGGACACGGCGACCGAGATGTTCCTGACCCTGCTGGACGGCACGCGTGGGCTGCCCACGCTGCGCGAGGCCGCCGCCTCGCTCGGTCTCGGCCGGGCGGCGGCCGACCGGCTGGCCGGGCAGCTGGCCGCCGCCGGCGTGCTGGACGACGCCACGGCGCAGCGGGAGGCGGCGGCCCAGGTCACGGAGGCGCTGCGGCCGGATCTGGCTTCGCTCTCGCTGCTCGATCCGGAGCCCGGCGGTGGCCTGCGGCGGCTGCTCGACCGGCGGCGGGCGTGGGTCCAGGTGCGGGGCGCCGGCCGGGTGGGGATGGCGGTCGCCATGGCGCTGGCCCAGGCAGGCGTGGGGCGCGTTGAGGTGGTGGACGGCGGCCGGGTGGAGCCGGTGGATCTCGCGGCGGGCGGGCCGCGCGCGGAGCACGTGGGGCAGCGGAGGTCGGTGGCGGCCCGCGAGCTGCTGCGCGCGGTGGTGCCCTGGCGCCGGGGCCGCGGCGGCGCGGCGAGGGCCGGCGGGGACGGGCCGGCGGGCGCCCGGCTGGTGATCTTCGCGCCCCGCGACGGTCTCGCGGCCTACGCGCCCGATCCGGCGCAGGCCGAGGAGCTGGTCTCGGCCGGCACGCCCCACCTGTACGCGGGGGTGGTGGAGGCGACGGGCTTCGTGGGCCCGCTTGTGCTGCCGGGCGTCACGGGCTGCGCCGGCTGCCTGCTGCGCTGCCGGGCCCGCGTGGAGCCCGGCTGGCCGCTGCTGGTCGGCCAGTGGCGGAACGGGCGCTCGGCCGGCGTGCCCGCCTGCGACGGCGCGCTGGCCACGGCGGTGGCCGGTCTCGCGGCCTGCGTCGCCCTCGGCTTCCTGGATGGCACGGCGCCCGGGGGCCCGGCCACCCGCACCGAGTTGGTGCTGCCGGGCCCCTCGGTGGCCGACCATCCCGTCGAGCCGCACGCGGAGTGTCCCTGCCGCGCCGCACAGCCGGCCCGCGCGCCGTGACCAGGGGCCACAATGGCGGGTAGGACAGCGATGACCGCCTGGTTGGGGGATCGCGTATGGGAGTTGGAGGGGACGCCATGTCTGACCTACCCCGTAAGGCGGTGACCAGGACCGCGAAGCTCGCCACCCTGCCGCTGAGCTTCGCCGGCCGGGCGACCTGGAGTCTGGGAAAGCGGATCGGTGGCCGGTCCGCCGAGCTGGTGGGCAGCGAGTTGCAACAGCGCACGGCCGAGCAGCTGTTCAGCGTGCTCGGCGAGCTCAAGGGCGGCGCGATGAAGCTCGGGCAGGCGCTTTCGGTCTTCGAGTCGGCGCTGCCCGAGTCGATGGCCGGCCCCTATCGGGCCGCGCTGACCAAGCTCCAGGAAGCGGCCCCGCCGATGCCGACCGCCTCGGTGCGGGCGGCCCTCGCCGAGCGGCTCGGCGAGGACTGGCGGGAGCTGTTCCTGGAGTTCGACGAGCGGCCGGCCGCGGCCGCCTCGATCGGCCAGGTGCACCGGGCCGTCTGGCACGACGGCCGCGAGGTGGCCGTGAAGATCCAGTATCCGGGGGCGGGCGAGGCGCTGCTCTCGGACCTGACGCAGCTGGGTCGCCTCGCCCGGCTGTTCGGGCCGCTGATCCCCGGCATGGATCTCAAGCCGCTGATCGAGGAGTTGCGGGAGCGGGTCGCCGAGGAGCTGGACTACGGCCTCGAGGCGGAGGCCCAGCGGGTCTACGCGGAGGAGTTCCTTGATGATCCGGGGGTGTTGGTCCCCGGGGTGGTGTGCCAGCGGGAGCAGGTGCTGGTCACCGAGTGGCTCTCCGGGATACCGCTGTCGCGAGTGATCGCCGAGGGCACGCCGGAGGAGCGGGACCGGGCGGGCCAGTTGCTGGCGCGCTTCCTGTTCTCCGGCACGGCGCGCACGGGCCTGCTGCACGCCGACGCGCACCCGGGCAACTTCCGGCTGGTGCCGGGCCCGGCCGGGGAGCCGGTGTCCGCGTGGCGGCTCGGCGTCATGGACTTCGGCACGGTGAACCGGCTGCCCGGCGGGCTGCCGCCGGTGATCGGCGAGGCGCTGCGGATGTCGCTCGACGGGCAGGCGGGGGAGGTGTACGCGCGGCTGGTGGCCGAGGGCTTCGTGAAGCCGTCGATCGAGCTCGATCCGCAGGCGGTGCTCGACTACCTGCTGCCCATCATCGAGCCGGCGCGGGTCGCCGAGTTCGCCTTCAGCCGGAAGTGGCTGCGGGAGCAGGCGGCCCGGATCGCCGATCCCCGGTCGGCGGCGCACCAGTTGGGGCGCCGGCTGAACCTGCCGCCCTCCTACCTGCTGATCCACCGGGTGACGCTGAGCACCATAGGCGTGCTGTGCCAGCTCGGCGCCACGGTGCGGATGCGGGACGAACTGGCCGCCGGCCTGCCGGGCTTCGAGCCGCCGGAGGAGCGGCCGGTGGAGAAGCAGTCGTCGGAATAGAGACCGGCCGGCCCGAGCCGAGTGGGCTTGGACCGGCCGGGTCGGTCGGTTCTGCTTACACGGTGCTCGGCGGCTGAGCGGCGCCGTCGTCGGCCGGTCGCTCAGGCGACCGGCCGACGACGGGCCGCGGCGGGCCGCCGGCTCAGCCAGCGCGGCGTTACTGCATCACCGCCTGGGCCAGGGCCCGGCGGGCGCGGTGCGAGGCGCGTTCGGCACGCCGCTGAAGGCGGGCCGAGCGGCGCTGCAGCCGGTTGGCCAGGGCAAGCTGGCCGGCGGCGCGTTGGGATTCGGCTTCGCGGGCTCGTTCCGCCATATGGGAGCGAGCCAGCGCTTCTGGGATGAGATGCAACTTCCTGGTCCTGTTCAGCTTCTGGCGTGGCGAGCGGGCCGCGGCCAGTTCTTCTGTCGTGCTGGTCATGTGGGGATCTCGTCGGGGGCCGTGCGCTGCCGGCCGGTCGATGGTGCCTGGGACGCTCATGCCGTGACCGGGTTCTTGCGCGGGCGACCGCGAGGTCGCTTGCGGGGCACCACGACGCCCTGGACGAACAGTTCGCCACCCCACACCCCCCAGGGCTCACGGCGGTCCTTGGCGCCGGCCAGGCAGGCCTCGCGCAGCGGGCAGGTCCCGCACAGCGACTTGGCGTACTCGACGTCCTCCGGGCTCTCCGCGAAGAACACCTCGGGGTCGTAGGAGCGACAGGGGACGCTGTCGTCGAGCCGCTCGATGGCCTCGTCGAGCTCGTTCAGCGTGTACAGCGGGGTCACAGAAGTCTCCGGATCGGGTGGCGAGTTGAGGTCAGGTCGGGCGGCGTACGGCGCGAGTGGCACGGTCATTCCTCGTGTCGTCGTAGGCGGTCTCCGGCTCGTGGCCGGAACTGGCTGGGCAAAACAGAAGGGCCGCGGATCCCGGTGTGGGTTCCGCGGCCCTGGAAGGTGCCGACCTGATCTCGCCGATCAGGCTGGATCACTCCAGGGATCGAGCCCGCGGAGGGCCCACATCGTGTGAAGCTGGGTCTTCTGCTGTCCAAAGAGCTGGTTTCCGGCGCCGGCCACATTCGCGGTGGCATAGGCCCCCACGGAGGCCTTGACCACTGCGGCAGCGGGCGCCTGGATCGGTCGCTCGCTGACTGCGGCCTCACGAATCGCGGCAACTGCCGGACGCGCGGCCACGGCGACGGACACACGGGTGACCGAGAACCTGACGGCGTCATCAGACAGCAGAAGGCCGGCGAACACGCGGTCGGTCAGTTTGGTGGTGATGATGGCCACGGGGCTCGCCTCCTTCAGGCGTCTCGATGGGCAGTCTCGGCTGCTCACAACGGGCACTTCGGTACAGCTCAGTACAGCATGGCCGCGGGGAGTATGGGAAGCCTGCTCCGCAGACTCCTCCGCCGCCGTGTGCAGCACGCTATGCGCACCTCTCCGGCGCGCGCAAACTATTTTTCGGGGGATTCAGGAGAAGGATCGGTAACGGTCTCCGGCAGGGGCTGCCCAGCACACATGGCCAGCACGTCGGGGCCGAACTGCCGCAGCTTGTGCGGGCCTACGCCGGAGATCCGGCCCAGCTCATGCTCGGACCCGGGCACGCTCTCCGCGATCGCCATCAGCGTGACGTCGGTGAACACCGTGTACGGCGGGCGGCCCAACTCCCTGGCCCGCTCGAGCCGCCACTCCCGCAGCCGCTCGAACAGCTCCTCGTCCATGCTGGAGGGGCAGTCCGCGCAGCGCCGCAGCTTGATTTCGGCCGCCTCGGTCAGGGTCCGCCCGCACTCCCGGCACATGACGGGCCCGCGCTGCCTCCGCCCGCGCGCGCCCGAGCCGCGCTCCACGCTCCCGCCACCGCCGGCGCCCGCCCCCCTAGCGGCGGACGAGCCGGGCCGCAGCCCGTCGAGGAAGCGGCTCGGCCGGCGCGAGGCCCGGCCGCCCGGCGAGCGCGACAGCGCCCAGGACAGCGTCAGGTCGCGCCGCGCCCTGGTGACGCCCACGTACAGCAGGCGCCGCTCCTCCTCGACCTGCTCGGGCGTCTTGGCGTGGGTGATCGGCAGCATGCCGTCGGTCAGGCCGACCAGGAACACCGCGTCCCATTCCAGGCCCTTGGCGGTGTGCAGCGAGGCCAGCGTGACGCCCTCCACGGTCGGCGCGTGCTGGGCGGCGGCCCGCTCGTCGAGCTCGGTCACGAAGTCCCGCAGCGTGGCCCCGGGCCTCGACCGCTCGAACGCCTCGGCGAGCCGCACCAGCGAGCTCAGCGAGTCCCACCGCTGCCGGACCGCGCCGGATCCGGAGGGCGGCGTGGGCGTCCACCCGACGGTGGCCAGCACGGCGCCCACCTGCCCGCCGAGGCCGTCGTCCGCCGCCTCGGTGAGCACCCGGTCGTTCCCCCCGGCGCGCGCCGCGCCGCGCAGCGCCAGGCCGGCCTGCCGGATCTCGGGCCGCTCGAAGAACCGCTCGGCGCCCTTGACCTGGTAGGGCACCCCGGCGTCGGCCAACGCCTGCTCGTAGATCTCGGACTGGGCGTTGATCCGGAAGAGGACGGCGATCTCGCTGGCCGGCACCCCGCCGCCGCCCTCCTCGACCGGCGCCAGCAGCTGGCGGATCCGCCTGGCGGTGGCCTCGGCCTCGGTCGGCTCGTCCTGATGTTCGACGAAGACCGGCTCGGGCCCCGCCGGGCGCTGCGAGACCAGCTCCAGACGGTTCTCCGCGGCCCGCCCCCTGGCCTGGGCCAGCAGCCCGTTGGCCAGGTGGACCACCTGCGGTGTGGAGCGGTAGTCCCGCACCAGCTTGACCACGGTGGCCTCCGGGTGGCGGAGCCGGAAGTTGAGCAGGTGCTCGGGGGTGGCGCCGGTGAACGAGTAGATGGTCTGGCTGGCGTCCCCCACGACGCACAGGCTGTCCCGCTCGCCGAGCCACAGCTGGAGCAGCCGCTGCTGGAGCGGGCTGACGTCCTGGTACTCGTCGACCACGAAGTGCTGGTACTGGCGGCGCACCGTCTCCGCGATGTCGTGCCGGTCGCTGAGGATGCCGACCGTCAGCAGCAGCACGTCCTCGAAGTCGATCACCCCGCGGTCCCGCTTGAGCTGCTCGTACGTGGCGTAGATCCGGCTGACCTGGGCCGGGTCGGCCGACACCTCGCGGCCGGCCTTGGCGAGCACCGCCGGGTACTCCTCGGGGATCGTCTGGGTCATCTTGGCCCACTCGATCTCCCCCGTGACCTCCCGGAGCTCGGCCCGCTCCAGGCGCGCCCGGTTCCGCGCGGCCGCCTCGGCGACCAGCTGGATCTTGCGCTCCTCCACCCGCGGCGCCTCGCCGCCCACCGCCTTGGGCCAGAAGTACTGGAGCTGCCGCAGCGCCGCCGAGTGGAAGGTGCGTGCCTGGACGCCGCCCGCGCCGAGCTGGCGCAGCCGGCCGCGCATCTCGCCCGCGGCCCGCTGCGTGAAGGTGACGGCGAGCACCGTGGCCGGCTGGTACACGCCGGCCAGCACCCCGTAGGCGATGCGGTGCGTGATCGCCCGTGTCTTGCCCGTGCCGGCGCCGGCCAGCACGCACACCGGCCCGTGGAGGGTGGTGGCCACCGCGCGCTGCTCCGGGTCGAGCCCGTCGAGCACGGCGTCGGCGGTGCCGGGGCTCGATGGGTGGGGTTCCGATGGGAGTGGCGAGGCGTGCGGTGCTGATGTCACCCCGCCATGCTGCCAGGTCCCGGGAGGCCCGTGGGGCGGGTTATCCACAGCCCGTGGAATTCGTCGTACCGGGTCGTGTGTTGTGCTGGTGCCAGAGCAGGACCCGGGACCGGGACGACGAAGGAGCAGCACGATGCAGGGCACCGTGACGATGTACAGCACGGCGTGGTGCGGCTACTGCCGCCGGCTCAAGAGCCAGCTGGAGCGCGAGGGGATCGCCTTCACCGAGATCGACATCGAGCAGGACCCGAGCGCGGTGGCCCTGGTCGAGAAGGCCAACAACGGCAACCGCACGGTGCCCACCGTCGTCGTCCTGCCCTCCTCGGGCGGCGCCGAGGTCACCATGACCAACCCGTCCCTGGCGCGGGTGAAGGAGGCGCTGGTCGGCGCCCCCGTCGCGGACTGAGGCCCCCGCGGGCCGCGGGCGTGACCGCTACGCCAGCGGCTTGCCGTACCAGGACTCGATCAGCCGGGCCGCGATGGAGATGCCGGCCGGCGGCAGCACCTCGCCGGACTCCATCGCGGCCCGCAGGTCGTCCCGCGAGAACCAGCGGGCCTCCTCGATCTCCTCGCCGTCCGCCCGCAGCTCGAAGGAGGTGGCGCGCGCGACGAAGCCCAGCATCAGGCTGGACGGGAACGGCCACGGCTGGCTGGCGACGTACGACACCTCGCCGATCGCGACGCCGACCTCCTCGTGGACCTCGCGTATCACCGCCTCCTCGATGGACTCGCCCGGCTCCACGAAGCCGGCCAGGGTCGAGAAGCGGCCCTTGGGCCAGTGCATCTGACGCCCGAGCAGCGCCCGGTCCTCCTCGTCGAGCACCAGCATGATCACGGCCGGGTCGGTGCGCGGGTAGTGCTCGGCGCCGCAGGCCGGGCAGCGCCTGATGTGGCCGGCCGCCGCGATCACGGTGCGCTCGCCGCAGCGCGAGCAGAAGCGGTGCAGTCGCTGCCAGTTCTCCAGGGCCACGGCGTGCACCAGCAGCGCGTTGTCCCGGTCGGAGAGCAGCGCGGCCGCCTCGCGCAGCCCCGCCGGCCGCGCCGCCTCGTCCATCCGGCCCGGCAGCGCGTCCTTCTGGAGGGCGAAGTACCGCACGCCGGCCTCGTCGGTGCCGAGGAAGTACCGGTGGGCCTCGGTCAGCGGGGCGTCGAAGGACGGCATCGTGACCAGCTCGGTCCGCCCGTCGTCCGTGTCCTCGATCAGCGCCTGACCGCCGGAGACCACGAACACCCGGGTGGTGGGATGGCTCCAGGCCGCCCCCAGCCACGCCTCGTCGAGGCGGTGCCCGGCACCGCGGTCGATACCGCCTGTGCCGGTAAGAGGGATCGGCTGGACCGCGTTGTCCGAGGTGGTACGCATACTCAGAAGCCTAACCGGGCTCGTTGGGCTCCCAGGAATCCTCCCCCAGCAGCAGCCGCTCGATTCCGCGCCTGCCGGGCAGCACGCTGGGCCGCACCAGCTCGCCGCTGCGCACGTAGAGGAAGGCGGCGCTGACCTGGCCGAGCCGCAGCCCGTGGCGCTCGGCCCAGGCCAGCCGGTAGATCGCCAGCTGCAGCGGATCGGCCTCCTGGCGACGCGCCGTCTTCCAGTCGATGATCTCGAAGCCGCCGCTCCGCGTGCGATAGACGGCGTCGATGCGGCCGCTGATCACGCGGCCGGCGAGCTGGATCTGGAACGGCGCCTCGACGCGGTAGGGGCGGCGCGAGGCGTAAGGCGTTCGGGCGAAGGCGTCCTTCAGCGCCTCGAGCTCCCGCTCGTCCCTGATCTCGGAGTCGGCGTCCGGTTCGCCGCCCGGCAGCTCGTCGAGGCCGAGCATGGGTAGCGGCAGCTCCTCGAAGCGCGACTCGACCCAGGCGTGGAACCGGGTGCCGCGGCGCGCCGCCGGCTGCGGCGGGCGCGGCATGGGCCTGGCCAGCTCCCGGGCGAAGCCGTCGGGGTCGGCGGCGAGCCGCTGCACCTGCGAGGCGGAGAGCGAGAGCGGCAGCGGCACCTCGCGGACCGCCGCCCTGGCCTGCCGCAGCTCGCCCGTCAACGCCGCCAGGTCGCGGTCCCAGGAAGCCACGGCGCGTTGCTCCTCCGGGGTGAGCTCGTCCTCCTCGGGGTCGGGCTCCTGGGCCTGGCCGGCGAGCCGGGCCAGCACCGCGCCGGCCGCCGCCCTGCGCCGCTCGAGGGCGACCGGGTCGAGCGGCAGCGGCCACGCCAGGTCGCGCTCGGGTGCGGCGAGCGCCGGGTTCTCCGCGTCCTCCGGCGGCTCGTCTGCCCAGACCTCGACCTCGCCGTGGTCGGGCCCGGCCTCGCAGTGGGCGCGCAGCGCGGTCAGGAAGTCCGAGGGGCCGCGCCGCTTCTTCTGGCTCGGCCCCCACCAGTGCCCGGAGCCGAGCAGCAGGGCGCGCGGCCTGGTGAAGGTGACGTAGCCGAGCCGCAGTTCCTCGAGGCTCAGCTGCTCGGCGACGGCGGCCACGTACTCCTTGTGGGCGGTCGCCGACCACTCCTCGATGGCGGGCAGCGTCTCGGCGTCGCCGCGCAGCGGGTGCGGCAGCGCCCTGGCCTGCCGCAGCCAGGAGTCCCGGGACGCCTTGGCGGGGAAGACGCCGGCGCAGAGGCCCGGCACGGCGACGACGTCCCACTCCAGGCCCTTGGCCTTGTGCGCGGTGAGCACCTTCACGGTGTCCTCACCGCCGGGCAGCGAGCCGTCGAGCCCCTTGTCGTACTGGGCTGCGGCGCGCAGGAAGCCGAGGAAGGCGGGCAGCGTCGCCTCGCCGTCGACGGCGGTGCCGGCGCGCCCGGCGGCGAATCCGGCGGCCACGTCGAGGAAGGCGCTGAGCGTCTCCCGGCGGCGGGCCGCGAGCGCCTGCGGGGAGGCGGAGAGCTCCACCTCGAGCCCGGTGACGGCCAGCACCCGGTGCAGCACGTCCATCAGCGGGTCGCCGAGCGAGCGCCGCAACTCCCGGATCTCGGCGGCCAGGTGGGCGAAGCGGACGCGCGCCTCGGCGGAGAACGGCAGCTCGTCGTCGTCCCCCGCCCCCGAGCCGCCGTCGACGAAGGTGTCGAGCGCGTCGGCGAGCGAGGTGATCTCGGCCGGGTCGGTGCCCTCGACGGCCGCGGCGAGCCGCTCGGCCTCGGCGCCCTCAGCGCCGGCCCTCTCGTCGACGCGGCGCACCAGCAGCCGGGCGCGGCGCCCGAGCAGCGCCAGGTCGCGCGGGCCGATCCGCCAGCGCGGGCCGGTCAACAGCCGCACCAGGGCCGCGTTGGCGGTCGGGTCGGCGAGCACCTGGCAGACGGCCACCAGGTCGGCGACCTCGGGCAGGTGCAGCAGCCCGGCGAGTCCCACTACCTCGACCGGCACCTCGCGCTCCACCAGCACCCGCTGGATGTCGGCGAACTCGGCGGCGGTGCGGCACAGCACGGCGATCTCGCCCGGCGGGGTGCCCGTCGCGACCCGGTGCGCGATCGTGTCCGCCAGCCAGGCCAGCTCCTCGGCGTGCGTGGTGTGCAGCGCGCAGCGCACGACGCCCGCCAGCTCGGCGCCCTCCGCGGGGCGGAGCGGGACGACCGCCGGGTGCCGCTCGCGCAGCGGCGCGGACAGCCGGTTGGCCAGGGTGAGCAGCCGGCCGCCGCTGCGCCGGTTCTCGCTGAGGCTGTGGCGGTGGGCGGGGGTGCCGTCGCGCCGCGGGAAGTGCTCGGGGAAGTCGTCGAGGTTGGCGACGGAGGCACCGCGCCAGCCGTAGATGGCCTGGCACGGGTCGCCCACGGCGGTGACGGCGTGGCCCGTGCCGCCGCCGAACAGGCCGGCGAGCATGACGCGCTGGGCGACGGAGGTGTCCTGGTACTCGTCGAGCAGTACCACGGCGAACTCCTCGCGCAGCAGCCGCCCGACCTCCGGCACCTCGCGGGCCAGGGTGGCGGCGAGCGCGATCTGGTCACCGAAGTCCAGCAGGTCACGGGCGCGCTTGCGGGCCCGGTACTCCTCGACGACGCCCAGCAGTTGGCCGCGGCCGAGTGCGGTCTTGGGCACCAGGCGCAGGTCGGCGTTGGTGAGTTCGGCGCGCTCGAGGTCGGCGAGCAGCGCGGTGTCGAAGGCGCGCAGCCGTTCGGGGGTGACCAGGTGCTCGGACAACTCCCCTTCCAGCGCGATGAGGTCGGTGACGAGGGTGGTGAACGAGACGCCAGGCGGCTCGAAGTCGGCCGGTGCGGAGCGCAGCACCTCGGCCGCCAGCTGGAAGCGGCCGGCGTCGGCGAGCAGCCGGGCGGCCGGCTCGATGCCGAGCCGCAGCCCGTGGTCGCGCAGCAACTGGCCGGCGAACGCGTGGTAGGTGGAGATCCGCGGCTCGCCGCCGGGCTCCCCGGCCTCCCCCGGCTCCGCCGCCGGTTCCGTGATGCCGGCCCTGGCGAGCGCCTTGCGGACCCGCTCCGACAGCTCGCCCGCCGCCTTGTTGGTGAAGGTGAGGCCGAGGATCCGCTCGGGCGCCACCTGCCCGGTGCCGGTCAGCCACACGACCCGGGCGGCCATCACCGTCGTCTTGCCCGAGCCGGCGCCGGCCACGATCGCCTGCGGCTCGGGGGGCGCCGTGACGCACGCCAACTGCTCCGGCGTGAACGGGATCCCGAGTAGTTCCCTAAGCTCCTCGGGACGGGTGAGTCGGGCGGGCACCCAAGGAACCCTAGTCGCCCCCACCGACAGCCGAGGCGGGCGGCGGCGCACCGGCCGCCGGGAGGCCCTACTCCACCACCTGTCGCCCCTCGGGCCTGGCGCTGCACGCGCCCCGGAAGGCGCAGGAGCCGCAGTGCTGGCCGGCGGCCGGTGAGAACCGCTCGTCGAGCACCTTCCCGGCCGCGGTGGCCAGGAGTTCGCCGACCCACTCGCCGTTGGTCGGGTCGAGCGGCGGCTGCCGCTGGACGGCTGGCAGCGCGTCACCGCCGTCCCGCTTGGGCGCGCCCTGCCGCAGGTGGACCAGCTCTGCGCCGGCGAGTTCTCCGCGTGGCTCCCCGGCCACCGCCTCGCCGTCCCGCACGGCGAGCTGGTAGACGGCAAGCTGCGGGTGCCGCTCGACCTCGGCCTTGGTCGGCCTGGTACGGCCGGTCTTGAAGTCGACGACGTAGACCCGGCCCTCGGTGTCCCGCTCAACCCGGTCGAGCACGCCCCGGATCCGCACCTGGTGCTCGCCGGCCGGCAGCGTGATCTCGAACTCCTGCTCGCTGGCGGCGGGTTCGCGGCCGTCCCGGCTCTGCAGCACGTGCCAGCGCAGGAAGCGCTCCAGCGCGGCCCGCGCCTCGGCCTGCTCGCGGCGCGACTGCCACGGCGCCTCGAAGGCCAGCCCGTCCCAGACGGTGTCGAGGCGCTCCATCAGCACCGCGAGGTCGGCGGGCGTGGTGCCGGACGCGACCTCGTCGGCGAGCACGTGCAGCACGTTGCCGAAGCCCTGGGCGGTGGTCGCCGGCGCGTCAGCGTGCACCTCACGGCCCAGGAACCACTGCAGCGAACATGTGTTGACCAGCTGGTCGAGCGCGCTGCCGGTCAGCGCCACCGGGCGCGCCGGGTCGCGCAACGGCGCACTCGAACTGGTGGGGGCGCGCAGCCCCCACCAGCGCTCCGGGTGGGCCGCGGGCGCCAGCGGGTGCCCCTCGTCGTCCCGCAGCGCGGCCAGGTCGGCGAGCCGCCGCGCCGCGGCCCTGCGCAGCGCGGGCGAGGCCGCCGGGTCGACGGTGGTGGCGCGCAGCTCGGCGACCATCGCGGCCAGCGCCAGCGGGCGGTGCGGCCGGCCGCTGACCTCCCGCGGCTCGACCCCCAGCTCCCGCAGGAAGCGGGACGGCTGATCGCCGTCGTCCGCGCCCTGCACGGCCGTCACCACCAGGCGGTCCTTGGCCCGGGTCGCGGCCACGTAGAACAGCCGCCGCTCCTCGGCGAGCAGCGCGCCGGGGCTCAGCGGCTCGGCGAGCCCGTCGCGCCCGATCCGGTCGGCCTCCAGCAGCGAGCCGCGCCGCCGCAGGTCGGGCCAGAGACCCTCCTGCACGCCCGCGACCACCACGAGCGACCACTCGAGCCCCTTGGCCCGGTGCGCGGTCATCAGCCGCACCGCGTCCGGGCGCACGGCGCGCGCGGCGAGGGTGTCGGCGGCGATGTCGTGCGCGTCAAGCTCCTCCAGGAAGTTGCGCGCCCCCCGGCCGCCCAGGCGCTCCTCGGCGCGCGCCGCCGCCTCGAACAGGGCGCAGATGGCGTCCAGGTCGCGGTCCGCGTTCCGCCCGGCCGCTCCGCCGCGCCGGGCGGCCCGCTCCAGCCTGGCCGGCCACGAGGTGCCGTCCCACAGCAGCCACAGCGCCTCCTCGGCGCTGCCGCCGCCGGCCAGCAGCTCGCGCGCCTTGCGCAGCAGCAGCCCGAGCCGCTGCGCGCCCCCGGCGTACGACGACTCGTGTGTAACGAGCCGCTCCGGCTCGGCGAGCGCCCGCGCGATCAGCTCGTCGGACGGCGGCGGCACGGCGACGCCCGCGGCCCGCTCCTCGTTGCGCAGCGCCCGCCCGAGGCGCCGCAGGTCGGCGGCGTCCATCCCCCCGAGCGGCGAGGTGAGCAGCGTGAGCGCGGTCTCCGGCGTGAGCGCCGCCGGCTCGGAACCCGAGGCCGCGACGGCGCGCAACGCGGTGAGCAGCGGCGCGACCGCCGGCTCCTGGCGCAGCGGCAGGTCGTCGCCGTCCACCTCGAGCGGCACGCCCGCCGAGGTGAGCGCCCGGCGCACGCCGGGGATGGAGCGCGAGCCGGCGCGCACCAGCACGGCCATCTCGCCCCACGGCACGCCGTCCGTCAGGTGCGCGCGGCGCAACAGGTCGGCGATGTTGTCCAGTTCCGCGCCCGGGGTCGGGAAGGTGAACGCCTCGACCCGGCCGCCGGCGCGCTCGGCCGTCAGCGCCCGGTGCCGGCGCACGGCGTCGGCCGGCAGCCTGGCCAGCGGCATCCGCTGGGTGAGCAGCCGGGTCGCGGTCAGCAGCGCCGCGCCGCTGCGCCGGTTGGTGTCGAGGACGGCCACCGGCGCGGGCGCTCCGGCGCGGGTGCGGAAGGCGTCGGGGAAGCCGAGGACGCCGTTCACGTCGGCGCCGCGGAAGGCGTAGATCGACTGGTCGGGGTCGCCGAACACCACCAGGTCGCGCCCGTCGCCGGCCAGCGCGCGCAACAGCGCCACCTGCGCCGGGTCGGTGTCCTGGTACTCGTCGACGAAGACCGCGTCATAGCGGGCGCGCACGGCGGCGGCGACCTCGGGCCGCTCGGCGAGCCGGACCGCGCCGCGCACCAGCTCCGTGTAGTCGAGCACGCCCTGGGCCTCGGTGACGTCCAGATATTCCGCGAGGAAGTCGGCGGCCGCGGCCCAGTCGTCCCGGCCGGAGTCGCGGGCGAACGAGGCGAGCGTCTCGGGGCCGAGGCCCAGCTCACGGGAGCGCGCGAGGACGGCGCGCAACTCGTCGGCGAACCCGCGGGTGGTGAGACAGGCACGCAACTCGTCCGGCCAGTCGACCCCGCGCCCCTGCCAGTCGGCGTCCCGGTGACCGGCGAGCAGTTCGCGCAGGTAGAGGTCCTGTTCCGGGCCCGAGAGCAGACGCGGCGGCTCGGCGTAGAGCTCGCGGTCCTGGTGGGAGCGGACGAAGGCGTAGGCGAACGAGTGGAATGTGGTGGCCCGCGGGGAACGACCTCCCATGCGGGCCGTCATCCGGTCCCGCAGCTCGGCCGCCGCCTTCCGGCTGAAGGTGAGCACCAGGACCCGCTCGGGTTCCGTGCCGCCGTCCACACGTCGGGCGACGGACTCCACCAGCGTGGTGGTCTTGCCCGTGCCCGGGCCCGCGAGCACAAGCAGCGGGCCGCCGGGGTGGTCAACCACCGCGCGCTGGCTTGCGTCAACAGCAGGGACACGCGCGTCGGCGACCGGGGTGCGTACCAGTCGATACGCTCCCGGCGCGGACGGCGGGCGGTCAGTGGACGGGACGGAGAGGCTCACGTGCATCGCGGATTCTCGGTGACGGTTGGGGAGACGGTACGCCAGTCGGCCCCCGGGACGCGACGGAATGGCGGAAGCTGGTGGGCGTGAGATCGGTACCGGCCTCAGTCACGGCCGTCCCAGCGCGCCCGCCGCATGTCGATCCGCTGCGTACCGTCGGCCAGCTCGCGCAGCGGCGTGCCCTCGACGCGGTACTGCTCGAGCGCGCGCCGCTCGTGCCCGGGCAGCGGCCGGCCGTCGGCGCGCACCACGCGCCACCACGGCACGGCGCCGCCGTAGACCGCCATCACGCGCCCGACCTGGCGCGGGCCACCCTCGCCGACCCGGTCCGCGACGTCCTTGTAGGTCAGCACGTGGCCCGGCGGAATGCCCTCCGCGACGGTCAACACCCGATCGGCGTACTCCGGAAGTCGGTGAGTCTCTTCGTGGCCGGCCATGGCGCCCATGGTGCCGTATGTCACGGACCGCGCCCCCCGGCGCGTCTCTCGTGTCACTATCGTCCCAAGGGCAGGGGGGAGAGCTGGTCGACAGCTCCTGCCAGAGGGGACCTTCAGGGAAGCGGCCAGTGATACGGGGCGAGGAAGAGAACGCGAAACCGGGCGCTCGCGGCGCGCGGCCGTTGGCGGAGACGAGGGACGCGCCCACCGCCGCGATCGGCACCGACGGCCGCGCTGGCGGCGCGAGCGCGAGCGCCGGCGGCGCGGCAGGCGACGAACGCCCGCCGGGCGCGCCGGTCGTGGCCGGCGCGAGCCGCGCCAGGCCAGGCGCTCGCGGCGCGCGGTCGTCCGGCGCGGAGAGCGCGCCCTCCGCGTCGGCCGACGGGGGCCGCGAGCGCACGGGCACCGGCCCCGCCAAGCCCGCCGGCCAAGGCCGCACGCCGGCGCGCGAGCGGACGGCGCCGGACGGCGCGGGCGCCGACGACCGGGCCCCGGGCGCCGCAGCGCCTGGGCAGGAGCCGCCGGCGCGCAAGCGCACGGCACGGACGGCGCGCGCCGACGGCGCGAGGCCGCAGGAAGACCACGCCACCGCAGAACCGCCGCTGGCGGACCTCGCCGGCGGCGCCGAGCCGCCGGCCGAGCGGGACGGCGAAAGCCGCCGGCCGGCGCGCGAGCGCGCGGGGCGCGGCCCCGACAGCGAGCTACCGCCGGTCGAGGCGGCCGGCGAAGGCGCCACGCCGGCGCCTTCGCACGAAAGCGCCGGCGCCGGCGCGGGCGGCGAGACGTCGGACGACCTGAGCCCGGCGCGGCCGGCCGCCGACGCCCCCATCGACGGTGACGAGCCGCTGCTCACCGCGCGCGTGCACCGGCCGGCCGACCTGCTGCGGGTGTTGCTCGGGCTGCTCGGCATCGCCGTCGTGCTCGCGCTCGCCACGTGGGCCATCGGCACCACCGCCGGCATCGAGCGGGACGTCGACAAGGGCGCCGCCCAGGCGCCCTCGCTGCTCATCAGCTTCGCCGGCTTCGCCTCCGCCATCGCCGTCCTCGTCGTCCCGGTCGCCTTCGCCATCGAGCGGCTGATGAGGCGCGACGGCCTCCGCATCGCGGACGGCGTGCTGGCCGCCGTGCTGGCGCACGGCGTCTCGCTCTCCTTCAGCCTCTGGGTGGCCCGTCTCGCGCCGGACTCCGTGCAGGACGCGCTCACCAGGGACGGCCCCGGCGGCGTCACCACCGACCCGGTGCACGGCTATCTGGCGCCGGTCATCGCCTACGCCACCGCCGTCGGCATGACCCACCGGCCGCGCTGGCGGTTCGCGATGTGGTCGGTGCTGCTGCTCGACGGGTTCGCCGTCCTGGTCGCCGGCTACACCACGCCGTTCGCCATCATCGTCACCGTCCTCCTCGGCTGGACCATCGCCTACGCCACGCTCTACACCGTCGGCTCGCCCAATGTCCGCCCGACCGGACAGCAGTTGCTCGCCGGCCTGCGACACGTCGGGTTCCGGCCGGTCAGCGCGCTGCGCACCGAGGACAGGACCGAGTCGGAGCGCCGCGACCGGCACGACTACTCGGAGCCGACCCGCCGCTACCTGGTCACCCTCGAGAACGGCCCGCCCCTCGACGTCACCGTCGTCGACCGCGCCCAGCAGGCCCAGGGCTTCTTCTACCGCGCCTGGCGACGGCTCGCGCTGCGCGGCATCACCACCCGACGCAGCCTGCCGTCCCTCCGCCAGGCGTTGGAGCAGGAGGCGCTGCTCGCCTACGCCGCGATCTCCGCCGGCGCCAACGCGCCCAAGCTGATCGCCACCTCGGAGCTCGGCCCGGACGCCGTGATGCTGGTCTACGAGCACACCGGCGGCCGGCACCTCGACTCGCTGCCGGACGACGAGATCAGCGACGAGCTGATGCGCGCCGCCTGGCGCCAGGTCACGGCCCTCCAGACCCGCCGCATCGCGCACCGGCGCCTCGACGGCGGCTCGCTGCTCGTCGACCGGGCCGGCGCCGTCTACCTCACCGACCTGCGCGGCGGCGAGATCGCGGCCAGCGACCTGCTGCTGCGCATGGACATCGCGCAGCTGCTGACCACCTTCGGCCTGCGGGTCGGCGCCGAGCGCGCGGTGGCGGCGGCCGTGGCCGTCCTCGGCCCCGACGCGGTGGCCAACAGCCTGCCGTTGCTGCAGCCGATCGCGCTCAGCCGCAACACCCGCGCCACGCTCCGCCAGTTGGCCAGGGAGCGGGCGCAGCGGGAGCGCGAGGCGGTGCTCGAGGCCACCCGCGTCTACCGCGAGGCGCGCGGCAACCTGCCGGAGGACGCCGACCGCAAGACGGTCCGCGCCGCCCGGCAGGCCGAGAAGCAGGTGATGGACGAGGCGCTGGAGAACGCCAAGGAGCCCGACCTGCTGTCGCTGATCCGCGAGCAGGTGCTGCTGATCCGCCCGCAGGCCCCGATAGAGCCGGCCCGGGTCGAGCGGATCAGGCCGCGCACCCTGGTCACCATCATCGCCGCCGTGTTCGCCGCCTACTTCCTCACCATCCAGGTGGTAAACCCCGAGTTCCAGCGCGTCTGGGAAGGCGCCAACTGGGGCTGGGTGCTGATCGCGGCCGGCTTCTCGGCCGTCACCTACTTCGCGGCCGCGATGAGCCTGCTCGGCTTCGTCCCGGAGCGGGTCGGCTATCTGCGCACCGTCACGGCGCAGGTGGCGGGCTCGTTCGTGAAGCTGGTCGCCCCGGCCGCGATCGGCGGCGTCGCGCTCAACACCCGCTACCTGCAACGGCAGGGCCTGCGCCCCGGGCACGCGGTGGCCAGCGTCGGCGCCTCCCAGCTGTTCGGCCTGGGCAGCCACATCACCCTGCTGCTCACCTTCGGCTACCTCGCCGGCACCGAGCACACCCCCTCGCTCTCGCCCTCCCGCACGGTCATCGCCGGCCTGCTGACGCTCGCCGTCGTGGTGCTGATCGTCACGGCCATCCCCAGCCTGCGGAAGGCGCTCTACGAGCGGATCAGGACCCTGTTCGCCGGCGTGGTGCCGCGCATGCTCGACGTGGTGCAGCAGCCGAAGAAGCTGCTCAGCGGCATCGGCGGGATGCTGCTGATGACGTTGGCGTTCGTGATGTGCCTCGACGCCTCGCTGCGGGCCTTCGGCTACGAGCTGAGCTATCCGACGATCGCCGTGGTGTTCCTCGCGGGCAACGCGCTCGGCTCGGCCGCCCCGACCCCGGGCGGCCTCGGCGCCGTCGAGTTCGCGCTGGTCGCGAGCCTGGCCACGTTCCGGGTGCCGCAGGACGCGGCGCTCGGCGCGGTGCTGCTGTTCCGGCTGATGACGTTCTGGCTGCCGGTGCTGCCCGGCTGGCTCGCGTTCACGCACCTCACCAGAAAGGGCTCGATCTGACCGGCGCGCGTTCCAGGCTCGTGAACGCGAGCCCACCCTCCGGGATCGCCTTGCGGATGCGAGCCTCCCGCGCCTAGTCTCCCGCACATGCGTTCCTACGGCATCGGCCGGGCCGCCCGGCTGCTCGGCGTCAGCCCCGACACGGTACGCCGCTGGGCCGACTCGGGGCGGCTGCCCACCCGCCGGGACGACGCGGGCAGACGGCTGATCGAGGGCGCCGACCTCGCGGCCTTCGCCGTCGCGCTGGCCAAGGACCCGGGTCAGGACGGCGCCGAGGACGACGAGCCGCGCACCTCGGTGCGGAACGCGTTCCCCGGCATCGTCACCGCCGTCACGCTCGGAGACGTCGCGGCCCAGGTGGAGATCCAGGCGGGACCGCACCGGCTGGTCTCGCTGGTCACCCGGGAGGCCGTCGAGGAGCTCGGGTTGGCCGTCGGCGTCGAGGCCGTGGCCCGCGTCAAGGCCACCAACGTCCACGTCGACACGCTGTGAGGCCGCCCGTGCGCCCCGCCCGACCCCTGATCGCCCTGACCGCCGCCACGGTCGCGCTGCTCACCGGCTGCGGCGACGACGGCGGGTCCGGCACCGACGACGCGAGCGGCGGCGAGGAGGTCACCCTCACCGTGCTGGCCGCCGCCTCCCTCACGGACGTGTTCACCGCGACCCGGGAGATCTACGCCGAGGAACACCCCGGCGTCACCCTGGAGTTCTCCTTCGCCGGCTCCCAGGAGCTGGTCGCCCAGGTGGAGCAGGGCGCCCCCGCCGACGCGCTGGTCACCGCCGACACCGCCACCATGGACGGCGTCGCCGACCTGACGGCCGCCGAGCCCGTCGTCATCGCCCGCAACGCGCTCGCCATCGTCACCCCGCCCGACAACCCGGCCGGCGTCGACTCCCTCGACGACCTCGCCGACCCGGAACTGCGCCTGGTGCTGGCCGCGCCCGAGGTGCCGGCCGGCCGCTACGGCCGCCAGATACTCGCCGACCAGGGCATCGACGCCACCCCCGACTCGGAGGAGGCCAACGTCCGCGCCGTCCTCGGCAAGGTGCGGCTCGGCGAGGCGGACGCCGGCCTCGTCTACGTCACCGACGCGACCTCCGCCGGCGACGACGTGGCCACCGTGGCCATCCCCGAGGACCAGAACGTCACCGCCGAGTACCCGGCCGCCGCGCTCGCCGACGCGGAACACCCGGAGGAGGCGGCCGACTTCGTGGAGTGGCTGAGCTCGGACGAGGCGCGGGCGCTGCTCGGCGACGCCGGCTTCCAGGCCCCGTGACGACCATGCCCGCCATGACCCGCACGACGACCGTGACCGCGACGGCCGGGCTCCGGCCCAGGCCCGGGCCCGGCCTCCGGGCGAAGGTCCGATGACGCGTCGTCCCCCGCTCGCCCTGGCGCTGCCGGCGCTGCTGGCCGTCGCCTTCCTCGCCGTCCCGCTGCTCGGCGTCCTCGCCGACGCCCCCTGGTCGGACCTGGCCGGCCGGCTCACCGAGCCGGCCGTCACCGAGGCGTTGCGGCTCTCCCTCCTCGTCTCGGCGTGGGCGCTGCTGCTCTCCGTGCTGTTCGGGGTGCCGCTCGCCTGGCTGTTGGCCCGCGTCGACTTCCCCGGCCGCACCGCCGTCCGCTGCCTGGTGCTGCTGCCGATGGTGCTGCCGCCCACGGTCGCCGGCGTGGCGCTCTTCCAGGGCCTCGGCCGGCGCGGGCTGCTGGGTGGCGTCCTGGAGTCGATGGGCGTCGTGCTGCCGTTCTCCACCGCCGGCGCCGTCGTCGCGGCCACCTTCGTCGCCATGCCTTTCCTGGTGATCAGCCTGGAGGGCGCCCTGGCCGGCCTCGAGCCGCACTACGAGGAGGCCGCCGCGACCATGGGCGCCGGCCCGCTGCGCACCCTGCGCCTCGTCACCCTGCCGATGCTCGCCCCCTCGCTGGCGGCCGGCGCCGCGCTGTGCTGGGCCCGGGCGCTCGGCGAGTTCGGCGCGACCATCACCTTCGCGGGCAACCTGCCGGGCAGCACGCAGACGCTCCCGCTCAAGGTCTATCTGCTCCTCCAGGACGACCCGACCGGCGCCACCGCCGTTTCCCTGCTCCTGGTCGCCGTCGCCGCCGCCGTCCTCTTCATCCTCCGCGGCCGCTGGCTCCATCCCCTGCGCTAGGGCCCCAACCGCACGCCCGGCCGCCCCGACCCCCGAACCGTCCGCCACGTTCACCCGCTTGCCGTGGCCCGGGGTGCGAGGGACTCCCGCGCCCGCGCACGATGGGCGAGTCGCAGCGACCGATGGGAGCCACCGCCATGACCCGAGCCAGGCTGCTCACGCCGACCGTGCTGGCCGCGACGACCCTGCTCACCGTCCCCGGCTGCGCGACGGCCGAAGGCGACCCCGTCCGGCCAAGGTCGGCCGCTCGCCAGGACGCCGTCGACACCGACGACCTGCCGGAGCGCTTCACCCGGCAGCGGCTCGACTGGTCGGCCTGTCCCGCGCCCGACAGCTCCCAGGGCGGCACCGACGCCAGCCCGTCCCCGCTGCCGGACGGCGAGGACTGGGAGTGCGCGAAGATGACGGCGCCGCTCGACTACGGCGACCCGGACGGCGACACCATCGAGATCGCCATGATCCGCGCCCGCACCAGAGCCGAGGGCGACGAGCGGATCGGCTCCCTCATCTTCAACTTCGGCGGCCCCGGCGGCTCGGGCGTCACCACCCTGCCGGCCTTCGGCGCCGACTACGCCGACCTCAACAGCCGCTACGACCTGGTGAGTTTTGACCCGCGCGGCGTCGGCGACAGCGAGGGCGTGCGGTGCCTCGACGACCAGCAGCTCGACGACTACTTCGCCGCCGACGCCAACCCGCGGAACGCCGACGAGCGCCGCGAGTTCACCGACCGGCTCAGGGAGTTCGACCACGGCTGCGACGACCGCGCCGGCGATCTGCTGCCGCACCTCACCACCACCGCCACCGCCCGCGACATGGACCTGATGCGCGAGGTGCTCGGCGACGACAGGCTGCACTACTTCGGCATCTCCTACGGCACCGAACTCGGCGGCGTCTACGCCCACCTGTTCCCGCGCCGCGTCGGCCGCGCCCTGTTCGACGCCGTCGTCGACCCCACCGGCAACACCGAGCAGGGCGCGCTCGGCCAGGCCGAGGGGTTCCAACTCGCCCTGGACAACTACCTCGACAACTGCACCCAGAGCGACGACTGCCCGCTCGGCACCGACCCCGACGAGGGCGAACGCCGGCTCAAGGACTTCCTGGACCGCCTGCGCGACGAGCCCCTCGACACCCGGGACCCCGACAAGCGCAAGCTCACCCAGTCGCTGGCCTGGAACGGCGTCGCCCAGTCCCTCTACTCGCAGAGCTTCTGGCCCTACCTCACCCAGGGCCTCGACGACGCCATGACCGAGGACGCCCCGGACGGCACCGTGCTGCTCGCCCTCGGCGACTCGATGAACGGCCGCAACCCGGACGGCAGTTACAGCACCCTCCAGTCCTCGCTGACCGCCATCAGCTGCGCCGACTCCAGCGAGCGCTACACCGTCGACGACGTCCGGGCCAGGCTCGACCAGTTCGAGGAAGTCTCCCCCGTCTTCGGGCCGCAGATGGCCTGGGGCCTGCTCAACTGCACCTACTGGCCCGTCGACGGCCAGCGCGAGCACCCCGACGTCCGCGCCGAGGGCGCCCCGAAGATCCTGCTGATCGGCACCACGGGTGACCCCGCCACCCCCTTCGAGGGCACCGAGCGCATGAAGGACGCGCTGGGCGACGACGTCGGCGTCGAACTCGTCTACGAGGGCGAGGGCCACGGCGCCTACAACGGCGGCAACGAGTGCGTGCGGGACACCGCCAACGCCTACCTGCTCGACGGCGACGTCCCCGAGGACGGCAAGCGCTGCGAAGACTGACCCCTCACACCTTCTGCCCCACCGGCCGCACCACCACCTCGTTCACGTCCGTCCCCGCCGGCTGCGCCAACACCCACGCCACGCAGTCCGCCACCGCCTCCGGCGCCAGCAGAGGACCCGGCCCGGGACCGCCGTGCCCCCAGCCCGGGGTGTCCACCCGCCCCGGCGCGACCAGCGTGACGCCCACGCCGTCCCGGGTGACCAGCATCCTGGTGTTCTCGGCCAGCGCCGCCACCGCCGCCTTGGTCGCGCCGTAGAGACTCCCCGCCACGTTCTTGAAC
>NZ_SMKC01000619.1 GCF_004348315.1 Streptomyces sp. 8K308 | reverse complement strand
TCCCGGCCCCTTCCCGGGCTCAGCGCCATGCCCTGATCGTGTGAGTCGGAGGCCGCCCCCGTCGCCGGGCGTGCCGCCGCCGGATCCGGGGGCCGCCGTGCGTGTCGAGCGGGCCACCCCGGCGCCTGCTGGGCCGGATTCTGTGCCAGAGTTGCCACGTCCGGGCTCGGAACACGTACCGTACGGCTCGGCAACCGGGACAACCGGAAAGGGGCAGCCGGATTGAGCACGCACGCACCGCACGCACCGGGCTCCGCGCGGCTCGTCGCGCTACCAGCCACGCTGGACGAGGCCGTGGCGGCGCTGGCCGCCGAACCGGCCGCCGTGCCGGTCGCGGGCGGCACGGACCTGATGGCCTCGGTCAACGCCGGGCTGCTGCGGCCCGCGGCCCTGGTCGGCCTCGGCCGGCTCGCGGAACTGCGCGGCTGGGCGTATCAGGACGGTCACGCGCTGCTCGGCGCCTGTCTCACGCACGCCAGGATGAGCCGCCCCGACTTCGCCGCGCTGATCCCGGCGCTGGCCGCCGCCGCGCGGTCAGCGGGCCCGCCCCAGGTGCGCAACGCGGGCACCCTCGGCGGCAACATCATCACCTGCGCCCCCTCGGGCGACACGCTGCCGGTGCTGGCCGCGCTCGACGCCACGCTGCTGGTGGCCGGGCCGGACGGCGAGGGCCGGCAGATCCCCGTCAGCCACCTGCTCGCCGGCCGTGACCGGCTGCGCGGCGGGGAACTGCTCGCCCATGTGCGGGTGCCGCTGCTGCACGCCCCGCAGACCTTCCTGAAGGCCACCGCGCGCACCGGTCCCGCCAGGGCGCAGGCCTCGGTCGCGGTCGTGCTCGACCCGGTGCGCCGGGAGGTGCGCTGCGCGGTGGGCGCCGTCAGCCCGATGCCGCTGCGGCCGCTGGACGCCGAGCGGTGGGTGGCCTCCCTGGTCGACTGGGACGGGGAGCGCGGCCTCGCCCCCGAGGTGCTGCATGCTTTCGGGGACTATGTCGGAATGGCCTGCATCCCGGATCCGCCGCCGCCGAGCGATGGGGGCGAACCTCCGCAACTTCCGCCCGCCGTGCAGCACATGAGGCGTACCGTGGCGACACTGGCCCGCCGTGGACTCGGAAGGGCTCTCGCATGAGCAGCAACGATCAGCAGCCCGAGCCGGCGCCCGACTTCTCGCCGGAGGGGGCACGCACGCCAGGACCGCAGGGGGGGTGGGGCGGTGAGTACGACTCGGACGCCACCGCCTTCATAGAGCTTCCCGAGGGCTACCAGGAGCGGTCGGGCGCCGAACCGCTCGCCGCGCCCGGGCACGGCTACCAGCCGCCGGAGATCGGCGACGGCGCGGCCATGGCCACGGCCGTCGACCCGTCGGTCGGCGGCCAGTGGACCAGGCCGTTCGGCGACGCCCCGCAGAGCGCGGGGCACGACGCCGGGCCCTGGTCGGCCGGGGGCGAGCCCCCCGCGCCCGCTCCCTGGGCCACCC
>NZ_SMKC01000618.1 GCF_004348315.1 Streptomyces sp. 8K308 | reverse complement strand
CTCAACAGCATGGCTCGGCCCCGCCTCACGCGCCCGTTCTCGGCCGCCCGACGCCCCCGCTGGCTCACCCCCCGCAGGCGGTCAACCACCGACCGCAGCCGGCTCGCCGGAGCCGCCTCCGCCGAGGCCGCGCGGAAGGCGGCGCACCTGGAATCCCCCGACGAGGAGCCCGAGTTCCCCGTCCCCGGCGACGTCAGGGCAGCCGCGTTCTTCGACCTCGACAACACCGTGATGCAGGGCGCGGCCATCTTCCACCTGGGCCGCGGCCTCTACAAGCGGAAGTTCTTCCGCAAGCGCGAGTTGGCCAGGTTCGCCTGGCAGCAGGCGTACTTCCGGCTCGCCGGCGCCGAGCACGCAGGTCACATGCAGGACGCGCGGGAGAGCGCGCTGTCCATCGTCCGCGGCCACCGCGTCGACGAACTGACCGCCATCGGAGAGGAGATCTACGACGAGTACATGGCCGACCGGATCTGGCCCGGCACCCGGGCCCTGGCCCAGGCGCACCTGGACGCCGGCCAGCGCGTCTGGCTGGTGACGGCCGCGCCCGTCGAGACGGCGACCATCATCGCCAGCCGGCTCGGTCTGACCGGCGCCCTCGGCACCGTCGCGGAGTCGGTCGACGGCGTCTACACGGGCCGTCTTGTCGGGGAGCCGCTGCACGGCCCGGCCAAGGCGGAGGCCGTGCGCGCGCTCGCCGCCGCCGAGGGCCTCGACCTCGAGCGCTGCGCCGCCTACAGCGACTCGGCCAACGACATCCCGCTGCTCTCGCTCGTCGGCCATCCGTACGCGATCAACCCGGACAGCAAGCTCCGCGCCCACGCCCGCGCGATGGGCTGGCGGCGCCGGGACTACCGGACGGGCCGCAAGGCCGTCCGCGTCGGCGTGCCGGCCGCCGCCGGCGCCGGCGCCGTGGCCGGCGGCGCGGCCGCCGCGCTGGCGCTGCACCGCCGCCGCCGCTGAAACCCCGCTCACGACACGTCTGCACGCGGTTCCGCGCGGTTCCGCGCGGTTCCGCGCGGTTCCCGCGCCTCCACCCGTGCCCACTCGTGCCCGCTCGCTTCCGTTCGAGCAACCCCAATCCCCTACCCAACCCCAGGCCCGGCCAGACCCGCACGCCGCCATCAGTCGAACTTGGTCTCCAAGGCGGCAAATCCGATCATGCGGCGATCATGAAGACTATGGCGTTTGTGTGGCGCGCTATACACAAACGTAATACATCAAACCGAATCGGCGATTTTCGCAACTAGGCGTAGCACTGTCGGCACGAAGCGTTATTCTCCTCAGACGCATTCCGGTCCTGACCCGTTCCCCACCAGTTGACGGGTGACGGGCCGACCACTGCACGTGTTTGGAAGCTCTGCCTCTGGGAGTCCCGTGTACCCACACGTCGGGGTTGACGCCTCGGGCCTGGCTACGCTGCGCACCACGGTCGTCCACCGACTGCGCACCCTCGTCCCCTCCGCGTACGCCGCCCCCACC
>NZ_SMKC01000617.1 GCF_004348315.1 Streptomyces sp. 8K308 | reverse complement strand
TCGGTGCGGCCGTTGTGGTGGGGGAGGGTGAGTCCGGCGTCGACGGCGGCGCGGTCGAGTTCGAGGCCGTTCACGAAGGCGTGCAGGTGAGGTAGGTCGGTGGTGCGGACGGCGTTGATCCACTCGGTGAGCTTGGTGTCGTTGCCAGCGGCGGGGGCGAGGAGTGCGGCGAACCCGGTGACAAGGCGGGCGAGTTCGGTCATCTCGGGGCAGGCCGCAGTGAGTTCCCGTAGGAGCGCGGCGTCCTTGTCTCGCAGGTTGTCGGGGCGGGTGAGCATCAGGCGGGCGAAGCGGCGAGGAGTGATCACGGGCCGATCGCCTTCCGCTCGGCCTTGGGTGATGTAGCGGTAGAGGAGGTTGAGGCTGCCGGTGTAGCCCAGTTCCTTGATCTCGCGGAACAGTTGCTGGACGGGGACGGCGGGGTCGGCGGCCCGCCGTGAGCGGAGGTGGTCGCGGTAGGGATCCACCAGGGTCGGGCGGTAGCGCGGGGCACGCCGCAGCGCTTCGGGCTCGCGGATACGTGCGTAGCGTTTGACCGTGTTGAGGGCGAGGTTCAGGCGGCGGGCGCATTCCAGCAGGCCAACGCCCTTGCCCAGCAGGTCGTGGACGGCCTGCCACCGCTCGCGGGTGGTCTGCTCGTGCACTCCGCCCGAGCGGGGCGGGTTGACAGTGGCCCAGCAGGAGCTGTGCGAGCGGACCTCCGCCAGGGTCTTGTCGCAGAGGTTCTGCCACAGATGCCACCGGTCGCTGACCTGCACCGCCTGGGGCAGGGCCCGGCGGATCGCCTCGCCGTAAGAGCCGGAGCCGTCCCGGCAGACGATCTCGGCGCCGGGATGCTCGCGCAGCCACGCCTCCAGAGTGTCCGCGTTGCGACCAGGCAGGACGTCGATCCGCTCGCCGGTCTCGGCGTCGATGAGGATGGTGGCGTACCGGTGACGACGTTTGAGGGCGAAGTCGTCCACCCCCAGGACACGCGGCACCCGCGGCGAGGGGAGCGGGAGTCGCATGAGGATCCGCAGCGCGGTCGAACGCGACACCGCGGCAGACACGACGCGGGACACGCGAGCACCGGCCCGGCCCGCTAACTCCTTGACCACACAACCAAGTTGAGCCGCCAGCCGGCTCGTCCGACGCTGGTAACGCCCCAGCACACCAGGCACCTGCTCGCGGAAGGTCTGCCGCCGGCAGCCCAGCACCGCGCAGACCAGGCGCCGCACCCGCACGGACACCAGCACCCGCCGGCCGTCCACCGGCACGTCCGCCACGGACCGCCAGTGGAAGCCGTGCAGCCGCTCCGTCGGTGTCCCGCACACCGGACACGACACCGGCCCGTCCTGGGTCCGGGCCATCACCCGGATACCCTCGCCCTCGTCCGCCACCCCCTCGACGACCAGCGCCGACAACCCCGAGAACACCACACCCACAAGCTCGTTGACATCCCGCACATGGAGTCAACGACACCCGTCACCCTTCGTCACCACCGAACACGGGCCAGAGCC
>NZ_SMKC01000616.1 GCF_004348315.1 Streptomyces sp. 8K308 | reverse complement strand
GGGGGGGTGCCTCTATGTCCTTCGTCAAGCCCGAGCTGGTCATGCGACGGCTTCTTCGGGGACGCGTGGTTCGTAGAAGGTGCCGTCGCGGAGCATGGCGAACAGGACGCTGATGCGGTGGCGGGCGAGGCGGAGGAGGGCTTGGGTGTGGGTTTTTCCGCGGGCCCGGCATTTGTCGTAGTAGGTGCGGGAGGTGGGGTCGTGCAGGGCCGCGAACGCGGACAGGAACATCGCGCGTTTGAGCTGCCGGTTTCCGCCTCGGGGTGCGTGTTCGCCGTGGATCGAGGTTCCCGAGGTCTTCGTCGTCGGGGCGAGGCCGGCGTAGGAGGCCAGGTGGGCGGCGGTGGGGAAGCTGGTGCCGTCGCCGACGGTGACCAGCACGACTGCGGCGGTCCTGACCGCGACTCCCGGCATCGAGGTCAGGACCTTGGAAAGAGGGTGGGTCTCCAGCAGGGTCTTGATCTGGGTTTCCAGGGCCCGGCGTTGTTCGTGGACGGCGGCCAGAGAGCGGGCCAGGGACGGGATGACGGTGTCGAGGGTGCCGGTCCCGGGGACGACAACGGTCTGTTCGTCCAGGGCGTCGAAGACGTCGTCGATCAGCCGTTGTGCCATGCGTGGTGCCTTGGGGCGAATCGCCTCGACGAGTCTGCGGCGGCCGGCTTTCCGCAGTGCGGCTGGGGAGCCGTAGCGTTCCAGCAGCCAGGTCACCGCTGGATGTTCCAGACGTGGCCCGAGGACGCGTTCCAGCGAGGGGTGGAACTGGGTGAGCAGGCCGCGTATCCGGTTGGAGGTGCGGGTGGCCTCGCCGGCGAGATCTTGGTCGAAGCCGGTCAGGACGGTCAGCTCGGCGGTGATCTCGTCGGTCAGTTCCAGCGAGCGCAGGGTGTGGGGCATGGTGCGGGCGGCGTCCGCGATCACCGCGGCGTCCTTCGCGTCGGTCTTCGCCTCACCCGGATACAGGTCGGCGATCCGGCGCATCGCCAGGCCCGGCAGGTAGGCGACCTCGCAACCAGCGTCCCGGGCCACGGTCAGTGGGAGGGCGCCGATGGAGGCCGGCTGGTCCACGATCACCAGCACGGTCCCGAACTTCGCGGTCAGCTTGTCGAAGACGGCCCGCAGCTTCGGCTCGCTGTTGGGCAGGGGCTTGTCGAAGACCTTCTTCCCGGCCGGGGTGAGGCCGTGGCCGTGATGAGCACTCTTGCCGACGTCCAGGCCGAGGAACACGCCCACGTCTTCGGTGTCGAACATCGCGCCCTTTCAGGGGAGTTGAACCGGCCGGCCTTGGCGGTGGTGTCGTACGCGCGCATCCACGTTATGCAGACCTGCCGCCCGCGAGCTGTCCGGCATTGCGCCAGACCGGGCGGTGGCCGGACCTCTCATCAGCGTCTCCGACGGCACCTGCCGGGCCCGGTGACACCACCCCCCAGGTCATCCTTGCGACAGGGGGACACAGTCATGCCGGGCCCGGAGGCCAGCGGCCCTCTTGCAGGACCACGAAGAACATAACGGGG
>NZ_SMKC01000615.1 GCF_004348315.1 Streptomyces sp. 8K308 | reverse complement strand
CCCGCCTCCTCGCCCTGCGCGACGACACCACCCTCATCCCGGGCCGGCTGCTGCGCCCCACCGGATTCACCGAGGGCCTCGACGCCGACTCACCCACCGCCGCCATCACCGCGCGCGCCGTCTGGACCGCCGCCGGCCCCCACGCGTTCATCGGCACCGACTTCGGCTCGCTCCTCTTCGACGGCCAGGGCCGGACCCTGTGGGCCGACCCCGCCAGCGCGATGGCCGCCTTCACCCCGGACGGCCGGGCGCTTGTCGTGGTCCAGGAGGAGATCGACGCCTGGTTCCTCGCCGGCTGTGCCCCGCCCGCCGACGCCGCCGCGCTCGCCCAGGACCCCGGCCCCGGCGAGGTGCTGCTCTCCGGGCTCCCCGGTGAACTCCCCTGCTCCTACCAGCCGGTTCGGGACGTGGCCGTGGCAGACGACGCCCGCGCCCTCGCCTACTCCGCCGCCCTCGACCGGCGCGCCGGCGAGCGCCCGCTGGTGCTGGTACGCGCGCGTGCCGACGGCGGCCCGCCCGAGATCGGCCGGCTGCCGGCCGTCCCTGGCGCCGGCCATCTGGCGGGCCTCGCCTTCGGCCCGCGCGGCGACGTCATCGCGCGCGGCCTGCTCGGCGATGAACCCTGCCTGGTCCTCAACGAGGTGGAGGGCGGCGCGGAGCGCTGGCGCCGGGAGCTGCCGCCGGCCGCCCCGCACGGCGAGGAACGGCTGCGGCTCGCCTTCAGCGGAGACGGCTCGCGCCTGGTGCTCGCCTCGCACGCCGCCGCCCGGGTGGTGGTGCTCGACGCGGAGACCGGCGGCAAGGTCTTCGTGCTCACCGAGCGCGGCGGCCTCCTCGACCAGGCGGCGCTCGACGCCTCGGGCGAACGCGTGGCCTGCGGGCTGCGCGCGGGCGCGACGCGGGTGGTGGTGCGGGACGTCGCCAGTGGAAAAACGTTGCTGCGCGCGGAGCCTGAGCAGCTGCGCTGCATCACCGGCCTCGCCTTCGCCCCCGACGGCTCGGCCCTGGCCCTCGCCGGCTCGACGCTGCGCGGCCACGCGGCGCTCTGGACGCTGCCGCTCACCGCCGACGCCACGGGCGTGCGACGCCGCGCCATCCCCCGGATCGCCGTCCGCGACCTCCCGATGCTCGACCACCCGGAGGGCGCCCTGGTCTGGACGGCCACGGGCCCCCGCGCCTACTTCCCGGGCAGCCACGGGCGCGGCGCCGTGTGGGACGCGGCCACTGACACGGTGCTCGCGGAACTCCCCTTCGCCGCGACCGAGGCGGGCGTCGCCCTGTCCCGGGACGGCGAAACGCTGGTCACCGTCACCCAGTTCGGAGCCAGACGCTGGCCGCTCGGCCAACCGGGCGCGCGCTGAGCATGGGTGAGGGGCCGGGGCGCGACGTCCTGGCCCCTCACCTTCAGGGGTGGTTCGGTGTTCCTACCGGCTTACAGGGGCGGGTAGGCGTTGGCCAGGAGCTCCTGGAACTGGGCGGAGAACCAGTGGCCGGAGAGCGGGGCATCCGCGAGTGC
>NZ_SMKC01000614.1 GCF_004348315.1 Streptomyces sp. 8K308 | reverse complement strand
GGGCGGCCGTTCTTCACGCTTCGAGGTGTCGAGCAACGTCGCGTGAAGGAACGGCCGCTGGTGAAGAGTCTCGCCCCTGAACAGACCGCTGACGCCGCGTTGGGCGTCCTGTCCCACTTTCGTGTCGAGTTCTACGACTGCCTCTACACCCGGGCGGACGCGCTCTTCGAGTTGACCGACGCGGTGCTGTGCTCGGACGGCCCGGTGACGTCGCTGGTCGAGTTGACGCTCACGGCCGAGCACCGACGCGGGCACGGAGCGATGTACGACGCGGTCAACCACGGCTGGCTGGAACCGCGTCGCCTGCGCAGGCTGCTGGCCTCCACGCCGCTGCCGCGAGCCGCCGACGGGCGGATCGTGCTCGCCGTGGACGTGAGCAACTGGCTGCGACCCGATGCCCCCACCAGTCCGGAGTTGCTGTTCTGCCACGTCTACGGGCGGGGCCGCAGCGCGGATCAGTTCATCCCCGGCTGGCCCTACTCCTTCGTCGCCGCACTGGAGACGGGACGCACCTCCTGGGCGGCCGTGCTGGACGCGATCCGGCTGGGGCCGGCCGACGACGCCACCGCGGTGACCGCCACCCAACTGCGCGAGGTGATCACCCGGCTCGTGCACGCCGGGCAGTGGCGGCCGGGCGACGCGGACATCCTCATCGTCATGGACACCGGCTACGACGTCACCCGCCTCGCCTACGTCCTGGCCGACCTGCCCGTCGAGCTGGTCGGCCGACTGCGCTCGGACCGCGTCATGCTCCGAGACGCCGGCCCACGCCGCTCCACCCCTCGCGGTGGGCAGCCCCGCAAGCACGGCGGCGTCCTCACCTTCTCCAAGCCGGAGTCCTGGCACACCCCCGACCACGCCACGACGTGCGACACCACCCGCTACGGCACGGCCGAGGCCCTCGCCTGGGACCGGATGCACCCCCGATTGCAGGCCCGTGGCCCCTGGCTCGATCACTGCGGCGAACTCCCACTGATCCACGGCACGTTGATCCGGCTGAAGGTCGAGCACCTGCCCGGCGACCGTGACCCCAAGCCGGTGTGGCTGTGGTCCTCGCGCACCGGGATGACCGGCCAAGACGTCGACGTGCGCTGGCAGGCGTTCCTCCGCAGGTTCGATCTTGAACACACCTTCCGGCTGTTCAAACAGACCCTGGGCTGGACCGTCCCCAAGGTCCGCGATCCGCACACGGCTGACCTGTGGACGTGGCTGATCATCGCCGCCCACACCCAACTCCGCCTCGCCCGGCCCCTCGCCGAGGACCTGCGCCGGCCCTGGGAACGGCCCGCCGAGCCCCGTCGGCTCACCCCTGCCCGGGTCCGCCGGGGGTTCCGCCACCTCCGCGTGAAGACCGCCCGTCCCGCCGATGTGCCCAGACCCTCCAAACCCGGCCCCGGACGTCCCCCAGGCTCGAAGAACCGCAGGCCAGCACCACGTCACGAGCCCGGGAAGACCGTGAAACGAATCGAAACCCTCACCGAACACGTCCGCCTGAAACAGCAGCGAGGTTAATGATCAAGCT
>NZ_SMKC01000613.1 GCF_004348315.1 Streptomyces sp. 8K308 | reverse complement strand
CCGCCAGACGCCGACCCTCGGCCTCGCCGACTACCTGGCGCGTGAGGAGCGACGACCATGAGCAACGCCCTCGCCATCGCCACCGTCTCCGAGGCCCTGCGGCTGCTGCTCGCCGAGAACCTCGGCCCCGAGATCGACGAGGCCGTCAACGTCGAGACCAGGCGCCCGCCGACCGAGCCGCCCGCCGTACCCACCATCACCGTCTTCCTCTACCAGGTCACCCCCAATGCCTCGCTCCGCAACCACGACGCGCCCACCCGGGCCGCCGACGGCACCCTGCTGCGCCGCCCCACCGCCGCCGTCGACCTCCACTACCTCATCACCGGCTACGGCGAGGAGAGCGAACTCACCGGCCAACGGCTCATCGGCGCCGTCGTGCGCACCCTGCACGAGAGCCCGACGCTCTCCCGCGAACTCATCGAGCAGGCGGTGCTGAACAGCAGCCACCTGGCCGGCTCCGACCTCGCCGTCTCACCACAGCGGGTGCGGTTCACGCCCACCCAGATGGACATCGACGAGACCTCCAAGCTCTGGGGCATGCTCCACCACACCCCGTACGCCCTGTCCGTCGTCTACCAGGCCACGCTGGTGCTGCTCGAGGGGCGCGCCGACCCCGCCGCCGGCAAGCCCGTGCTGCGCCGGACCGTCACCGCCGTCCCCGGCCTGCGGCCCCGCCTGGAGCGGATCGCGTCCCGCCCGACCGGCGCCGACGACACCACCACGCCGACCGAGGGTCCGGTGCCGCTCGGCCGCGACCTCGTCCTCACCGGCACCGGACTCGCCGCGGGACCCGTCACCGCCGACCTCGGCCCCCGCCAGGTGCCCGTGCCGGCCGAGCACGTGACGGACACCCAGGTCGTCCTCACCCCGCCCGACGACCTGCCGCCCGGGCCCCACCGGCTCCGCCTCGTCTACGGCGGCGCCGCCAGGGGCCTGGAGAGCAACGCCGCCACCCTCGCCCGCCAGCCGAGCCTCGTCGGCCAGCCGGAGCTGGCGGACCGGGCCGGCGACGACCTCGTCTCCGGCACCCTCGAGCTCCGGCTCGACACCCCCGTCGGCGAGGAGCAGCGCGTGGAACTCCTCCTCGACGAACTGCGCCCACCCGAGGATCGCCGCGCCCACAGCCACCGGTTCCGGGCGCCGTTCCCCGCCCCCGAGCCCGACGACGCTCACGCGCTGCGGCTCCCCTTCAAGGACGTGCGACCCACCGCCTACCTGGTCCGGGTCCAGGTGGACGGCGTGCCGAGCGTCATCGAACCCGCAGCCGACGGCACCTTCGCCGGCCCCGCCATCGACCTCACCGCACCACGAAGCGACCAGGACTGACGAGCCGAAGAACCGACGAGCCACACCGGGAGGGGGACACCATGGACACGCCCGACGCCGACGCGCTGCCCGCAGCCATCGCCGCCGTGCTGGCCAGGCTCGATGCCATGCCGCACACGACGGCGAACAGCGGGGACCTGGTGGTGATCGAGGGCGACATCCCGGCCGCCCGCGTCCACGACTTGGAGCAGCGGCTGCCGACGCTGA
>NZ_SMKC01000612.1 GCF_004348315.1 Streptomyces sp. 8K308 | reverse complement strand
CGGCTGGGGAGCGCCCGGCGGCTGGCAGCCCCAGCCTCAGGCCCCCAAGCCCGGCGTCATCCCGCTCCGCCCCCTCGGCGTCGGCGAGATACTCGACGGCGCCGTCTCCACCGCCCGCGCCCACTGGCGCACCGTGCTGGCGATAGCCCTCCCCATAGCCATCGTCATCCAGCTGCTCTCCTCCATCGCCCTGCACACCTGGCTCTCCGACAGCACCGGCCTCAGCGCCCTCGAGGACAACCCCAACCCCACCGACGAAGAGCTCCGCGACGCCCTCGGCGACCTCCTCGGCTTCGGCTCGGTCACCGGCGTCGCCACCCTCCTCGGCAACGTGCTCGCCACCGCCATGCTCACCATCGTCGTCAGCCGCGCCGTCCTCGGCCGCGGCGTCACCGTCGGCGAGGCCTGGCACGACTCCCGCGGCCGCCTGGCGCGCCTCCTCGGCCTAGTGCTCCTCGTCCCCCTGATCTCCGTCCTCGCCATCGTCGTCCCCATGGCCCTCTTCGGCCTCGGCGGCACGGCCCTCATCGCCCTCGGCGGCTTCGGCGGCGTCATCCTGGCCATCTGGCTCTGGATCCAGTTCTCCCTCGCCGCCCCCGCCCTGATGCTCGAACGCCAGGGCGTCATCGCCGCCATGCGCCGCTCCTGGAAGCTGGTCACCGGCTCCTGGTGGCGGGTCTTCGGCATCCAGGTGCTGATCCTGGTGCTCCTCACCATCGTCGGCGGCATCATCGAGTTCCCCACCACGCTGATCGCCGAGGTCGTCGCCGGCGGCGACGGCGGCTTCCTCGAGGGCGGCCTCACCGAGATGTCCTGGAGCTACCTGGCCATCTCCGGGGTCGGCGCCGTCATCGGCTCCGCCATCACCCTCCCCATCAGCGCCGGCGTCACCGCCCTCCTCTACATCGACCAGCGCATCCGCCGCGAGGCGCTCGACATCGAGCTCGCCCGCGCGGCCGGCCTCGGCGACGGCCCCACACCGGGGAACTGACGCCGTGCCGACGCCGCTCCCGGCGCTCGCACTGCTGCCGACGGACGACACCGCGCCGCCCGTCGTCACCGACCGCGAGGAGGCCCTCCGCGACGCGCAACGCGAGCTGTCCAAGCCCGCCTACGCCGAGCACGAGCCCAGCCTGCCCCGCCGCGTCTGGAACTGGATCTGGGACGACCTCCTCGGCCGGCTCGACGGCGTCGCCCTGAACACCCCGGGCGGCTGGCTCGGCCTGCTGACCATCGCGCTCCTCGTCATCGCCCTGCTCGTCGCCCTCCGGATGCGCCTCGGCGCCCTGCGCGACGCCGCAGGACCCCGCTCCACCGGCGGCCTCTTCGGCGACCACCCGCGCACCGCCGCCGAGCACCGCGCCGCCGCCGACGCGCACGCCGCCGCGGGACGCTGGCCCGAGGCCGTCCAGGAGCGCCTGCGCGCCATCGTCCGCGCCCTCGAGGAACGCGCCCTCCTCGAGCCGCGCCCCGGCCGCACCGCCACCGAGGCGGCCACCGAGGCCGCCCGCCCGCTGCCCACCCTCGCCGCCGAGCTCCGGGCCGCCGCCACCACCTTCGACGGCATCACCTACGG
>NZ_SMKC01000611.1 GCF_004348315.1 Streptomyces sp. 8K308 | reverse complement strand
CGTCCCCGCCGCACGGCTACGGCTACCCGCACCAGACCACGGGTGCCACCAACCCCTACGGCCCCGGCGCCCCCACGGGCACGCCGCCCGTGCCCGACAAGCGGCGGAACAACGTGCCGCTGATCGTGGCGGCGGCGGTGGCGGTCCTCGCGGTGGCCATCGGCGTCGGCGTCTTCGCGCTCGGCGGCGGCGAGGACGAGCCCGATCCCGGCCCGACCGCGGGCGGCGACCCGACGCCGACCGAGTCCCCGAGCCAGGACCCCACGCCGACCGAGCAGCCCACGGAGGGACAGGGGGGCGGCACCGTCCCGTCCGACCTCGTCGGCGCCTGGGAGGGCGAGATCCTCGACGGCGACGACAGCATCTTCGTCCGGATGGAGATAGCCTCAGGCAACCAGGGCGACACCGTCGCCACCCAGTACACCGTGCTGCCCCAGGGCCTGTGCGTCGAGCATGCCTCGCTCGCCTCGGTCGACGGCGAGACGATCTCCCTCTCCCCCGAGGGCATCACCAGCGAGACCCCCGACGGCATCAACTGCCAGCCGTTCTCGGACCAGACCGCCGCGGTGCAGTCGGACGGCAGCGTGCTGTGGCAGACCTCAGACGGCGGCCGGCTCACCATGTCCCCGGCCGCGATGGCCCCCGGCGACGACGGCATGCCGTTCGCGATCTACGACGCCGTGTACAGCGACGACGACCTCTCCGTCGAGTTCGGCGGCATCGTCACGGCGGGCGAGGTCGCGCTGACCTTCAGCCAGCCGGACGGCGACTGCGTCTGGGAGTCCGAGCTCGTCAGCGGCGGCACGGACGGGGGAACCCTGCTGGCCGGGCCGGGCGCCGTCACGCAGGGCGACTGCGACCCGCTCCCCTCCTACCGCCTGAACTTCGACGCGGTCGACCTCGGCGGCTTTGTCACCGGAGAGAACGCGTCCAGCATCGACTTCACCCCGTACGGCGCCGAGGAGCCGGAGTTCACGCTCGAGCGGGAGTGAACGCGGCGACGATTCGGTCAAGAAATGGCATCAACCACAACCATGAGGGCGTTGCGGGAACCGATTACGGTTCGGCCTCTGTCCTCCCTAGTGTCTACGGGCCGCCGTATTCTCATGAGGCCTTACAGAGCGAAGAGGAGTAGTTCAGCATGAAGCCGCTCGGGCCGACAGATCCTCAACGGGTTGGCCAGTACCGACTGCTGGGGAAGCTGGGCGCCGGCGGGATGGGCAGCGTCTACCTGGCGCGCTCCGACCGCGGCCGCACGGTGGCCGTGAAACTCGTCCAGCCGGAGCTGGCCGCGCAACCGGAGTTCCGGCAGCGCTTCCAGCACGAGGTCGACGCCGCCCGCCGGGTCGGCGGCGACTGGACCGCGCCGGTGCTCGACGCCGACACGCTCGCCGAGACGCCGTGGGTGGCCACCGGCTATGTCGCCGGACCCTCCCTGCACGACGTGGTCGCCAACTCCTACGGGCCGCTGCCCGAGCGCACCCTCTTCATCCTGGCCAACGGCCTGGTGAAGGCGCTGCGCGACATCCACGGCGCCGGCCTCGTGCACCGCGACCTCAAGCCGTCCAACGTGATGAT
>NZ_SMKC01000610.1 GCF_004348315.1 Streptomyces sp. 8K308 | reverse complement strand
CACCACGCCCGCGTCGAGCAGCCCGTCCACCCCGCGCTCGATGATCTTCAGGCACTCGGCGAAGCCCTCGTCGTCGCCGTAGTAGGGGTCGGGCACGTCGGGTTCCGTGGCGTCCGGGTCGTGGTCGAGGAGGAGCACCACCTTGGCGGCGGCCCGCTGGTCAGGCGCCAGCCGGCGCAGCTCGCGCTCGTGGCCGCGGTCCATCGCGACGACCAGGTCGTAGCGGTCGAACCAGTCGCGTTCGAAGCGCCGGGCCGTGTGGTCGCGGGCGCCGGCCGGGTAGCCGGCGGCGGCCAGCGCGGCGACGGCGCGCGGGTCGGCCGGCTCGCCGACGTGCCAGCCGCCGGTGCCGGCGCTGTCCACGGTGTGGTCGCCGTCGAGGCCCGCCTCGGCGAGGCGGGCGCGGAGCACGGTTTCGGCCATCGGCGAGCGGCAGATGTTGCCCGAGCAGACGACGCAGATGCGGAAGGTCATCGGATCGGTCAGTCCCGGTCGAGGACCATGTTGACGGCCCAGGACACGATGGAGATGATCAGGCCGCCCAGCACCGCGGCCATGAACCCGCCGACCTCGAAGCGCTCGTCGCCGGCGATCCAACTGGTCAGGAGCAGCATGAAGGCGTTGATCACCAGGGTGAAAAGGCCGAGCGTGACGATCAGCAGGGGGAAGGCCAGGAACTTCACGATGGGCTTGACGATCAGGTTGACCACGCCGAAGATCAGCGCGACGACCAGCAGGGTCACCGCCCTGCTGCCGGTGCTCGCGCCCTCTTCCCCGAGGGTGATGTCGCCGACCAGCCAGACGGCGGCGGCCAGGGCGACGGCGTTGGCAAGAAACCTGAACAAAATGCTTGTCATAAGGGGATCGTTGCAGATGGCACCTGGAGCGCAAAGGGAATGAGGCGATGAAGGAGTTCCGGCTGGATCAGCTGGAGGCGGAACGGCTCGCGAACGACGGCGCCTACCTGCGCTTTCTCAGGGAACGCAACATATCGGTGGGGCTCTACGCGCTGAACGCGGGGCAGCAGGACACCCAGCGACCACAGCGGCAGGACGTGGTGAACTTCGTGGTCAGCGGCCGCGCCTCGATGACCGTCGGCGACGAGACCACCACGGTGGGGCGGGGCAGCGTGGTCTACGTGCCGGCCGGCACCCACGCCCGCTTCCACCACATCACCGAGGACCTGCGGGTGATGGTGGTCTTCTCACCCCCCGAGGGGAGCTGAGCGGATGCCCGGCTCAGGGTAGGAGTCAGGGAACGGTCAGGGGAGGACCGGGGCGATCGGGCCTCCCACACCCCGTCCGACGCCCTTAGCATCGAAAGAGCAAGACACCGTGGTAGGAGCTGTAGTAGGAGCTCGTAGGGCGATGAAGGAGCCGGGGCAATGAAAGCCGCCTTTATGACACTGCCATGGTGGGTGCGCTGGATCGGCATCCCCACCATCGCGCTGGTCGTCTTCGGCGGCCTGATCATCTCCGTGATCACCTGGGTGCTCGGACTCGCCTTCCGGGTGCTGATCTTCGCCGCGCTGGTGGCCGTGCTGATCTTCGTGGTGCGGAAGTTCACCTCTTCCTCCTCCTC
>NZ_SMKC01000060.1 GCF_004348315.1 Streptomyces sp. 8K308 | reverse complement strand
CTTCCGCGCTCCGCGGCTGGCGGCTGCGCCCACACGGCGCTCCGCGCCGGCTCTCCCCCACCCATCCGCCCTTCCGCGCCCTCCGCGCGGGGGTAACGGCTGCGCCGCCGAGCGCGCTACGCGCGGCTGTTGCGCGCCCGGCCCGGCCTGGCGGCCGCCGGCGCGGGGGCGTGCCCCGCGCGGGGCGTGGGATGGCGGAAGGCCCGCCCGGCGGTCATGAGCCGCCGGGCGGGCCTTCCCGAACTTCGATGACGGTGCGCGGCCACGCGTGAGGCGCGCGCAGGCCGTCAGAAGTCCATGCCACCGCCCATGCCGGCGTCGCCGGCGCCGGCGCCGGCCGCGGCCTTCTCCGGCTTGTCGGCGATGACGGCCTCGGTGGTGAGGAACAGCGCCGCGATGGAGGCCGCGTTCTGCAGCGCGGAGCGGGTGACCTTGGCCGGGTCGATGATGCCCTCGGCCAGCAGGTCGACGTACTCACCGGTCGCCGCGTTCAGGCCGTGGCCCGGGGTCAGGCCGCGGACCTTCTCGACCACGACGCCGCCCTCGAGGCCGGCGTTGACCGCGATCTGCTTCAGCGGGGCCTCAAGGGCCAGCTTGACGGCGGCCGCGCCGGTCGCCTCGTCGCCCTCGAGCTCCAGCTTCTCGAACACCGAGGCGGCCTGCAGCAGGGCCACGCCACCGCCGGCGACGATGCCCTCCTCGACGGCGGCCTTGGCGTTGCGCACCGCGTCCTCGATGCGGTGCTTGCGCTCCTTCAGCTCCACCTCGGTGGCCGCACCGGCCTTGATGACGGCGACGCCGCCGGCCAGCTTGGCGAGGCGCTCCTGGAGCTTCTCGCGGTCGTAGTCCGAGTCCGAGTTCTCGATCTCGGCGCGGATCTGGTTGACCCGGCCCTGGACCTGCTCGCTGTCACCGGCGCCGTCGACGATGGTGGTCTCGTCCTTGGTGATGACCACCTTGCGGGCGCGGCCCAGCAGGTCGAGCGTGGCGTTCTCCAGCTTGAGGCCGACCTCCTCGGAGATGACCTGACCGCCGGTGAGGATGGCGATGTCGTTCAGCATGGCCTTGCGACGGTCGCCGAAGCCCGGGGCCTTGACGGCGACGGACTTGAAGGTGCCACGGATCTTGTTGACGACCAGCGTGGACAGCGCCTCGCCCTCGACGTCCTCGGCGATGATCAGCAGCGGCTTGCCGGACTGCATGACCTTCTCGAGCAGCGGCAGCAGGTCCTTCACGCTGCCGACCTTGGAGTTGACGATGAGGATGTAGGGGTCCTCGAGCTCCGCCTCCATGCGCTCCATGTCGGTGGCGAAGTAGGCCGAGATGTAGCCCTTGTCGAAGCGCATGCCCTCGGTGAGCTCGAGCTCGAGCCCGAAGGTCTGCGACTCCTCGACGGTGATGACGCCTTCCTTGCCGACCTTGTCCATGGCCTCGGCGATCAGCTCGCCGATCTGGGTGTCGCCGGCGGAGATGGAGGCGGTGGAGGCGATCTGCTCCTTGGTCTCGACCTCCTTGGCCTGGTTGAGCAGGGCCTCGGAGACTTTCTCGACCGCGGCCTCGATGCCGCGCTTCAGCGCCATCGGGTTGGCGCCGGCGGCCACGTTGCGCAGGCCCTCGCGGACCAGCGCCTGGGCCAGCACGGTGGCGGTGGTGGTGCCGTCACCCGCGACGTCGTCGGTCTTCTTCGCGACCTCCTTGACGAGCTCCGCGCCGATCTTCTCGTAGGAGTCCTCGAGCTCGATCTCCTTGGCGATGGAGACGCCGTCGTTGGTGATCGTGGGGGCGCCCCACTTCTTCTCAAGGACGACGTTGCGACCCTTGGGGCCGAGCGTGACCTTGACGGCGTCAGCGAGCTGGTTCATCCCGCGCTCGAGGCCGCGCCGCGCCTCCTCGTTGAACGCGATGATCTTGGCCATTGAAGGGGTCCTCCCAGGTACCGGGGTGGATTACTCCGGACCGCGCTGGCGCCCGCGACGGACGGCCCACCGACGGGCGGTTCCTTGCCCCACCTGCCGAGCGGACCTCACCGAACCGGTCCTTGCTGTCACTCTCACTCGGAGAGTGCTAACGCCATGATTAGCACTCTCACCCCTAGAGTGCAAGCGTGCAGAGGGGGTGCGGGCACGCCGAGGGCCCGCACCCGGGGTGCGGGCACGGGCCCTCGGCGGTGAGGCCGCGGTACGGTCGGCGATTCAGGCGGTCACCCGGACCATGTCGGCCTGAGGCCCCTTCTGACCCTGAGAGATCTCGAACTCGACCCGCTGTCCCTCTTCCAGGGTGCGGTAGCCGTCCATCTGAATCGCGCTGTAGTGGACGAACACGTCCGCACCACCGTCTACCGCGATGAAGCCGTAGCCCTTCTCCGCGTTGAACCACTTGACGGTGCCCTGAGCCATTCCTAACTCCCCATTTTGCTGGCCCTTTCACGAGACCGCACTTCGCGGGCCCGGGTCAGACCTCTCAGACCCAACCCCCGGGCGGTGTGGGGGTGTGCGCCGGAACGCGTCGACCGCCGCTGAATGTATCTGGACGGACGCCCAGTGCAACAGGCCATTCAAGAGAGAATTCTTGGCACGACAGAACGGGCAAATGCCATATTTTAGCTGAAAGTTGAATCTTTCGCCATGGCCTTATCGCCCCAACCCGACAATTCGTACGTCGATTTTCGGCACAATATTTGCGCCAGCTGTCGCGAATTCATATGCGGCTGGCATCGGCCAGGGGGCGGTCCGGGGCTCACTCTATCGCCACCGGGACGCCCGACCGCCCCGAGCCGGACGGGCTCGGGGCGGTCGTGGAGTGCGTGTGGAGCTGGGGATTTGCGGTGGTAATGACCGCTTACCAGACAAACGGAAGATCAGCCTCCGGCGACGGCAGGGATGATCGACACGCCCGCGCCGTCCGGCGTCGGGGTCAGCAGTCCTTCCGTGAAGCGCACGTCGTCGTCGTTCACATAAACGTTGACGAACCGACGCAACCGGCCCTCGTCGTCCAGCACCCGGGCGGCGATCCCCTGGTGGTTGCGGTCGAGGTCGGCCAGCACCTCGGCCAGCGTCTGCCCCTCGGCCGACACCTCGGCCCGGCCGCCGGTGTAGGTGCGGAGGATGGTGGGGATCCGGACGGTCACGCTCATGTGTTTCTACCTCCCGTGAGGGTTGGACTGGGGACGGGGTCGACGGTCACGCCAGGCCGGCCTGACGGAAGGCGTCCAGGCTCGGGGGGATCGTCGCGGTCGGGCCCGTCTCGGAGGCGACCGCGTCCAGAGTCTTCAGGCCGTCGCCGGTGTTCACGACGACGGTGGTCAGCGAGGGGTCGAGGGTGCCCTCCTCCAGCAGCTTCCTGGCCACGCCGAGCGTCACGCCGCCCGCCGTCTCGGTGAAGATCCCCTCGGTCCTGGCCAGCAGCTTGATCGCGGACACGATCTGCTCGTCCGTGACGTCGGCGACCGCGCCGCCGGTGCGGCGCGCGATGTCCAGCACGTAGGGGCCGTCCGCCGGGTTGCCGATGGCCAGCGACTTGGCGATGGTGTTCGGCTTGACCGGCCTGACCACGTCGTGGCCGTCCCGGAACGCCTGCGAGACCGGCGAGCACCCCTCGGCCTGGGCGCCGAAGATCTTGTACGGCTTCTCCTCGACGAGACCGGTGGCGATCAGCTCCTTGAGCCCCTTGTCGATCTTGGTGAGCTGGGATCCGGAGGCGATCGGGATGACCAGCTGGTCGGGCAGCCGCCAGCCGAGCTGCTCGCAGATCTCGAAGGCCAGCGTCTTGGAGCCCTCCGCGTAGTAGGGGCGGAGGTTGACGTTCACGAAGCCCCAGCCCTCGCCGATCGGGTCGCCGATGAGCTCGCTGCAGAAGCGGTTGACGTCGTCGTAGCTGCCCTCGATGGCCACCACGTCGCCGCCGTAGACGGCCGCCATGACCACCTTGGCCTGCTCCAGGTCGCGCGGGATGAAGACGCAGGCGCGCAGCCCGGCGCGGGCCGCGGCGGCGCCGACGGCGCCGGCCAGGTTGCCGGTGGAGGAGCACGACAGGGTGGTGAATCCGAAGGCGCGCGCTGCCTCAAGCGCCTGTGCGACCACTCGGTCCTTGAAGGAGTGGGTCGGGTTGCCTGAGTCGTCCTTGACGTAGAGCGGGCCGGTCACGCCGAGCTCGGCGGCCAGCCGGTCGGCCTTCACCAGCGGGGTGAAGCCGGGGTTCAGATTGGGCTTGTCGGCGACGTCCGCCGGCACGGGCAGCAGCGGAGCGTAACGCCAGATGCTCTTGGGGCCGGCCTCGATACGCCGGCGCAGACCCTCGGGGTCGCCGCTCGGCAGGTCGTACGCGATCTCGAGCGGCCCGAAACAGGAGGCACAGGCGAAGATCGGGCTGAGCGGGAAGCGCTCCCCGCACTCCCGACAGGAGAGCGCGGCGGCGGGACCGAGGTCGACGGCTGCGGTGGGTGACGAGTCGGCTGTGGTCAGCACGGACATGGCTGTGGAGGCCCTTCTCCTCATCTTCCCCGGGGCGACTCTCGCCTCGGGCCGGAATTGGCACCTTCCCCACCGGTGAGCCTCGCCCGGGCGCGGTCGTCACCGACCGTCACACCGCGTCACGAGAACCGGCGGAAGGGTTGCCGGGGCTTCAACGGGCCGTTCCCTCTGCCCCTCTGGATGAGCTCTATGCGGTTGTCGGCGCGCCCCCCGATATGCGGAGGACACCTGCGCTGTTCGAGACTGTAACCGACGCCCCCCACAATGGCCCGGGCCGTCCGATACGCGAGACACGAGGAGACACGGGAGGACAGTGGGCGATCCGGGAGACAGCCGTGCACTGACGCGGGCCTGAGGCCGCCAGCGGCGACCGGGAGAAGTCGGACCAGAAGCGGACCCACCGAAAAACATGGTCTCGGCGGATTCGGGTACGCCGATATAGGGCAGATACGGCCAAACGATGCAATGGTGGCCAAAAGATACTCGATATGGCCGAACGCGAACAGGAGCGACATTCGTGCTGGAAGAGGCAGAGGAGTGGCTGAGCCGCCGGTCCTGGACCGCCGCTGACCGCCCGCTGCCGCGGCTGTTGAACGCGAAGCGGGCAGCAGGGGCGGCAGGGAGCATCAGCGTGGTACTCCCCGCGCTGAACGAGGAGGCGACCGTCGGTGCCATCGTGGAAGCGCTCCGGCGCGACCTGATGGAGCGCGTGCCGCTCATCGATGAACTGCTGGTGGTGGATTCCGGCTCCACCGACCGCACCTCGGAGGCCGCAGCCGCAGCGGGCGCGAAGGTCGTGCACCGCGATGAGATCCTGCCGCGGATGCCGACCGTCCCGGGTAAGGGCGAGGTGCTGTGGCGCTCGCTGATGGCGGCGAGCGGCGAGATCATCTGTTTCGTCGACGCCGACCTGAGGGAGTTCGATTCCACCTTCGTCTCGGGCATAGTCGGGCCCCTGCTCACCGACCCCGACGTGCAGCTGGTCAAGGCCATGTACGACCGTCCGCTCGGCGACAAGCCGGCCGGCGCCCACCAGGGCGGCCGGGTCACCGAGCTGGTGGCCCGCCCGCTGCTCAACCTGCACTGGCCGCAGCTGGCCGGCGTGGTCCAACCGCTGGGCGGCGAGTACGCGGCCCGCCGCTCGCTGCTCGAGCGGCTGCCGTTCCCCGTCGGCTACGGCGTGGAGCTCGGCCTGCTCATCGACACGCTGAACGCGGCGGGCCTGGACGCGCTGGCCCAGGTCGACGTGGGGGTGCGCAAGCACCGCCACCAGGACGGGCAGGCGCTCGGCCGGATGGCAGCGGCGATCATGCGCACCGCGCAGTGCCGGCTGCCGGGCTCCGTGCTGCCGATGCGTCTCGACATGACCCAGTTCGACCGCGGCGAGGAGGGCGGCTTCCAGCCCAGGACCCACCTGATCAACGCGGAGGAGCGCCCGCCGATGTCCACGATCCCCGAGTACACGGCGCGCCAGGCGGCGTAGCCGCCGCGCGGGGAGGCCTGGGGCGGGTGTGACGTGTCGCACGTTTCACCCGCTCCCTTGCTGGCTAGCCTCCGGAGTGCACTCCCGCCCCGGCACCTCGACCTCCCCAGGGAGCTTCGATGACGACCGAAGTTCTGGTCGCGTCCAACCGCGGCCCGGTCAGCTACTCGGTGGGGGCCGACGGCTCCCTCACCGCGCGGCGCGGTGGCGGCGGCGTCGTGTCGGGCCTGATGGCGCTCGGCTCCCGCGCCGGCACCTGGGTGTGCGCGGCCCTCGGCGACGGCGACCGGGCCGCGGTGGACCGCTTCGGCGGTACGCTGCCGGCCGCCGACACCGGCGGCCAGTCGGTGCGGATGCTGCGGATCCCGCCCGCCACCTACGACGCCGCCTACAACGGGGTGGCCAACTCGGTGCTCTGGTTCGTCCACCACCTGCTCTACCAGACGCCGCTCGAGCCCGTCTTCGACGAGACGTTCGAGGAGCGCTGGGCGGGCTACGAGGCGTACAACGCGGCCTTCGCCGAGGCGCTGGCCGAGGAGGCGGGCGAGGGCGCCGCCGTGCTGGTGCAGGACTACCACCTGTCTCTGGTGCCGAGCATGCTGCGGGAGCGCCGCCCCGACCTGCGGATCGGCTTCTTCGCGCACACGCCGTGGGCGCCGCCCGACCTGTTCCGGGTGCTGCCCGACCCGATCGCGCGCCGGGTGCTGCTCGGCATCCTGGGCTCCGACCGGGCCGCGTTCCACACCCGCCGCTGGGCGGACGCGTTCGCCGCCTGCTGCGCCGACCAGCTGGGCGTCGGGGTCTCCGGCGACGTGGTGGCGCACGAGGGCGGGACGACGAGGCTGGGCGTGCACGCGCTCGGCGCCGACGCGGAGTTCCTGCGGGAGCGGGCGTTCCGCCCCGACGTGGACCAGCGTCTCGCCGCGCTGCGGGCCGAGATCGGCGACCGGCGCACCATCGTGCGGGTCGACCGCACCGAGCTGTCCAAGAACATCGTGCGCGGGCTGCTGGCCTACCGGCGGCTGCTGACCGACCGGCCCGAGTGGCACGGGCGGGTCACGCACGTCGCGTTCGCCTACCCGTCCCGGCAGGACCTGGCGGTCTACCGGGAGTACACGGCCGAGGTCTCGCGGGTCTCCGAGGCGATCAACGCGGAGTTCGGCACGGCCGACTGGACCCCGGTGCTGCTGCACGTCAAGGACGACTTCGCGCGCTCGCTTGCCGCCTACCGGCTGGCCGACGTGGCGCTGGTCAACCCCGTCAGGGACGGCATGAACCTGGTGGCCAAGGAGGTCCCGGTGATCTCCGAGGAGGGCGTGGCCCTGGTGCTCTCCCGGGAGGCGGGCGCCGCGACCGAGCTCGGCGAGGACGCGCTGCTGATCAACCCCTACGACATCGCGGGCACCGCGCAGGCACTGCACCGGGCGCTGACCATGCCGCCAGAGGAGCGGGCCAGGCGCAGCGAGCGCCTGGCCACGGCGGCCACGGCACTGCCCCCCACCGACTGGTTCCTCGCCCAGCTCACCGGCCTGGCGGCCTGAGGCGCCGCGGTTCAGCCACCCGGCTCGGCCGGCGGCATCGGCTTGGGCGGCTTCGGCAGCGGCTCGGGTGGCGGCGTCGGCTCGTCCGGACCGGGCCGCACCGGCCGCGGCGGCTCGGGCACCGGGGGCACCGGCTCCGGTGGTACCGGGGGCGGCTTGGGCGGCGGGGGCACTGGTTCACGGTCGTGGTCTGTCACCCGCGCCGGGTGCCCCCTGCCGGCCGGGACTAACCGCAGACCGCGCGGTCGATCATGGCGACCGTGGCCTCCGCCTGGGCCTCGAAGCGTTCCTGGTCGCCGATCCGGGTGGTGAAGACGGCCGAGGCGGCCGAGACCTCGCCGTCCGGCGTGACGGCGGCCTCCGAGTAGGTGCCGAACGAGGTACCGCCGTGGTACCAGACCCCCTCGCCGCAGCCCTCGACCGGGCGCCAGGCTATGCCGAGCCCGTATCCGGCCTCGGGGTGGCCGAAGTCGGCCGGCACGGTGGTGCGCATCTGCGCCAGCTGCTCGGCCGGCAGCAGGGTGCCGGCCATCAGGGCGCGCAGGAAGGTGTTCATGTCGCTCGTGGTGCTGATGATGCCGCCGTCGGCGCCGCCGTCCGCGGAGAGCGTGGTGTCGGTGAGGTCGTCCCGCCCCGGGAACTGGAGGTAGGCGGTGGCGGTGGGCTGGGGCACGTAGGCGGAGGTGCCCGGGTTCAGGGTGTGGCGCAGGTCGAGCGGTTCGATGATCCGCTCGTGCACCTCCTGCTCCCAGGGGTGTCCGGTGGCCCTCTCGATGATCATGCCGGCCAGCACGTAGTTGGTGTTGGAGTAGGACCAGCGGGTCTCGGCGGCCGGGTCGTCGGCGTCCGGCAGCCAGCCGGGGGCCTGCGACATGGCCAGCGCGACCTTGTCCTCGGGCGCGCGGGGCGTGAACCGTTGCGCGAGGTAGTTCTCGGGCGTCAGCTGGTCCGGGTCCCCGAAGAGGATGTCCGTGTAGTTGGCGAGACCGCTGGTGTGCTGGAGCAGGTTGCGGATCGTGATGCGGCTTCCGTCGTTGCCGTTGCCCGTGACCACCCCGGGCAGCCACTGCTCCACGGTGTCGTCGAGGCTCAACGTGCCCTCGGCGACCAGCTGGAGGGCGACCACGGCCACGAACGTCTTGGTGTCGCTGCCGATCCGGTAGTACGCGTGGAAGGGCACCTGGCCGCCCTCCTCCAGGTCGGCGACGCCCGACCTGGCCTCCAGGTTCCGCCCGGCCGCGTCCCGCGCCTGGACCACCAGCCCGCTGGCGCCCGTGTCCCGCACCGCGTCGGCGTCCCGCCGCAACGCGCCTCGGTCCGCGCCGTCAGCGGGCACCGCCTGCGCCCAGGCACCCGAGCCCAGCACGCTGGCCGCACCGATCGCCCCGATGCCCACCGCCGCCAGGGCCACCCTGGCCCTGGCCACCCTCCCCCAGCCAACGCGGGGAGGTGCTCCCATGAACCGCCTGCTGGTCCTGCTGGTCCTGCTGCTCCTCGTCATGGTTCACACGCTACGGAGCGTCAACTCCGGAGAACATCCAGCCAGCACGTGTCCTCGGGGTAGTGCTAGCCCCCCATCGCCTCGGCCAGTTCGCCGAGGAACGCGGCGAGTCCGGCCGGCCCTGGAACGGTCAGATCGGTCGCGTCGGCCAGCTGCGGCACCTCGGCGCTGCCGCTGCACACCCGAAGACCGGGCACGCCCGAGTCGCGCAGCTTGGCGACCGCCTCGAAGGCGGCCAGATCGCCCAGGTCGTCGCCCGCGTACAGCACGGCACCGGCGTCCCTCTCCCCGACCAGCGCGGTCAGCGCCGCGCCCTTGTCCATCCCGGGCGGCCGCAGTTCGAGCACCTGCCGCCCCGGCTCGAGCACCAGGCCGTGTCCGGCGGCCAGCTCGGTCAACCGGCCGCGCAGCGCGGCGAAGGCGCCGTCCGGGTCCGGGGCGCGGCGGGTGTGCAGGGCCAGCGCGTTGCCCTTGTCCTCCAGGTGCGCGCCGGCGCGGCGGGCCAACGCCGCCAGTTCGAGCCGGACCGCCGCGATCCCGGGGTGCGGTGGCGGCACGCTCAGCTCGCCGGTGGCCGCCTCCCAGCGCTCGGCGCCGTAAGCGCCGAGGACCACGAGCCCGGCCAGCTCCGGGTGCGCCTCGAAACCGCCGAGCCGCACGGCCACTCCGGCCGGTCGCCCGGTGACGATCGCCACCGCCGCCACCCGGCCGGCCAGCCGCGCCAGCGCGGGCAGCGCGTCCGGGTGTGCCGTGGCCAGCGCCGGGTCCTCGACGATCGGCGCCAGGGTCCCGTCGAAGTCGAAGGCCAACAACGCCCGCGTCGGCGCCCCGACGATGGCCCGAAGGCCGGCCCGGCCCTCATCCGTCCGCGGTTCGGGAAGGTTGCCCATGCGGCGACCATACCCAGCGGAGGCCCCAACAGGCCGGAGGGCGTCATTCCCTCGCAGCGGGAAGGTGCCCGCCATGTCCATCAGCGCCAGCGACGCGCGTCGAACTCATCGACGTCGGCGATGAGGATGACGGTCCGGGACGGGCCGCTGTCGTGTGAAGCTCTCCCTCACCACTCGTGGTTGGGCGGACTGTCTCCACTGGACCGAGACCGACCGGAAGACGATTCGACGGATCAACCGGCTCATCGGCGAGGCGCTGCGTGACCTGGTCAACGGCATCGGCAAGCCCGAGCCACTCCGACAGCAGCTCGCCGGCTACTGGTCGCGACGGATCGACGACGAGCACCGCTTGGTGCACAAGCCCAAGGATGACGAGCTGATCACCGTCCAGGCCCGCTACCGCTACGAGTGACGGCCGGTCACGCGGAAGGGTGGGGCGGGGCCGACCCACCGCTAGCGGTCGGCGCGCTGGCGCGCTCGCCTCGCGCGGAGGCGGTTGACGGTGACGGGGTCGTGGGCCAGCGCGGCGGGATCATCGAGGAGGGCGTTCAACAGCTGGTAGTAGCGGGTCGGGGAGAGGCCGAGCCGCTCCCTGATCACCCGCTCCTTCGCGCCGGCGCGCGGCCAGGAGGCGCGCTCGACGGCGAGGATCGCCCGGTCGCGCGCGGACAGTCCTTCGGCGGTACCGCCGGCCGCGTCCTGTCCTTCCCCCTCTGTCCTCACCCGGGCAGTTTATGCCGGGCCTCGGACACTCGGCCCCTGGGTAGTGCGTTACCTGAGGGAACGCCGCCGCGTGTGAGGAGTCCCGATGTCCGCCGCCGAAACCGCGGAAACCGCCGAAGTCGAGCCGGAACCGACCGTGACCGAGCGGGAGTTGGCGACCCAGCCGGACTGCTGGCGACGCGCCGAGCGCGACGCGCGCACGGCGCACGCCGGCGGCCTCGCCGACGCGCTGCCGCGCCCCGGCGAGCGGGTGGCCGTGACCGGCTGCGGCACCTCGTGGTTCGTCGCCCAGTCGTACGCCGCGCTGCGCGAGGCCGCCGGGCAGGGCGAGACGGACGCCTTCGCCGCCTCCGCGTTCCCCGTCGCCCGCGGCTACGACCGGGTGGTGGCCATCACCAGGTCGGGCACCACGACCGAGGTCCTGGAGCTGCTCGCCGCGTTGCGCGCGCGGCGGTCGGCCGTGCCGGTGCTCGTGCTCACCGCCGATCCCGCCTCGCCCGTGCTGCGCGCCGCCCGGCACGTCGTCGTTCTCGACTACGCCGACGAGCGGTCCGTGGTGCAGACCCGGTTCGCGACCACCGCACTGGCGTTCCTGCGCGCCGCGCTCGCGGCGGCTGGGCCGCTGCCGCCCGGCGTCAGGCCACTGGCCGAGGCCGCCGACGACGCCGAGCTGGCGCTCGGTCAGCCGCTGGACGCCGCGGTCGTGTCGGCCGAGCAGTGGACGTTCCTCGGCGAGGGCTGGAGCCACGGTCTCGCGTTGGAGGCCGCGTTGAAGCTGCGTGAGGCGGCCGGCGCCTGGACGGAGGCGTATCCGGCGATGGAGTACCGGCACGGTCCGATCGCGGTGGCCGCGCCCGGGCGTGTGGTGTGGCCGCTCGGCGCCGTTCCGCGCGGGCTCGCGGACGAAGTCCGCCGCACCGGCGCGCTGTTGGTGCCCGGGGACGCGCTCGACCCGATGGCCCGTCTGGTCCGCGCCCAGCGGCTCGCGGTGGCCGTGGCGGCGGCCCGCGGCCTGGATCCCGACCGGCCGCGTCACCTCACCCGTTCCGTCGTTCTCCCGGAAGGAACCGCGTAGTGGACTAGACCTCTCAGCGCTTCTGGGGCGAGACTTGCGCCTGTGAGCCTTCCCCCAGACGGCCAAGTCGCCGAAGAAGCCCACGACTCCTACGTGATCGCGCTCGACGTGGGCGGCACCACCATGAAGGCCGCGCTGACCGGCCCCGACAACGTCCCCCGGTTCGAGACCCGCCGGCCGACCGGCGCCGCCGCGGGCCCCGACGGCGCGGTGCCCGCGATCCTGGACTTCGCCGGCGAGCTGCGCGCGGCCGGCGAGGAGCGCTTCGGCCGGCCGCCGGCCGCCGCCGGCGTCGCGCTTCCCGGCGTCGTGGACGAGGCGGCCGGCGTCGCCGTCTACTCGGCCAACCTCGGCTGGCGTGACGTCCCGATCCGCCGGCTGCTGACGGAGCGGCTCGGCGGCGGGGTGCCAGTCGCCCTCGGGCACGACCTGCGCGTCGCCGCGCTGGCCGAGGGGCGGTTCGGCGCCGGCACCGGCGTCGACCGGTTCCTGCTGGTCGCGCTCGGCACCGGCATCGCCGCGGCGCTGGCGATCGAGGGCCGAGCCGAGCCCGGCGCGCACGGCAGGGCCGGCGAGCTCGGCCACGTCGTGGTGCGCCCCGGCGGCCCGCTCTGCGGCTGCGGGCAGCGCGGCTGCCTGGAGGCCGTCGCCTCGGCGGCCGCCGTGGGCCGCGCCTGGGCCGCGGCCGCCGGCGCCCCAGGGCTCGACGCGGCCGACGCCGCGCGCGCCGTCGCCGCTGGCGACCCGCGCGCCGCCGCCGTCTGGGCGCGGGCGGTCGACGCCCTCGCCGACGGGCTGCTGGCCGCCATCAGCCTCCTCGATCCACGCACCCTGATCGTCGGCGGCGGTCTTGCCGAGGCCGGCGAGACGCTGCTCACCCCGCTGCGCGCCGCGCTCGCCGCCCGCGCGGTCGCCTTCCACCACCTGCCCGAGATCGTGCCGGCCAGCCTCGGCGACGCCGCAGGCTGTCTGGGCGCCGGGCTGCTCGCCTGGGACCACGCGCCGATGGTGGTGCCGTCGTGAGCACGCGGTCACGCGCCGGCCGCACCGTGCTGGCGGGCGCCACCGTGGTGCGGCCGGGCGGCGTGGTCGAGGCCGGCCGGGTCACCGTCGAGGGCGGCCGGATCGCGGCCGGCCTGCGCGACGAGTCGGACCAGGCGGACGTCGTCGACCTGACCGGCCACTGGGTGCTGCCCGGCTTCGTCGACCTGCACGTGCACGGCGGCGGCGGCGCCTCGTTCTCCGCCGGCACCGCCGAGGAGGCGCTGCGCGCGATCGCGACGCATCGCGCGCACGGCACCACCACGATGGTCGCCTCGATGGTCACCGGCGAGCTCGGGGACCTGGCCGCGCAGGCCGGGGAGCTCGCGGACCTCGTCGAGCAGGGCGAGCTCGCCGGGGTGCACTTCGAGGGCCCCTTCATCGCACGCAACCGGTGCGGCGCCCACCAGCCCTCGCTGCTGCGCGACCCGGACCCCTCGGACGTGCGGAAGCTGCTCGACGCCGCCCGTGGCACGGCGCGGATGGTGACGCTCGCGCCCGAGCTCGCCGGCGGCCTCGACTCGGTGCGGCTGCTGCGGGACGCCGGGGTGATCGCCGCGATCGGCCACACCGACGCCGACTACGAGACGACCCGATGGGCCGTCGACGCCGGCGCCACGGTCGCCACCCACCTGTTCAACGCGATGCCGCCGCTCGCCCACCGCGCCCCGGGCCCGGTCGCCGCGCTGCTGGAGGACGAGCGGGTCACGGTGGAGCTCATCGACGACGGCGTCCACCTCCACCCGGCGGCGCTGCGGCTCGCCTACAAGGCGGCAGGGCCCGACCGGGTGGCGCTGATCACCGACGCGATGGGCGCGGCCGGCATGGGGGACGGCACCTACCCGCTGGGGCCCCTGACGGTCGACGTCGTCGACGGGGTCGCCAGGCTCCAGGAGGTCGGGACCATCGCGGGATCCACGCTCACGCTCGACATGGCGTTCCGGCGCGCCGTGACGGTGAACGGCGTCTCCGTGCCCGACGCGGTGCGGGCGCTGTCCGCCACCCCGGCCAGGCTGCTCGGCCTCGACCACCGGATCGGCTCGATCGAGGAGGGCAAGGACGCCGACCTGGTGGTCTTCGACGCGGAACTCGCGCTGGTCGGCGTGATGCGCCGGGGCGAGTGGGTGGTGCGGCCTTGCCCGTGACGCCGTGCGCCGAACTGCTGTCGGCCGCCTTCGCGACGGGGCGAGCGCTGCCGGCGTTCAACGTGATCACCCTGGAGCACGCGCAGGCGGTGGTTGCCGCGGCCGAGGCGGCCCACGCGCCCGTGGTGTTACAGGTCTCGCAGAACGCGGTGGCCCACCACGGCGGCCGGCTCGCGCCGCTGGCCGCCGCGCTCACCGCGTTGGCCGCGGCCTCGCCAGCCAGCCTCGCGCTGCACCTGGACCACGTGACGGACGGCGAGTTACTGCGCGCCGCGCCGGCGGCCGGCTTCGGCTCGGTGATGTTCGACGCCTCGCGGCTGCCCTACGACGAGAACGTGAAGGCGACGGCCGAGGCCGTGCGGTTCGGACACGCGCACGGGCTGCTCGTGGAGTCGGAGCTCGGCCGGATCGGTGGCAAGGCGGGCGACGCGCACGCGCCCGGGGTGCGCACCGATCCGGCGGAGGCGGCGGCCTATGTGGCGGCGACCGGGGTGGACGCGCTCGCGGTGGCGGTGGGCAGCGCCCACGCGATGGTCCGGCGCACGGCGGCCCTCGACCACCCGCTGATCGCCCGGCTCGCCGCCACCACCGGGGTCCCGCTGGTGCTGCACGGCTCCTCGGGGGTGCCGGACGAGGAGCTGCGGCGGGCGGTGACGGCCGGCATGACCAAGATCAACATCGGCACGGCCCTCAACGTGGCCCTGACCCGCGCCGTCAGGGCCGAACTGGACCGGGCCCCGCGGGCCGTCGACCCTCGCCCCTACCTGGCCGCCGGCCGCTCGGCCATGCGGGAGGCCGCGGAGCGGCTGATCCGCGTGCTGCGCTGACCGCCGCCGGTCGCGCTACTGGTCGACGTTCTCCCTGACTTCGAGCGTGTCGACCAGCACGTCGCAGGAGGCGGCGCAGTTGAGCTGCACGGTGTTGGTGCCCTGGACCAGGTCGACCTGCTTCCAGGTCTCGTACCAGGCCTCGCCGAGCGCGGTGGCCCCGTAGTTCTGCATCTCCACCGGGTCCTGCCGCGGCGTGCCGTTCACCGCGAAGCCCATCGTCTGGCCGTCGCTGGCGACCGAGTACCCGATGTAGACGCGGTAGGCGCCCGGGTCGCCGTCGAACTCGAAGCTCCACGAGATGGTGGAGTTCGGCGCGTTCTGCACGGCGACGTAACTGCCGTCGGCGGAACGCGCCCCCTCGAAGTCCGAGGCCACGCCGATCCCGGACAGCTGCAGGTCGCTGAGCTCGGCCACCGGCAGCGCGCCCTCCGGGGCCTCCTCCTCCGTCTGCCCCTCGGTCGGGTCATCGTCCGTGCCCTCGCCCTCAGAGCCGCCCGAATCGTCCGGCGGGGCGGTGGTCTCCGTGCCCTCGGCCTGGTTGTCGCCGTCGTCACTGCTGAAGACGATGGCCGCGCCGACGCCGATCACCACGGCGAGCACCACCGCGATCGCGCCGATCAGCAGCCCGTTGCGCCGGGGCTCGGGGGCCTGGCGGCGGCCGTGCCCGCCGTGGCCGGCCGGCGGCATGCCCTGCGGGCGGGTCTCGGGAGCCGCGTAACGCGCGTCGGGCTGCTGCGGGGGGTAGCCGTAGCCGCCGCGCTGCCCCTGCTGGCCGCCGTAGGTGCGCTGGCCGACCGGTCTCACCTGGTTGTAGGAGGGCTGGCGCGGCCCGGACGGCGCCTGCGGCTGCCCAGCCTCGGGTCGATAGAGATAGGCGAACGGGTCGTCGCCCTCGCCGGGCGCTCCGCCGCCGGTGTTCCCCGCACTCATCGACTGCCGCTCCTTAGGTACCGCTGGTGTTCGGGCGCGAGCCTACCGCGTTCGGGTGACATTCCTCGTTCGTCAAGTCGCGGGACTTGACGCCGTGATCGCCCGGCCGCACTTTGTCGGGGATCTCCGCGCCACCCGAGTCACCTTTCATTCACCTTCGCTACTCGCGCCCCTCACGACGCATGAGTGACCGCCCTCGAAACCCCGCCGAATTCCCGCCGCCGGATCGGGCGCGGAAAGCGGGATCGGCACCGCGTGATCGAGAACCGTGCGGCCCCCGACGTGTAGCGCGTTTCACAACCGGCTATCCCGCGCGGCGCCGCCCTTGGGAGCGGGACCGCTTCTCGACGTACATGCGCTGGTCGGCCGACTCCAGGATCTCCTCGGTGGTCATCCCGCAGGCGGCCCAGCCGATGCCGAAGCTGGCGCCGACCCGCACCTGCCGGTTCTCCCAGCGGATGGGCGGGATGATGCCGTTGCGCAGCCGGACGGCGAGGTCGGAGGCGTCGGCCGGCCCGAGGCCCTCGGCGAGGACCACGAACTCGTCGCCGCCGAGCCTGGCCACCGTGTCGTTGTCCCGGACCCCGGCCTCGAGGCGGCGGGCCACCTCCACCAGCACCGCGTCGCCGCACACGTGGCCGAACCGGTCGTTGATGGACTTGAAGCCGTCCAGGTCGCAGAAGAGCACCGCGAGCCCCTTGCCGTCGCCGCCGGGCGCCTCGGGGACCAGCACGTGCTCGTGGTGGTCGTAGGGCCGGCCGGGCGGGGTGCCGAGGCCGCCGAAGGCGTCGGTGGGCTCGGCCGCGCTCCGGTCGCAGATCCGGCCGCCGAGCCTGGCCCGCAGCTCGGCGTTGTTGGGCAGGCCGGTGAGCGAGTCGTGGCTGGCGCGGTGCGCGAGGGCCAGCTCGTGGCGCTTGCGCTCCTCGATGTCCTCGACGTGGGTGAGCTGCACCTGCGGGCCCGCCGTGACGTCGGCCACCACCGAGTTGCGCAGCGAGACCCAGACGTAGGAGCCGTCGCGGCGCTGGAGGCGGAGCTCGGCGCGGCCGCCCTCGGCGGCGGTGCGCAGCAGCACGCCGGTGTCCTCGGGGTGGACGAGGTCGGCGAAACTGTAGCGGCGCAGCATCGCCACGGGCCGGCCGAGCAGCCGGCACAGCGCGTCGTTGACCCGGATCAGCCGGCCCTGGCTGTCGCCGCCGACCTCGGCTATCGCCATGCCGCTCGGCGCGTAGTCGAAAGCCTGCCGGAAGCTCTCCTCGCTGGCGCGCAAAGCCTGCTGCTCGCGCTCCAGGCGGACGAGGGCGCGTTGCATGTTGCCGCGCAGGCGGGCGTTGCTGATGGCGATGGCGGCCTGGGAGGCGTAGAGCTGCAGCGCCTCGCAGCCCCAGGCACCGGGGCGCTTGCCGTCGCGCGGACGGTCGACCTCCAGGACGGCGAGCAGCTCGCCGTCCGAGGCGTACATGGGGGCGAAGAGCCGGTCCATGGGGTGCCACTCGTCGGGGTAGCGCGGAGCCGGCCCGGTGGTGTGCCACTGCGGGACGTCGTCGTGGTCGAGGACCCAACCCTCGGTATAGGGGATGAACCGCAGCTCGCCCCAGCGCTCGCCCATGTTGAGGCGGCGCTCCCAGGACTCCCGGGAGCCGGTGCGGCCGGCCATCGCGGCCTCCGCCGAGTCGTTTCCCGCGACGGCGGCCACCAGCAGGTCGCCGTCCGGTCTGACGACGTTGACGGTGGCGAGTTCGAAGCCGAGGGCCGCGACGGCGCCGTCGGCGATGGTCTGGAGGGTGTCTGCCATGCTTCGGGCGGTGTTCAGCTGAGCGACAACCTGGTGCAGCTCCCGCAGAGAGGCGAGGCGCACATAGGGCTCCGTCTCCGTTTCCATCACTCCCCCGGATGCGCGAAATGCACGTGCAGATATACAGGCCACTGAATCACAGGGAGCTGTCCGCTAGGTACACAGGGTCAGCAATTAGTCGCCTACTGTGATTCATGTCACACTGCGAAAGTGCTCGGTCGCGGGACGTAGGACGTCCCGGGGAGCCGGGTGGTTCCCGGGCCCGATGCGCGCCCTCGTCGAGGACCGTTAGCGTTTCTGCGTGTCCCCGTCATCTTCCTCGCGCTCCCCACAGGTCCCGGGGCCCTCGGGCCCGCCCGTCCCGCATCCTGAAGGGGTGAGCGAGGAGGAGTTCCGCGGCGCCATGGCCCGGCTCGCGGCCGGCGTCGTGCTGCTGACGGCGCACGACGAGGAGGACGGCCCGCGCGGCGCGCCGGCCGGCATGACCGCCACGGCCTTCATGTCCGTCTCCCTCGCCCCGCCGCTGGTGCTGGTCAGCGTGCGCACCGGCTCGCGCATGGACGAGGTGCTCGAGCGGCAACCCCTGTGGGCCGCCTCTCTGCTGGCCGAGGGGCAGCGGGCCACGGCCGGCAGGTTCGCGATGAAGGGCCGGCTCAGCGACCGACTGCTCTTCCAGGAGGTGCCGCACGTGCTGGGCGAGCGGACGGGGGCGCCGCTGCTGAAGGGGGCGCTGGCCACCGTCGAGTGCCGCACCGAGCAACGGGTCGCGGCCGGCGACCACACGCTGCTGATCGCCCGCGTCCTCACCGCCGACCTGCCCGCCGTCGAGGGCGGCCCACTGCTCTACTACCGGGCCGGCTACCGCCACCTCGGCTAGTCCCACCCCTTGTCGCGGCCCCGGCCGCGCTTCACGTCGGCCCGGTGCCGCTTCTCCCGCAGCCGGCGCTCCACGACGCCGCGCGGCACCCGCCGCGCCCGACGCTCAGGAGGCGGCGGCGCCGAAGCCTCCGCCAGCAGGCCGGCCAACCGCACCGCCGCCGCCTCCCGGTTGCGCCACTGCGAACGGTGCTCGTTGGCCCGCACCACCAGGACGCCGTCCGCGGTGAGCCGGCCAGCCAGGCGCGCCAGCGCGCGCTCCTTCCAGACGGCGGGCAACGCCTCGGTCGCGGCCAGGTCGAAGAGCAGCTCCACCTGGCTGTCGGTGGTGTTGACGTGCTGGCCGCCCGGGCCCGAGGCACGCGAGAAACGCCAGCGAAGCTCCGACTCGGGCAGGCTGACGGCACCACGAATGCGATAGGGCCCCGACATGTCTCCATGGTCCCGCGTCGGGCCGCTTCGCACATACGGGTTTTTTGCTTCCCCGGTGGAACCGGCGACCCCCTGACACCGTTGGGGTCAGTAAGAGTAACGTCATCGCAAAGAGCATCCGGACGCACCTTCCGTCCGAACCGAATGGAAATTGGGGATCTCAACATGGGTGTGAGCCTGTCCAAGGGCGGCAACGTCTCGCTGAGCAAGGAGGCTCCTGGCCTGACCGCCGTCACGGTCGGCCTGGGGTGGGACGTCCGCACCACCACCGGCGCCGACTTCGACCTGGACGCGAGCGCCCTTGCGATCAACGCGAGCGGCAAGATCGTCTCGGACCAGCACTTCATCTTCTACAACAACCTCACCTCGCCGGACGGCACGATCCAGCACACCGGTGACAACCTGACCGGCCAGGGCGAGGGTGACGACGAGCAGATCAACGTGCAGCTCGCCGGGCTGCCGCCGGAGGTCGACAAGATCGTCTTCCCGGTCTCCATCCACGACGCCGACAACCGCGGTCAGAACTTCGGCCAGGTGCGGAACGCGTTCATCCGCGTCCTCAACCAGGCCGGCGGCGCGGAGATCGCCCGCTACGACCTGACCGAGGACGCCTCGACCGAGACCGCGATGATCTTCGGCGAGCTCTACCGCAACGGTGCCGAGTGGAAGTTCCGCGCCGTCGGCCAGGGCTACGCCTCCGGCCTCGCCGGCATCGCCCAGGACTTCGGCGTCAACGTCTGACAGTCCAGCTCCGCCCTGGAAGGACGTCGGTGGCGCCGCGAGTCGGCGCCCGGTCAGCACGGTCCTCATCCGGTCCGCACGAAGGCCCCCCAACTTTCCGGTGGGGGGCCTTCGGCGTGTGCGCCTCAGGTGTCGCGTCGCGACCGTCGACGTGAGGCAGCTCACCCCCTGGGCGCCTCGGGTCGGGCATGCGCGATCATGATCGAATGGACGCTCGTTTCCTTGGCATAGCCGAGCTGGCCGAAGCCCCGTCCGTGGCGGTCGTGGTCGACGTCATGCGCGCTTTCACCGTGGCCGCCTGGGCGTTCGCCCAGGGAGCGGAGAAGATCGTCCTCGCCGAGTCGCTGGACGAGGCCCTGGCCCTCAAGGCTCACCACCCGGATTGGGTGGCGCTCAAGGACGGTCCGCCCGCGCCCGGGTTCGACGCCGTCAACTCGCCGGGGCTGCTGCGGTCCGTCGACCTCGGCGGACGGACCGTCGTGCAGAAGACCACGGCGGGGACGGTCGGCGCTCTCGCGGTCAAGGAGGCATCGCTGGTGCTGTGCGCCAGCTTCGTGGTGGCGGGGGCGACGGCTCGGCTCCTGCGGACGCGCGGGTGTGCCAGTGCCACGTTCGTGGTCACCGGCGACGACGGGCACGCCGACGAGGATCTGGCCTGCGCTCAGTACATCGCTCGGCGGGCCACCGAGGCCGAGGCGGACGCGGCCGAGTTCCTCCGCCGCGCCGCCGAGTCGCGCGCCGCCGCCGAGCTGACGGCGGGGGTGCGCCAGGGAGTCCATCCCGACGACGTCCCGCTCTGTCTCGAGCTCGACCGGTTCCCCTTCGCCATGGTGGCGAGCCTGGAGGACTCGCTCATGGTCCTCCGTCCGCGCGCCGTGCCTTCGCTGACCGACGCGGCTGCGGGCTGATCGCCTGCCGCTGGCTACCCCTCCACCCGCAAGCCCAGCTCGGCGGCCAGCCTCGGGGCCAGGTCGAGGAGCTGGGACGGGGTGATGACCGCCCCGCGGAGGCGGTCGATGCCGCGGGTGAGGTCCAGCAGGGTCGTGCCGCGCAGGTCGACGTCGCGGAGCTCGGCGGCGGTGAGGTCGGCGCCGCGCAGCTCGCAGCCCTCGAAGGAGACCCGCTCCAGCCGGGCGCCGCCGAAGTCCGGCTCGACCAGGACGCAGCCCTCGAAGGCGACGTCGACCAGCTTCGCCTGCCGCAGGTTCAGGTAGTCGATCTTGCCGCCGCGCACCCGCACCCTGGTCAGCGTGGCGCCGCTGAGCTGGACCCCACCCAGCCGGGCGTCCGTGATCTCCAGGTCCCGCAGCTGCGCGTCCGCCAGCAGCGTGCCCACCCCGCGGGGCGCGTCGAGCACGCCGTCCAACAGCCGCGCGTGCCGCAGGTTCGCCTCGTTCAGCACGCAGCGCCGCAGCGCGCACTCCAGGAACGTCGCCGACGGCGCCTCGGCCCCGGTCAGGTCGAGGTCGGCGAACTCCAGCGCGTCGTAGTCGCCCTCGGGTTCGAGGCCGCCGGGCTCCGCGAAGGAACGCAGCTCGGGCAGCCGGAAGTTCGGCGGGGTGGGGGGTCGGACGGCCTTCCGGGGTTTCGGCATGCCGGCCATCCTGCCGTGCGGCACTGACAGTGGCCCGAGCGGCAGTTGACCTCAAGCGCCCTTGAAGTCGCAGCCTTACGTGTGTCACCCGCCACCACACCGCCAGGGGGAACCATGCACGCCGTCCGTCTGCACGCCTTCGGCCCGGCCGAGAACCTGGTGTACGAGGAGGTGCCCGATCTCACGCCCGGCCGGGGTCAGGTCAGGGTCGCCGTCGCCGCCTCCGGCGTCCACCTCGTCGACACCGTGCTGCGACAGGGCCCGGTGCCGGAGGCCCCGCACTTCCCGGTGCCCGAACTGCCCACCGTTCCGGGGCGCGAGGTCGCCGGCACGGTGGACGCGGTCGGTGACGACGTGGACCCGGCCTGGCTCGGCCGGCGGGTCGCCGCGCACCTCGGGATGGTCCCCGGCGGCTACGCCACCCAGGCCGTGACCACGGCGGAGAAACTGCACGCGCTCCCCGACGAGCTGCCGTTCGACCGGGCCGTGGCCCTGCTCGGCACCGGCCGGATGACCATGGGCGTCCTCCGCTTCACCGAGATCGGGCCAGGCGACACCGTCCTGGTCCTCGCCGCCGCCGGCGGGATCGGCTCGCTGCTCGTCCAGTACGCCAAGCACCGTGGCGCCACCGTCATCGGCGCGGCCGGCGGCCCCGCCAAGGTCGCCGTCGTCCGTGACCTCGGCGCCGACCAGGCCGTGGACTACGACGCGCCGGGCTGGGCGGACGAGGTCCGCGCCACGCACGGCGAGCGGCCGGTCAAGCACCTCTTCGAGGGGGTCGGCGGCGACCGTGGCCACGCCGCCCTGGCACTGCTCGGACCCGGCGGGACGCACGTCTGCTACGGCTACGCCTCGACGGGCATGGACGCCGCGGGGCACGTCGCGCCGAGCCCCGAGGAGCAGGCCGAGCTCGGCGTCACCTCGGTGACGGCGCTCGGCCCCGCCCTCTGGGCGAAGATCGGCGGCCAGGAGAACATGCGCGTGCTGGAGGAGGAGTCCTTCGCCCAGGCGGCGGCCGGCGTCCTCGTCCCGCTGGTCCAGCGCTTCCCGCTGGCCGAGGCCGCCCACGCCCACCGGGCGCTGGAGACCAGGGCGACGACCGGCAAGGTGGTGCTCGTGGCCCCGTGAGGCCCGGTCCGGTCTACGCCAGCACCACCGCCGCGCCGCCGAGCGCGCCGGCGAAGTAGGCCAGCCACACGAGCGCGAGCAGCGGCGCGCCCTGCCGTTCCCTGATGCCCCCGGTCGCCCGGACGAAGAGCGCGGCCAGCGTGCCGGTGACGACCGTCGTGGTCACGCCGGGCACGCCGGCCCGCACGGCGTAGACGCTCTGGGCGCCCATCGCGGACGCCAGGACCCCGGTGCACAGCGGGGCCGGCGCCCAGGCGAGTCCGGCGGCCAGCGCGAGCAGGCCGGCCTCGAACGCGAGCAGCGCCCAGTGCGGCAGGAGACGGGCGGCCCAGGCCGTGGCCACCCCACCGACGCAGAAGCCGACCAGGGAGGCGGTGGGCCCGATGACACCCTCGGTGGCGTGGCCCGGCAGGAAGGAGTCGGCGATGCCGATGGCGAGCAGCACCCCGTTGCCGGTCTGGTTGGCGACGAAGACCTCGCCGAGTTCGATGAAGGCGGCGGCGTCGACAGCGCCGGCGACGGCGGTGAGCAGGACCATGAGCCGAGCGGGCACTCCCATGGGCCCATTTCATCGCCGGACGGGGCTTCGCACCCGGCGGGCGGCTCGTCCGGCGGATCAGCCGAGGACGCCGGTGAGGTCGGCGACGCCGGTGAGGTCGAAGAGGTTGCGGGCCAGGACCCAGATCACGGCGACGCCGAGCACGGCGGCCACCCCGGCGGGCCCGAAGCGTGGTCGGTAGCGCCGGCCGCGCACCCCCTCGACCAGCCAGCGGCCGAGCAGCCAACCGGCCAGGGGGACGCCGAGCAGCAGCAGCGCCGCGTTGTCGTGGAGGGCGCCCGTCAGGTCTCCGCCGAGCAGGTCGTAGGCCATCCGGGTGCCGCCGCAGGCCGGGCAGAGAAGCCCGGTGGCCCAGTTGACCGGGCACCGGGGCAGCGGAGGGCCGCCGCCCCGGTGCGGGTCGGCGGCCACCACGTAGCCGGCGCCGGCCAGCCCGCCCGCCAGCACGGCGAGCGGGGCTGCGGCCTCCCGGCGGATGATCGCCCGCATCGTCAGGGCTTGAGGATCCGGCCCTGGGCGTCGGTCCAGTCGTTCTTGACCAGCAGCATGATGCCGTCGATCAGCGCCCAGACGCCGAGGCCGCCGCAGGTGAGCAGCATGCCCACGGCCTGGCCGTAGTGGCCGGTGTACCAGCGGCCGGCGCCGACGGTGCCGAGCAGGAGTTGCAGCACGCCCGCGACGATCTTGGACTTGCCGGAGTACGGACGGCCCATCGGGTCGCGGCCGAAGGGCGCCTGTGCGTCCGGCGGGTAGGCGCCCTGCTGCTGGTAGGGCCCGGGCTGCCCCGGCTGACCGGGCGGCGGGTACCCGTACCCCGGCTGCCCGGGCTGGCCCGGCTGTCCCGGACCAGGCTGGCCCGGCTGGCCCTGCGGACCGTTGCCGGGAGGCCCCCAGGAGTACGGCTGCTGGTCGGACATGAATCCCCCAAGGAGAACGACGATCGTATGGTCGCCCTATCATCCATGACGCCGCCCCCAGTGTGTCAGCCCCCTACCGTGACGCCTACCGCGCCCCCTCCGCGACCCGCTCCGCGGACAGCAGCACCAGGCGCTCCGGGTGCTGCGACGGCGCCCGCACCCCGATCGAGCCGAGCACCCGCCCCGGCAGCGTCACCCCGCCGTCCGTCCACCAGGCCAGCGCGTCCGAGGCGGGGCCGCGCACCTCGTCGCCCGGCGCCAGCGGCGTGACCCGGTACTCGGCCGCCGGGTCGAGCCCGGGCAGCGCGACCAGGCCGGGCGGCGACTGCACGCTCGTCGCCACCTGCGCCAGCGCGTACACCGCCCGCGACCGGTCCTCGGCCACCACGCCGTGCACCCACAGCGCCGGGTCCGGGTGGTCGCCGCGCACCACCGTGCCGCCGTGCAGCAGCGGCCGCAGCTCCTTGTACAGCGCGATCCACTCCGCGAGCGCGGCCCGGTCGGCTTCGCTGGCCTGGGTGAGGTCCCACTCCATGCCGAAGTGCCCGAACAGCGCGGTGCCGGCCCGGAAGCCCAGGGTGTGCGTCCGCCCGGTCGTGTGCGCCGCGTGGGCGCCCACGTGGCAGCCGAGCAACTCGGGCGGAAGCAGCAGCCCGGTCCAGCGCTGGATCTGCTGGCGCTCCAGGGCGTCGATGCAGTCGCTGGTCCACACCCGGTCGGTGCGCTCCAGGATCTCCAGGTCGATCCTGCCGCCCCCTGAGGAGCAGGACTCGATCTCCAACTTCGGGTGCCGCGCGCGCAGTTCGTCCAGCAGCCGGTAGACGGCGAGCGTCTGCTCCCGCACCCCGGCCCGCCCGGTGGGGCTGTGCCCGGCCTCCACCAGGTCCCGGTTGTGATCCCACTTCAGGTAGGTGAGCGCGTACTCGGTGACGATCGCGTCGAGCCGCTCAAGGATGTAGGCGTACGCCGCCGGGTGGCCGAGGTCGAGCACCTGCTGGTGGCGCGACTCGGGCGGCATTCGGTCGCCGGTGGCCAGGATCCACTCCGGGTGCTCGCGCGCCAGGTCGGAGTTGGGGTTGACCATCTCCGGCTCCACCCACAGGCCGAACTCCATGCCGAGTCCGCGGACGTGGTCGACGAGGGGGTGCAGTCCGTCCGGCCAGACGGTCTCGTCCACGTACCAGTCGCCGAGCCCCGCGTGGTCGTCGCGCCGGCCGCGGAACCAGCCGTCGTCGAGCACGAACCGCTCGGTGCCGATCCCGGCGGCGAGGTCGGCGAGCCGCTTCAGCTTGCCGATCTCGTGGTCGAAGTAGACGGCCTCCCACACGTTGAGCGTGACGGGGCGCGGCGAGCGCGGGTGGCCGGCGCGACCGCGGAGGTAGCCGTGGAACCGCCCGGCGAGCTCGTCGAGCCCCCGGCCGTAAGCGCCGTACACCCAGGGCGAGGTGTACGACTCGCCGGCGCCGAGCACCACCTCGCCGGCCAGCAGCAGCTCGCCGCCGCCGAGCAGCCCTACGCCGTTGACGGTGCGCTCGGCCAGCGAACGGTGGTTGCCGCTCCAGGCCACGTGCAGCCCCCACACCTCGCCGGAGCGGAAGCCGAAGCCGGCCTCGCCGGCGACGTGCACGGTGACGGCGTCGGTGCCCGTGCGGCCCCTGCGGTTCTCGCGCAGGTGGGTGCCGATGGTGAACTCGTGCCGCTGCGGGCTGCGTTCCCGCAGGTGGCGGCCGGTCATGTCGAGGAGTTCCGTGGCGCGCTCGGGCACCGGCAGGGTCAGCAGCACCCCGGAGAGGGAGAACGGCGCGGCCTCGGCCTCCGCCTGGTTGGTGACCGTGGCGCGCTGCCGCACCAGACCTGAGTCGGTGAGCTCGATCTCCAGGCGCAGTTCGAGGCTGGCCCGCACGTCCTCGGCGGTCACCTCGACGGCCTGCCCGCGCTGTTCGAGCGAGGTGACGGCGAAGGCCGTGGAGAAGTCGGCGCCGGCCCGGTGGCCGGTGAGGCCCGGCGTGCCCTGCCAGCCGGCCGAGTGCTCGGGCAGCACGGCGAGCGGCACGACGACGTCCACGTTGTTGGTGGCTATCTGCGGGCGCCCGGCCCGTACCACGGCCGCGAGCGTGGTGGGCGAGAGATCGCCCAGGTCCTCGCCCCAGTGCACCACCCGGGGCAGACCCGTGCCGGTGCAGTCGAGTGCCAGGCTCGTTCCCGCGGATCGGAAGTGGAGGAAGGTCCCGTCACGCATCAGTGCTGTCATCCCCTGTTCGATCCTGTTGAGACATGCGCATTTTGCGTGACCTTTCTACGGTCGCGCCCCGCGCCCGGTCAACACTGCCCGCCCGCGCGAAAAAGACCCTCCCGTCTGCCAGGGAAGGCCTCATCGATCGGCCGCAACTCTACTCCCCGCGCCGGCCGGGTCGTCCGCCGCCCGGGGCGCCACGAGCAGCGCCGCGACCAGGCAGCCGGCGGCGGCGCCGAAGGCCAGGCTCAGCCCCGCGCGCTCGCTCGGCGCGACGAGCACCAGCCAGCCGAAGCCCGCGGCGCCGAGGGAGCCGCCGAGTTGGCGGGCGAAGGTGAGCGTTCCCATGGTCGCGCCGATCGACTCCGGCCTGGCGCGCGCCTGGGCGATCAGCGTGTACGCCTGGAGGGAGAGCCCGAGGGCGGCGCCCACCAGCCCCATCGCCGACCCGGCGACCGCGAGCGCCGGCGCCCGGCCTGCGCCGTCGAGCGCCGGCAGGGCGGCGAGCCCGATCATCCCGACGGTCCCCGTGGCGAGCGCGAACCGCCCCCAGCCGGGCAGCCGCGGCCGGCGCCCGACCAGCGCCGAGAACGCGGTGGTGGCGACGAGCTGCCCGCCGGTCAACGCGAGCAGGAGCAGGCCCGTCTCCCCGACGCCGAGGCCGGTCCCGGCCGCGACGGCCGGCGGCACGAAGGTGAAGGAGCCGAAGAGCGCCGTCCCCGCGAGCCCGGTAGCCGCGACGCTCAGCGCCACGCCACGATCGAGGAAGAGCGCGGGCGGTATCAACGGCGCGGCCACGCGCCGCTCGACCAGGACGAAGGCCGCCGCGCACCCGGCCACCAGCGCGACCACGCCGACGGTCGCGGGGCCGCCGCGCGCCAGCGACTCGACGCCCCCGAGGGCGACCACCCCGGCGCCGACCACGGCGACGAGCACCGTGCCTGCCACGTCGAACGAGCCTCCCGCACCGCCCTCGGGAGCCGGCGACCTGCCCGGCAGGCCGCTCGAGGCGAGCAGCGCGGCGGCGGCGCACAGCGGCAGGTTCAGCAGGAAGATCCAGCGCCATCCGGGACCGGCCGCGAGCAGCCCGCCCAACGGCGGCCCAGCGAGCGCGGACAGCGCGAACACGCCGGTCAGGCAGGCCTGGCGACGCACCAGCTCCTCGCGGCCGAACATCCGGGCGAGCGCGCTGACCGCGGTGACCACGAGACCGCCGCCGCCGAGGCCCTGGACCCCTCGGGCGGCGATCAGCGCGGGCATCGTCGGCGCCAGCGCACAGGCCAGCGAGCCGGCGGCGAAGAGCGCGAGGGCGCCCTGGAAGACGGCGCGTTGGCCGAAGAGGTCACCGAGCCTGCCGAGCACGGGCGTGGCGACGGTGACGGTGAGCAGATAGCCGGCGGTGACGCCGGCGACGGCGCCGCCGGAGTCCAGGTCGGCGACGAGGCGCGGCAGCGCGGCCACGACGACGGTGGTGTCGAGCTGGGCCATGAGCATGCCCAGAAGCAGGGCGGTGAAGGCGAGCCCGGTAGACGTGTGCATTTCACACACGTTAGACTGCTTGCGAATCGCACGCAATTCTCGAGTCCTGACCCCAGGAGCCCCCGATGTCCAGCACCGACCCGTCCCGCGCCGACCTCGCCGGCGCAGGCCCCGCCCTCTTCCGGCTCGTCCGCTTCTGGTCCCGCCGCTGGGCGACGGCCTCCGCCGGCCAGCAGCCAGGGGACACGCCGCTCGTCCAGGACATCGCGGTGCTGGAAGCCGTGGACGCCGCGGCGCGCCGCGGCGAGGTGTCCGTCACCGACGTCGCCCACCAGCTCGGCCTCGACCGCTCTGGCGCCAGCCGCATGGTCGGCGCGGCCGTCGACCACGGCCACCTCACCCGCACCCCGTCGGCACACGACGCCCGCCGCGCCACCCTCGTCATCACCCCGGCCGGCGCCGACGTCCTCACCGCCGCCCACGCCTTCCAGGAGGAGGTCTTCGCCCGCCTCACCGCCACCTGGGACCCCGCCGAGGCCGCCGCCCTCGCCCGCGCCCTCCGCCGTCTCGCCGACGAGACCGACGCGACCGGTCCCTCCTGACCCACCCCGACCGGTAACGACGGTGCGGAAGCCGTAACCGCACGAGGCCGCGCGGAGGAGCCCGATGGGAGAAGAAGCGGAAGACCAAGACCCGGAGTGCCCAGGCCCACACCGCCAGTGCCAGGCCTGCACCGGCTCACGCATCGAGGTCCGAGAGACGCTCTACGCCTCCAGCGACGGCCGCGGCCAAGGCGTCGCCGCCCCCCACCGCTGCTGGCACTGCCAGGGCCGCGGCTTCTCCTG
>NZ_SMKC01000609.1 GCF_004348315.1 Streptomyces sp. 8K308 | reverse complement strand
CCGCCGGGCCGCCCTGCTGCGCGCCGTCGCCGCGCTCGACCTCGGCGTCCGCACCCCGACGCCGATCGCCGAACTCGCCGACCCGCCCCGGCTGTCGCTGACCCGCGTCCCGGGCGAGCCGCTGCCGCCCGGCGCCCTCGACTCCCCCGCCGTTTTCGCCGCCGCGGCCGAGCAGCTCGCCACCCTCCTCGCCCGGCTCGCCACCGCGCCCTCGTCCGCGCTGCCACGGCAGGCCGCCACCCACTGGCGGGACTTCGCCGACGCCGTGGTCGCCGAACTCCATCCCCTGATGAGCCGGGAGGGCCGGGCCAGGGCCGACGCCGAACTGGCCGCGCTGCGCGCCCTGCCGGCCCTCGACACCGCCGTGGTGCACGGCGACCTCGGCGGCGAGAACCTGCTCTGGGAGTGGCACGCGGGGCTCCCCGTCCTCACCGGCGTCATCGACTGGGACGAGGTCGCGCTCGGCGACCAGGCCGAGGACCTGGCGGCCCTGTCCGCCTCCTACGGCCCTGAGTTGCTCGCCGCCCTCTCTCCCTCCCCCGCCGTCGCCGCCCGAGTCGCCACGATCCGGGGCTCGTTCGCGCTCCAACAGGCACTCGTCGCACAACGCGACGGCGATGACGCCGAGTTGGCCGACGGCCTCGCCAACTACCGCTGACCAGCCCCCGGACCCTCCTCTACCCTGATCCCGACCACCTGGGGGAAGGGGATCGCATGCGGGCGGGGATCGTCCTTGACGGCCGGTACGAGCTGCTGAGACCACTCGGCGAGGGCGGCATGGGGCAGGTCTGGCGCGGCCTCGACCTGCGCCTGGGCCGCGAGGTGGCGATCAAGACCGTGCGGGACGTCTCCGACCCGGTCCTCCTCGACCGCCTGGAGCGCGAGGCCCGCGCCGCCGGCCGGCTCACCCACCCGCACATCGTCGCCGTCCACGACAGCAACCGCGTCGACGTGGCCGGCAGGCCCGCCGTCTACGTGGTGATGGAGCTGCTGCCCGGCCGCTCCCTTGCGGCCGAACTCGCTGATGGTCTACCGCCGTTGCCGCGCGCCCTGGAGTGGGCCGCCCAGGTCGCCGACGCTCTCGCCGCCGTGCACGCGCCGGAGGTCGGCATCGTGCACCGCGATCTCAAGCCGGGCAACGTCATGATCACCCACGGCCTCGTCAAGCTGCTGGACTTCGGCATCGCCCGCCTCTCGCCCGGCGGCGGCGCGGAACCGACACAGCTCACCGCCTCCGGCCAGGTCGTCGGCACCGTCGAGTACATGGCCCCCGAGCAGTGTCTCGGCAACCGCGACCTGGACGGCAGGACCGACCTCTACGCCCTCGGCTGCCTGCTGCACGCCATGCTCACCGGCCGGCCGCCGTTCCCGTCCTCGCTCGGCACGGTGCAGGTCCTCTTCCACCACGTCCACCAGCCGGCGCCGGCCCTCGGCATCTCCCCGGCCGTGGACGAGCTGCTGCTCGCCCTGCTCGCCAAGGACCCGGCCGCCCGCCCGGCCGACGCCGCCACCGTCCGGGACGCCCTCCGCGCACTGGCCGCCGGCCAGGCCGCCACCGCCAAGGCCCCCACGGTCACCACCCC
>NZ_SMKC01000608.1 GCF_004348315.1 Streptomyces sp. 8K308 | reverse complement strand
GCCCCCGACCCCCTCGCCGACCCCACCCAGGTCGCCCAGTACCAGCTCGGCGACGCGCTGCTGGTGCGCGGCGAAGGAGTGCGCTGCTGGGACTCGGAGGGGCGCGAGTACCTGGACTGTGTCTCCGGCACCTTCAACCTGATCCTCGGCCACAACCACCCCGAGGTGATGGCCGCCGTCCGCGAGCAGACCGAGGAACTGGTCTTCGCCAGCTCCTCCTTCCAGACCGGCCCCACCAACGACGTCATGCGCCAGCTGGTCGCGCTCGCCCCGCCCGGGCTCACCCGGGTCAACCTCCGCAGCTCCGGCGGCTCGACCGCCAACGAGGGCGCCATCAAGATCGCCCAGCACCACACCGGGCGCCGCGACGTCATCGTGCCCTTCCGCGGCCAGGTCGGCCAGACCATGGCCACCGCGAGCCTGGCGGGACACAGCAGGATGCGCGCCCCGTTCCCGCTGTGGCTCCCCGGCGCCGTCCACGTCCCCGACCCCTACTGCTACCGCTGCTTCTACCGCGAGGAGCCCACCACCTGCGGAATGCTGTGCGTGGAGCGGATCGACGACTTCATCACCCACGCCAGCTCCGGCAGCGTCGCCTGCCTCCTGATCGAGCCGATCAGCGGCGTCGGCGGCAACATCGTGCCCCCGCCCGGCTACTTCGCCGAACTCCGCCGCTTCTGCGACGAGCGCGGCATCGTGCTGATCTTCGACGAGGCCCAGACCGGCTTCGGCCGCACCGGCACCATGTTCGCGGCCGAACAGTTCGGCGTCTCCCCGCACATGATGACCCTCTCCAAGGGCATGACCGGCAGCGGCCTGCCGCTGGCCGCCATCCTCACCGAGGAGCGGATGGCCGGCTGGGACCGCTCGCTGCACGGCTTCACCTACGGCGGCCACACCCTCTCCGCCGCGGCCGCCGTCAAGACCCTGGAGATCATCCAGCGCCCTGGCTTCCTGGAGAACGTCCGCGCCAGCGGCGCCGTCCTCCTCGACCGGCTCACCGCGCTCCGCGACGACCACCCGGTCATCGGGGAGGCCCGCGGCCTCGGCCTGATGCTCGGCGTCGAACTCGTCGAACCCGACGGCGGCAAGGCCGTCGCCAGGACCCACGCCCTGCACCGCGCCCTGCACTCCCGCGGCCTGCTCACCCGCGTCTCCGAGCACGGCCAGGGCAACGTCATCGAGCTGCGGCCCCCGCTGATCCTCAGCCCGGACGAGGCCCACCTGATCGCCGACCGCTTCGGCGCGGCCCTCGAGTCGCTGGAGGCCGCCGCGTGAGGGTCGAACTCGGCCCGCACGGACCGCAGTCGCGCACCGGCCCGCCGCCCCGCCCGGCCGGCGAACACGCCGCCCTGGTCCGCGTCGAACTGGCCGGCGTCTGCCGCTCCGACCTCAAGGAGATCACCGGAAGCCGGCACGGCGTCAGCCAGTTCGGCCACGAACTCGTCGGCATGGTCGAGGAGTCCACCCTCCCCGAACTGCCCCCGGGGCGCCGCGTCGGCCTCGACCCCAACGTGCCGGTGGCGCGCGGCACCGGCTTCGCCACCAGCCTCTGGGCCGCCGGCCCGGCCACGGCCCTGCTCGCCGCCTGT
>NZ_SMKC01000607.1 GCF_004348315.1 Streptomyces sp. 8K308 | reverse complement strand
ACCGCCGAGGACCGCGTCGCCATCCTCATGGAACGCGCACCAGCCACCGTCGCCACCCTCCTCGGCACCCTCAAAGCCGGCGCCGCCTACCTCCCCCTCCGCACCACCGACCCCACACAACGGCAGCGGACCATCGCGCGGCGCGCCGGTGCTCGACTGGTGATCACGGACTCCACCACGGACCACCTCGGCCGGACGCTGGCCCTGCCACGACTGAACGTGGCCCACGCTCTGCTCCCGTCTCCCGGCGCCCGGCTCCGTGACCTCCCCGAGCCGCACCCGGACCAACTGGCGTACGTCATCCACACGTCCGGTTCCACCGGCGTGCCCAAGGGGGTGGCGACCACCCACCGCAACATCGCCGACCTCGTCCAGGAACGGCGTTGGCACACGGGCGCGCACCGCTGCGTGCTGCTCCACTCGCCCCTCGCGTTCGACGCCTCGACCTACGAGATCTGGGTGCCGCTGCTGCACGGCGGCCGGGTCCATGTCGCGCCGCCCGGCGAGCTTGAGCTGCCGAACCTGATCCACACCCTGCGCGAGGGCCAGGTCACGGCCGCCTGGCTCACCGCCGGGCTCTTCCAACTCATCGCCGACACCGAGCCCGCCGCCCTCGCCCCGCTCGAAGAGGTCTGGACAGGCGGCGACGTGGTTCCCCCGACGAGCGTCGAGCGGATCCACGCCCACTGCCCGCACACGGACGTGGTGAACGGATACGCCCCCACCGAGGCCACCACCCTCATCACCGGCCACCGGACACGTCGCACCGACACCGGCGCGGCACGCGTCCCCCTGGGTGGCGTGTTCGCAGGCGCCCGCGCCTATGTGCTCGACGAGCGGCTGCGCCCCTGCCCGCCAGGCGTCGCCGGGGAGATCTACCTCGCCGGCGACGCGCTCGCCCGCGGCTACCTCGGACAACCGGCGCTCACCGCGGAGCGCTTCGTCGCCAGCCCCTTCTCCCCACCGGGTCAACGGATGTACCGCACCGGCGACCGCGCACGCTGGACCCCCCAGGGGCTGCTGGACTTCCTTGGCCGCACCGACCACCAGGTGAAGATCCGTGGCTTCCGCGTCGAACCCGACGAGGTCCACGACGTCGTGGCCAACCATCCCGCCGTACGCCAGTGCGCGATACACGTCCACGAGGGCCGACCAGGAGACCGAAGCCTCGTCGCCTACGTGGTGCCCAGCGAGCAGACGACCTTCTCGGCGGACCGGCTGCGTGAGGACGTGTCCCGCCGGCTTCCGAACTACGCGGTTCCCTCCGCGTTCGTGCCGCTCGCCGCCCTGCCGCTCAACGACAACGGCAAGATCGATCGCCGGGCGCTCCCGGCGCCCCGGGTGAGCGCCGGCGCCCCGGAGACCACGCGCCCACCCGTCACGGACGACGAGCGGCGGCTGTGCGAACTCTTCGCCGAAATCCTGGGTGAGGACACCAACCCCGTCGCGCCCGAGCAGAACCTCTTCACCGCTGGCGGCACCTCGCTGTCCGTCATGCGGCTGTGCGCGCTGGTCCGCAGGGAGTTCGGCCGCGACCTGACGGCACGCCAGGTCTTCACCACCCCCACCCCCGCCGCCCTCGCCCGACTCCTCAC
>NZ_SMKC01000606.1 GCF_004348315.1 Streptomyces sp. 8K308 | reverse complement strand
GCCTGCGGCTGTGGCGGCGGAGCCGCCTGGGTCGTCGGCCAGGCCCCGGCCTGCGGCGCGGCCGCCGGCCGACTCGCCGTGGGCCAGGCTCCGGGCGGCGGCCCACCCGCCGCCTGCGGCTCTGGCGCGGGCGCGGGCGGCGCGACCGGAGCCGGCGGCTCCGGCGCCGGCTCGGGCACGGCGACCGGCTCGGGCACCGCGACCGGCTCGGGCACCGCGACCGGCTCGGGCACCGGACCGGCAGCCGCCTGCCCGACACCGGCCGCGCCCCCGAACCCGCCGGCCCGGCCCAACCTCTCCAACCGGTCGAGACGACTCTGCAGCGACCGCTCGTCCCCGTACGCCGCCGGCAGCAGCACCCGGGCGCAGATCAGCTCCAGCTGCAGCCGGGGCGACGTCGCCCCCCGCATCTCCGTGAGCCCCGTGTTCACCAGGTCGGCAGCCCGGCTCAGCTCCGCGGGACCGAACGCCGACGCCTGCGCGCGCATCCGCTCCAGCACGTCCGCCGGAACGTCGAACAGCCCCTTCTCCGCCGCGTCCGGCACGGCCGCCAGGATCACCAGGTCCCGCAGCCGCTCCAGCAGGTCCGTCACGAACCGCCGCGGATCGTGGCCCCCCTCGATGACCCGGTCCACCACCCCGAACGCCGCGGCCCCGTCCCCGGCCCGGAAGGCGTCCACGATGTCGTCGAGCAGCGCCCCGTCCGTGTACCCGAGCAGCGACGTGGCCATCTCGTACGTGACCCCGTCCGCCCCGGCGCCCGCGAGCAGCTGGTCCATCACCGACATCGAGTCCCGCACCGACCCGGCCCCGGCCCGCACCACCAGCGGCAGCACCGAGCTCTCCACCGGGATCGCCTCGCGCTCACACACCTCGGCCAGGTAGTCACGCAGCGTGCCGGGCGGCACCAGGCGGAACGGATAGTGGTGCGTGCGCGACCTGATCGTGCCGATGACCTTCTCCGGCTCGGTGGTCGCGAAGATGAACTTCAGGTGCTCGGGCGGCTCCTCCACCACCTTCAGCAGGGCGTTGAACCCCGCCGGGGTGACCATGTGCGCCTCGTCGATGATGTAGATCTTGAACCGGCTGACTGCCGGCCCGAAGAACGCCTTCTCCCGCAGCTCACGCGCGTCGTCCACGCCACCGTGCGAGGCGGCGTCGATCTCGATCACGTCGATCGACCCAGGACCGTTCCGCGCGAGGTCACGACACGACTGGCACTCCCCACACGGCGTGGGCGTCGGCCCCCGCTCGCAGTTGAGACACCGGGCGAGGATCCGCGCACTGGTCGTCTTGCCGCAACCGCGCGGCCCGCTGAACAGATACGCGTGATTGACCCTGTTGTTCCGCAGGGCCTGCTGCAACGGGACGGTCACGTGCTCCTGCCCGATGACCTCGGCGTAGGTCTCGGGTCGGTAGCGGCGGTACAGCGCGAGCGAGGACACACTTGAGACCATATCCGCCCCCACTGACACCCGGCGGACAGCACAGCGCCCCCCACGCACCCGCCAGAGCTCACCTACCCTTGCTGCCTTCCGGCCCTGGGGGAGTTCAGCGAGATAGCGCCGCGTGAGGGGCTGCCACCAACCCTACCCGATGCC
>NZ_SMKC01000605.1 GCF_004348315.1 Streptomyces sp. 8K308 | reverse complement strand
GGTCCCAGTCGGGGCCGAGAAGGTCGGGTCCGAGGTGGCCGACGAGGCGGGGCTCCTCGGCGGTGCGGACGAGGTCGAGGACGGGGAGGCGGTAGCCGACGGCGGTGTGGTCGGCGGTGGCCAGGATGGCGCGGATCTGGTGGGCGGGGCCCCCGCGCCAGCGTTGGCCGGGGGTGTGGACGTGCCAGGCGCCGTCCATGCGGAGGTGGGAGTGGAGGGTGAGGCCGCCCTCGACGCGGGTGAGCAGGTGCTTGCCGCGCGGGGTGACGTCGAGGACGGCGCGGCCGGTGAGGTCGGTGGTGGCCAGCCGGGGGACGCGCAGGTCGGAGCGGGTCAGCGGGTGCCCGGCGAGGGCCGCGTCGAGCCGGCGGGCGGCCTGCCAGACGGTGTCTCCTTCGGGCATGCCTCCATCATGCGACACCGGCGAATGTGACGGGCATCACTATCGGCACGTTTTCGTTTCGCTAAGGGCGGGCCCCCCATGAGTACGGAACAGTTTCGTACAGCGGATGCCATGTCCACGGAGACCACCCAGGCGGCGCCGGCCGGCCGGCGGAGTCGGTTGTCGGAGAGCCGGGAACGCGAGATCTACCAGGTGGTCGAGCGGCTGCTGCGCGAGCACGGCTACGACGCGCTCACCATGGACGAGGTCGCCGCCGCCCGCGCCAGCAAGGCGACCCTCTACCGCCGGTGGAAGACCAAGGCCGAGCTCGTGGTGAGCATGCTCAAGGCGCTCAAGCCGCCCATCGCGACGGAGGTCAGGGCCGGCACGCTGGCCGAGACGCTGCTGGAGCAGATGCGGTTCGCCGGCCGCCGCCTCCACGAGGAGGCCGGGCTGATGCGGGGGCTCGGGATGGCCATGCACCAGAACCCCGAGCTGCTCGCGGCCTTCCGCGACATGCTGCTCCGGCCGGAACTGGACGCCACCAGAAAGCTCCTGGACGAGGCCCGGGAGCGCGGCGAACTGCCGGCGAACGGGCCGGACGCCGAGCACCTGCTCTACATGGTGCTCGGGGCGATCCTCGGCCGCGAACTGTTCGAGGACGAGCAGCCGGACACCGACTTCCTCGTGGAGTACGCGAGAACCGTGATCCTGCCCGCGCTCGGGCTCAGAGCCTAACCACCACCCACCCGGAACGAGACCCGGCGGCCGTCGGCCGCCGGGACGATTCCTCACGCCCTTCTCCAGCCCATTTATCAGCCTTTGCAGCAACAACGACACCCCAGGGAAACGCGGCTCATGGCTACCTTTCTCCAACGACTCGGCCAGTTCTCCTACCAACGGCGGCGGTTGGTCGCCCTGACCTGGATCGCGCTGCTGGCCGTCGCCGTCGTCGCCGCGGCCGGGCGGCGTGCCAGGGCGGCCTTCGAGGCGGTCAGGCCGAGGGAGCGGCACCTGACGCTCACCACGGGCGGCCTGCTCGGCGCCGGATGGGACGAACGGCGGGCGACGGGGCTGCTGGCCCCGGGGCTCGCCGTGGCCGACCGCGAGTCGGTGGCCGTGGTCGCCTACACGGCCACCGAGCGGGACGCGGAACGGCTCAACCGCTTCGGCTTCGCCACCGCCCGCCGCGTCGCGGGCCCCGCGGGCACCCAAGCCTGGCTCACCCGCCG
>NZ_SMKC01000604.1 GCF_004348315.1 Streptomyces sp. 8K308 | reverse complement strand
ATCCTGCCGCGCCGCCCTGGCTGACGGAGCGCCCCGAAGGACCTGAGTACTGGTGGGCGGGGGCAGTGGGAGGGCCCGAGCCGTCCCTGCCCTGGCAGGCTGACGGCGCCCGAAAGCACCCCCGCCCCGGCGGGCTGATGGCCCTCGAAAGCGCCCCCGCTCCGACGGCGGAGGCGGTGGGAGGGCCGAGCCGTCCGCGTGGGCGCCACCGCCCTGGCGGGCGCCTCGACGGAGGGCACCCACCGCGAGACGGGAGACCACCCACCACCGCCGCCGGCGAACCGGGGCGACGGGAAGGGCCGAGGCCGCCGCCGGGGGGCGGCGCCTCAGCGCTGCCCGCGCCCGGCCGCCGGGCGCGCCGAGGCACAAGACCGCCCGGCACCGCCAGCGGGACCGCCACAGCGGGAGGGCATGCTCGTTCGGCGGCCCGCCGCCGGACAGAAGCGGCGGGAAGGAACGAAGCCTCCGCCGGGCGCGCCGAGGCGCAAGAGCGCTCGGCGCCGCCAGCGGACCGCCGCAGGCGAGGGGACGCGCGTTCGGCGGCCTGCCGCCGGACAGTAGCGGTGGCAGGGACCTCGCGGAGGCACGAGGCGGCCCGGGGTCCAGTGAGGGCCTCGGCGGCCCGGGGTGCGGCGAGGGCCTCGGCGGACGTGTGGGGTCAGGTGGCTGCGGGGCCCCGGCCCCGCCGGGGGGAGGCGCAGGTGTGGAGTTCGGACTCGCTCGCGTTCGCGCCCGTGCAGACGATGGCGACGCGCCGGGTGGCGAAGTGGGTGGGGTGGGCCAGGAGCCCGGCGAGGGCCGTCGCGCCGGCGCCTTCGGCGAGCGTGTGGGCGTCGCGCATCAGCCGCCACTGCGCGGCGGCGATCGCGTCGTCCTCGACCAGCAGGAAATCGGCGAGGTGGTCCCGCATGATCCGCTGGGTGAGGTCGAAGCCGGCGCCGGTGGCCAGGCCCTCGACGCGGGTGCGGATGGGGCGGGTGAGGAGCCGGCCGGCGCGCCAGGAGTCGTGCGCGGCCGGCGCGGCGGCGGACTGGACGGCGTAGACGCGACATCGTGGGGCGACCGCGGCCGCCACCAGGCAGGCCGCCGCCGCGCCGCTGCCGCCGCCGACGGGGACGACCAGCGCGTCCAGGTCGGGGGCCTGGTCGAAGATCTCCAGGTAGGCGGTCGCGACGCCCGCGATCAGCTCCGGCTCGTTGGCCGCGCTGACCAGCCGCATGCCCCGCTCGGCCGCCACCCGCTCGGCGTGCGCCGCCGCCTCGCCGAGGTCGGCGCCGGCCTCGATCAGTTCCGCGCCGAGCGCCCGCACGGCCCTCGCCTTCGCCGGGTTGGGTTCGACCGGCATGACGATCACGCAGGGCGCACCGAACCTGGCCGCCGCGTAGGCCAGGGACTGCGCGTGGTTGCCCGTGGAGTAGCCGACGATGCCGCGGGCGCGCTCGGCCGCGTCCATGCCGGCGAGGAGCGTGAGGCCGCCGCGCACCTTGAAGGCGCCGGTCGGCTGGGTGTTCTCGTGCTTGACCAGGATGGTGGTGCCGTTGCCCGCGGCCGCGTCGAGCGCCGGATACGACCACATCGGGGTCGGCGGCAGCTGGTCGGCGAGCAGCCGGCGGGCGCGCAGCTGTCTCTTATACA
>NZ_SMKC01000603.1 GCF_004348315.1 Streptomyces sp. 8K308 | reverse complement strand
GGATTACTCCCACCCACCCCTTTCCACGCTGCGCGCGGTGCGCAGCGGCTGCGCCGCGCGTGGCCCCGCGCCACCGGCCGGCATGGCACGGCCGCAGGTGGACGCCGGGGGCGTAGCGCCCGCGCCGCCCGGCCGTGCAGCACCGCGCGGCAGGAGGGCCGGCGGGCCCGCGGCGGCCGCGCCACCGAGCCGCCGGGCCGCGCGGCCGCGAGGCCCGCGGCCTGGGGGCCAAGGGCGTAGCGCTACGGTTGGGAGGACTGGCGGGTGCCGCGGGCCGCGTCGAGGGCGTAGACGCAGTGGTCCTTGCTGCACGCGAAGACCATGCCGTCCGCCGCGGCCGGGGTGCCGGTGATCGCGCCGCCGGTCTCCAGCTTCCAGCTGAGGCGGCCGCTGACCGCGTCCAGCGTGTACAGGCAGTGGTCCTCGGAGCCGAAGTGCAGGCGGCCGCCGCTCACCACCGGCGAGCCGACGATGGCCGCGCCGGCCGCGAAGCGCCAGCGCGGGGTGCCGCTGACCGCGTCCAACGTGTACATCGCCGTACCGCTGCCCAGGTGGACCAGGCCGTCCGCGACCAGGACCGGGTCGGTGCCGGCGCGCGCCTCGGTCGCGATGCGCCAGCGGTCGTCGCCTGTGGTGACGTCGAGCGCGTAGACCGTGCCGAGGTAGTCGGCGAAGTAGATGCCGGCCGCCCGGCTGCGCGGCGACTCGTACGTCGGCGGGCAGAGGATCGCCGCCGGCGCGTCGAACCGCCACCGCTCGGCGCCGCTGGCCGCGTCGAGGGCCAGCACCCGGGAGCCGGCGCTGACGTGGACGACGCCGTCGTCCGTCGGCGCCACGCGCACCGGCACTCCGCCCGTCACCGAGGTGTCGCCGACCGGGTACCGCCACAGCTCGGCGCCGGTGCGCGCCTCGAGCGCGTAGAGCAGGCCCTCGCCCCACAGGTAGACCACGCCGCCGTGCACCACGGGCGCGGTGTCCTGGGTCTCGAAGTCGGTCTGGGCGCCGGAGAGCTCCCACAGCTGCTCGCCGTTGGCCGCCTCCCAGGCCTGGATCCCGCCGCCCCTGGTGGCGGTGACCACGGTGCCGCGGTCGGCCCGCAGGGCGTAGATCCAGCCGTCGATCGCGATCCGCCAGCGGTCGGTGCCGTCCGCCGCGTCGAGCGCGTAGAGGCTCGGGCCGTCCGAGGCGAGCACCCGGCCGGCGCTGACGGCCATCGACCAGGCCACCTCGCGGGTCTTGAACTGGCGCCGCCCGCTGGCCACGTCGAGCGCGTGCACCTCGAAGGAGGTGACGTAGAGGAGGCCGTCCCGGACGACGGGCGAGCCCCACAGGTCGTTGTTCATCCGGAACCGCCACGGCCGCCAGCGGGCCGGGGCCTGCGCGTTGGCGGGCGCGCCGGCCGACGGCGCGGCCACGGCCGGGGCCCCGGTGGGCTGTTGGCCCGGGTGCGCGGTCCGCGGGCTCGCCATGGGGGCGGCCGGCGCGGCCGTGGGCGGGCGGGCCCAGTCGGGCGAGTGCGGCACCAGGTGGTCGCCGGGGCCCGCCGGCTCGCCGCGCTGCGGCCCTGGGCCGATCGGGACCCGGGCGCCCGGCAGCCGCACCGGGTCGTCCGGCGGCGCCTGGATCGCGGACGAGGACGCC
>NZ_SMKC01000602.1 GCF_004348315.1 Streptomyces sp. 8K308 | reverse complement strand
GCCCAACCCTTTGCGCGCTGCGCGCGGACGGCGCGGCCGGGGGCCTGCGGCGGTTGCGCCGCCGCAGGCGCTTCGCGCCGGGAGTTCTCCCCACCCGCCCCCGTTACCTTCTTCGTGGCCCTGCAACGGGGCTCCCGGCCTCCGGGCCCGGCATGACTTGTGCCCCCAGTCGATCATGATCGAAAAGGTGGTGTCACCGGGTGCCGGAGGCATCGGCAGACCGCTGATTAGGGGCACGAGCGCTGATCCCGGACCGGGTGACGCAGGCTCTTCGTAACGTGGATGCCGGCACGCTGATGCCGCGGGTGAGGCCGGGAAGAGTTCGAACACAGGAGTATGCACGTGACCGACGACGGCGGCATCGGCGTCTACCTCGGCCTGGACGTCGGCAAGGGCGAACATCATGCCACCGCCCTGACGACGGCGGGCAAGAGGGTCTTCGACAAGCGGCTGCCCAACACCGAGCCGAAGCTGCGTGAGGTGTTCGCCAAGCTCCAGGCCAAGCACGGCACCGTGCTGGTGGTCTCGACCAGCCCGCCTCCATAGGCGCCCTGCCGCTGGCCGTCGCCCGCGACGCGGGCTGCCGCGTCGCCTACCTCCCGGGCCTGACGATGCGTCGGATCGCCGACCTCTACCCGGGCGAGGCCAAGACCGACGCCCGGGACGCCCAGGTCATCGCGGACGCCGCACGGACCATGCCACACACGTTGCGAACGATCGAGCTCGCCGACGAGACCGTAGCCGAGCTGGAGATGATCGTCGGGTTCGATGACGACCTGGTCACCGAGTCCACGCGGACCAAGAACCGGCTGCGGGGCCTGCTCACGCAGATCCATCCATCGCTGGAACGCGTCCTGGGCCCCCGCCTGGACCACCCTGCCGTGCTCACGCTGCTCGAACGCTTCGGCTCCCCGGCCCACATCAGGAGGGCCGGCCGACGCCGGCTGGTCGCTCTGCTGCGGCCGAAGGCACCACGCATGGCCGAACGCCTGGTCGAGGACATCTTCGCCGCACTCGACGAGCAGACCGTGGTCGTGCCGGGAACCGACGCCGCCGCGCTGATCATCCCCAGCCTCGTCTCATCGCTGAGATCCGTGCTGGACCAGCGCAAACTCCTCGCCGCACGGATCGAGGAACTACTGGAGGCCCACCCTCTTTCCCAGGTCCTGACCTCCATGCCCGGCATCGGGGTCAGGACCTGCGCCCGCATCCTCATCGACGTCGGTGACGGCAGCTCCTTCGCCAGCGCCGGACACCTGGCCGCTTACGCCGGCCTGGCACCGGTCACCAGGACCTCAGGATCGTCCATCCGCGGCGAACACCGCTCCCGACGCGGCAACAAGCAACTCAAACGCGCCTTCTACCTCGCCGCATTCGCGTCACTCTCCCAACCGGAGTCACGCGCCTACTACGACAGGAAACGCCGCGAAGGAAAGCACCACGTCGCTGCCCTCGTCTCCCTCGCACGCCGCCGCATCGATGTCCTCTTCGCCATGCTCCGAGACGGCACGTTCTACCAGGCCCCCACCACCGCGACCGCTTGACGAAACCCATAGGGGCACCTTTTGGCGCGCTACGCGCGTCAGGGGCGGCCACGCCGCCACCGCGCCCCGCGCGGTACGCGAACGCGCGACGACCCGCCCGGAGGGCGGGTGGG
>NZ_SMKC01000601.1 GCF_004348315.1 Streptomyces sp. 8K308 | reverse complement strand
GTCTCGCAGGGCGGCGTAGTCGAGGGGGTGGCCGAAGCGGATCCGGACGCGGTGCGGGCGGAGCAGGGTGGAGCCGATCGGCTGGACCAGGTCGGTGCCGGTGATGCCGAACGGCACCAGCGGGGCGCCCGAGGTGAGGGCGATGCCGGCGGTGCCGGGCCGGCCGCGGTGCAGCCGGCCGTCGGGGGACCTGGTGCCCTCGGGGTAGATGGCGAGGGCGCCCCCGGCGGCCAGGACGGCGACGCCGGAGGCCACGAACCGGCGGGCGGCGGGCGGGCCGCCGCGGCGGTCGACGGGCTGGAAGCCGAGGCGCCGGCAGTAGGCGGCGACGGCGCGGCCGCGCGGCCCTGGGCCGGTGAAGTACTCGCGTTTTCCGAAGAAGACCAGGCGCCGGGGGACGGCGGCCATCAGGAAGAAGGTGTCGCAGGCGGCGAGGTGGTTCCCGGCCAGCAGCACGGGTCCGGTACGCGGCAGGTGGTCGAGGCCCTCGACGGTGGTGGGACAGGCGGTGGCGGCGGCCAGCCGCATCAGGGCGCGGGTGGCGCGGTAGACGGGCATCGTGGGCGGCTCACCGGTCCTGGTCCCGCTGGGTCGGGACGAGGGCGAGGTCGGCGAGCGCGGCCCGCCAGTGCTCCGCCAGCTCGCGGGCCTCGGGGAGGGCGGCGTCGGCCGTGAAGGCGCAGGTGGCCTGGGAGCGCCAGACGACGAGGGCGGGCAGGCAGGGCAGATGGGCCGGCAGGCAGCTGATGGGGGTGACCCGCAACGGCTCGCGTCCTTCGTGGCCCAGGTCGGCGGCGGCGGTGATCACGGTGGTCTGGAGGCCGGCGCGGGCGAAGACCCGGCTCGTGAGGGCGCTGACGCCGCGCGGTCCGAGCCGGCCGAGGGTGGCGCCGTGGGCCCACCGGGTGGATCTGGGCTTGAGACGGGCGGTGTGACGGGCGATCAACTGGGCGCGTCGGGCGAGGTCGGGCTCCCGCCACGGCACGGGGATGAGGGCGATGGTGAAGCGGTTGCCGACATAGGGCCGGCCGGTGTCGTGTCCGAGGGCGACCGGCAGGCCGAAGCCCCTGGCGCGCCAGCCCTCGCCGGTCCAGCCGGTGGGGTCGAAGCGTTCGGCGGCGCGGGAGAGGGCGGCGAGGTGGACGTCGAGCACCGAACAGCCGAGGCGGCCGGCGGCGGAGCGCAGTTGGCCGACGGGCACGGTGGTCGTGGCGAGCAGGCGTTCGTTCTTGCGCGGCAGGTCGAGCAGGGGGCGGCGCGGGGCGGGGCGCAGCAGTTGGGCGGCGTCCCTGGTGACGCGGGTGAGGCCGGCGACGCGGGCCCCGAACGGCGGCCGAGTGGCCGGCGGGCGAGGGACGGCGGGCCCGGCCGGTGCGGTGCCGAACAGCAGCCGGCCGATCCTGGCCACGGTGAGGCCGTCGTGCAGCGCGTGGTGGGCGCGGTAGCACAGCAGGTGGCGGTCGGTGCCGAAGCCGTGGACGAGCCAGACGTCCCAGGGGTCATCCGGGCGGGGCAGCGGCCGGTTGACCAGTTCGTCGTGGGCGGCGGCCGCGGCGTGCGGCCCCGAGGTGACGCGGAGCTCCTGGACGTGGCGTTCGACGGGCGCGTCGGCGGGGGTGGGGAGCAGCGGGAGCCGCTCGCGGACGTGGGCGCGCAGCGCGTCGATGGTG
>NZ_SMKC01000600.1 GCF_004348315.1 Streptomyces sp. 8K308 | reverse complement strand
CCGAGTGGATCAACGCCGTCCGCACCACCGACCTACCTCACCTGCACGCCTTCGTGAACGGCCTCGAACTCGACCGCGCCGCCGTCGACGCCGGACTCACCCTCCCCCACCACAACGGCCGCACCGAAGGCGTCAACACACGCACCAAGCGAATCATGAGGCAGATGCACGGCCGCGCCGGATTCGCCCTACTCCGCCACCGCATCCTCCTCCAGTGACATCACACAGCGCTACCACCGGATACGGGCCAGAGCCACTCGTTTGACAGAGCCTTGCTAGGTGGGGTAGGTAGGCCAACGCAGTTGGCTCGGCGTCTTGGCCACGTGGTGCCTGTGCAGCTCGGGAGAATGGCCCATGACCATCTTTCGCTGCGCCGACTGTCAGTAGCCTGTCACCAGCGACGTGGTGCCGGGGGAACCATTGAGAGGGCCTGAGCGGTTGCCGGGCCACGATGTCGTTCCGCCTCGGATGGCATCGGGCACCTTCAAGGTCAACTTCGACAGCAGCCTCCTGTTCCTTCACCCGGACGACGTTCCTGGGACGGCGCTTCACCCAGATCCGCAACGTAAAAGTGGTTGCTGCGGGCTCGCTGGCCAAGACGGCCCCAACCTCGTCTGCGGGGGATGCGGCGTCGAAGTAGCGACGAAAGAGTCCGACTGCTGGACCGACAACCTCGTGGCATTGATTGCCGCCGCAGTGACTGATGGGCAGAAGACAGGCGCTGACAACTAAGGCGACGTACCTGTGACCAGCCGGCACCTTTCAAGCGCCTCGGCATGGGCGGACCGTCGTTGTTTCGCCCCTCGACCTGCGGAAACAGCCCGGATCTCCCGCCACGAATACGCCACAGCGACCGGCAAACGGCCGCTCATGGCGGCATCCGACTGCACACACAGATAAGCCCCGCACCAGCCGAAGACGCTGGTCGCGGGGCTTGTTGGCACCCCATCTGCGGTGCCCCCGGCAGGATTCGAACCTGCGCACACGGCTCCGGAGGCCGTTGCTCTATCCCCTGAGCTACGGGGGCGACGGGAAGAACAGTACCAGCTCGGGGAGGGGGGTCCGCACCACGGATTCCGTACGTGGGTGCGGGAGAGGCTACTCCCGGGTAGAAGTTGGGGAAAAGGCCGGACGGGGAGGGTGGTACGCGCTTACTCTGGCTGTGTGCCAGGCGCTTCAGGGCGGGTTCTCGTCGTCGACGACAGCAAGGTCGTCCGGCAGTTGATCAGGGTCAATCTCGAGCTCGACGGGTTCGAGGTCATGACCGCGTCCGACGGCGCCGAGTGTCTGGAGGTCGTGCGTCTGTTCCGGCCCGACGTGATCACGATGGACGTGGTGATGCCGCGGCTCGACGGTCTCGGGACCGTGGATCGGCTGCGGCTCGATCCGCGGACGTGGGACATCCCCCTGGTGGTGGTGAGCGCCAGCGTCGGCGGCGGGCGGGAGCTGCCGGAGGGGATCGACGCCGTGGTGGCGAAGCCGTTCGAGCCGGCCGAGTTGGTGATGCTGGTGCGCCGGCTGTGTGAGGAGGGGCGGCGGGAGGCTGTCCGGCTGGCAAAACGGCTCGCGTAGCGGGGGAGCGGTTCTCGTACGCTGGCCCCGTGACCCCCGATGTGATTGCCGGCGCGCTGCGTGACGTGGCGCGGGAGTTCGGCGTGGGGGAGGCCAGGGTCG
>NZ_SMKC01000005.1 GCF_004348315.1 Streptomyces sp. 8K308 | reverse complement strand
CCCGCGACCCATCCGAGGAGCACCGCATGACCACCCCCGTCCTCGCTCTCACCCTCGGCGACCCGGCCGGCATCGGCCCCGAAATCACCGCCCGCACCCTCGCCGACGCCGCCACTCAGGACGGCCACCACGGCGTGGCCGTCGGCGACGCCGAGGCACTGCGCCGGGGCGCCCGCGCCGCCGGCCTCGACGTGGAGGTGCGCGCGGTCACCGACTTCGCCACCCCGCCCGCGGGACCCGGCGTGATCGACGTCCTCGACACCGGCGTCCTCGGTCGCTCGCTCCCCGACTGGGGCACCGTTGACGCCCGCGCCGGGCGGGCCGCCGTCGCCGCCATCGAGACCGCCACCCGCGCCGCCCTGGACGGCGCGGTCGACGGCATCGTCACCGCCCCCATCAACAAGGAGGCCATCTGGCAGGCGGGATCCAGCCACCTCGGGCACACCGAGATGCTCGGCGAACTCACCGGCGTCACCCGCCAGGACACCATGTTCGTCGTCCGCAACACCGCCGTCCCCGGACACCACCTGCGGATCTTCTTCACCACCCGGCACGTCGCGCTGCGCACCGCACTCGACCAGCTCACCAGCGAGCGCGTGGGCCGCTCGATCCGTGAGGCCGAGACCGCCCTGCGCGTCTTCGGCGTCCCGCGCCCACGACTCGCCGTCGCCGCCGTCAACCCGCACGGCGGGGAGAACGGCGCCTTCGGCGACGAGGAGATCGTCCACATCGGCCCCGCCTGCGAGGAGGCCCGCGCCGCCGGCCTCGACGTCACGGGTCCCGTGCCCGCCGACTCCGTCTTCCACCAGGGCCTCACCGGGCGCTTCGACGGCGTGCTCTCGCACTTCCACGACCAGGGCCACATCCCCGCCAAGACGTACGACTTCGCCGGGACCATCTCCGTCACCGTCGGCCTGCCGATCCTGCGGACCTCAGTCGACCACGGCACCGCCTTCGACATCGCCGGCAGCGGCCGGGCCGACCACGGCACCATGCTCTCGGCCTACCAGGCGGCGGTGGACTACAGCCCTTCGGTGCCGCTGATCCGCGAGACCTACGGCCGCGAGCGCTGAGCCACCCCGGAACCCCGGCAGACGGAGGACAGGTGACCCGACCGACCACCAGGCGCGGCACCCGCGAACGGCACGAGGCGCTGCTCGCGCTGTTGCGCGGCGGTACCACCCGGGTCGAGGAACTCGCTGCCGCGCTCTCCGTGTCACCCTCCACCGTCCGCCGCGACCTGGGCCGCCTCACCGCTGACCACAAGGTGGCCAGGACCTACGGCGGCGCCGTCGTCCCCGAGGCGTTCCACGAACGGCCGGTGGCCGAGAGCGCGTTGCTCAACCGCCAGGCCAAGGCGGCCATCGCCGCGGCCGCCGAGCCACTCGTCCCGGCCACCGGCGCCGTGTTCGTCGACGCCGGCACCACCTGCGCCGCGCTCGCCCGCACGCTGGCCGCCGAGCAGGGCGGCCGGCTCGCGGTCACCCGCGGCCTGGAGACCGCCAACATCCTGGTCGGGGCGGCGGGTTGGGAGGTGGTGATCCTGGGCGGCCGCATCCTGCCGCTCAGCCACGGCCTGGTCGGACCCCTGGTCGACCTGGCCCTTGACCGGCTGTCGTTCGAGGTCGCCTTCCTCGGAGCCGACGCCGTCGACCCGGCCCGGGGCGTCGGCGAGCCCACCCTGGAGGAGACCGCGGTCAAGGAACGCGTGGCCGCCCGGGCCCGGCACGTCGTCGTCCTGGCCGACGCGACCAAGCTCGCCGTCCGCGACGCCCCGGCCTGGGCCCGCCTCCCCACCTCCTGGACCCTGGTGACCGACGCCGCCGCCCCCCAGGACACCCCGGCCCGCTGCGCGGCGGCCGGGGTGACACTCCACATCGCGGAGTGACCAGGCCGCCCCGGCCCGCTCCGCCGTCTCGACACCTCGACTGTGCCAGTTGTACTGTCATCGGCGGCGGCACCGGAGTGGAACGAGGGGGCGCGCATGCCGGGTTCCGAGCCGGACGAGGACCTGATGACCATCGACGACCTGGCGCGCCGCACGGGGGTCACCGTGCGCACCGTCCGGTTCTACGCGGGGGAGGGTCTGCTGCCCGCGCCGATCCGCCGCGGGCGCGTCGCCTACTACGACGCCTCCCACCGGACGCGGCTCGAGTTCGCCCGGGAGCTCCAGGACTACGGCTTCAGCCTGAGCCGCATCAGGCAGTGCCTGGCCCGGATCCCGCCGAACGCCACGCCGGGGGATTTGGCCGTGCACCGCGCCCTGCTGACGCCCTGGCAGCCGCCCGAGGAACTGGACGTCGACCGCGCCGAACTGGAACGGCTGGCCGGACGCGCACTCGGCGAGGCCGAGTTGGCGACCCTCACCGGCCTCACGCTGGTGGTCCGCACGGCCGACGACCGCTTCCGCGTCTCGCCCTCGGCACTCGCGGTCGGCGTGGAACTGCTCGACCTGCCCGTTCCCACGCGGTTCCTGCGGCAGGCGGCCACGGTGATCGACGGGCACGCCGGTGCCGTGGCCGACGAGCTCTCTGACCTCTTCCGCGGCGAGCTCTGGGCGGACTTCCGCGACGGCGCGCGCACCGACCAGGAGGCGGCTCGACTCGCCAGAGTCGTCGAACAGTTGCGCCCCCTGGCGATCCGCTGCCTCGTCCTCGCCTTCGAGCGCGCCGCCGACCGCGCGCTCGCCTCGTCCACCCGTGACCGACCCTCCGAGTAGAACGGACCGCCCATGGACCCCGCGCGAACCCCGCCGGCCCCGCCGGCACCCCTGCGGCACGAGATCGTCCGCGGCGACGGCAGCCGCGGCGTGGCCCACGAGTACGGCGCGGACCACGCGTCCGCCGGAGCCTCGCTGCTCTTCCTGCCCGCGCTCGGCGTGCCCATCTCCTACTACCGGCCGCTGCTCGACACCTGGGCCCGCCGAGGCCGGCACATCGTCGGGCTCGAACTCCGGGGGATGCCGCTCAGCGGCCGGCGGCAGCTGCGCCGGAACGACTTCGGCTACGCCACCCTGTTGGCCGACCTCCCCGCCGCGGTGCGGCAGACCCCGCTCGCCGCCGCCCGCGAGCTCGCCCTCGCAGGCCACAGCCTCGGGGGCCAACTCAGCCTGCTCGCCGCGGCCACCGGACGGGTGCGCGCCTCCCGCGTCGTCACCATCGCCAGCGGCAGCTCGAGCCCCACCACGGTCAGGGGGTGTGGCCCGCGCGTCCTCCGCCGCGGCCAGGTCGCCACCGTGCGCGCCCTGACCGCCACCCTGGGATACTTCCCCGGCGACCGCATGGGCTTCGCCGGCCGCCAACCCCGCACCCTCATGTACGACTGGGCCAACGAGGCCCGCCACGGCGTCTACCGACTGCTGGGCGACCCCACCGACTACGAGACCGCCCTCGCCCGCCTCACGGCCCCGGCCCTGCTGCTGGCGCTGGAGGGCGACGCCCTGGTCAGCCGCGCCAGCGTCGCCCGACTCGCCGAGCGCCTGCCGCCGGGCACGGCCACGCTGCGGCGGATACCCGCGCCAGCCGGCGACCCGGGCGGCTTCCACCACATCCGCTGGGCCCGCCGACGCGCGTCCGAGGTCCTCGCCCACGTCGAGGACTGGCTCCGCGCCCCGCTGCCGGAACACCGTGCCGGTGAGCGCTAGGCCCTGTCCTGCCGATCTTCTTCGGGCCCGCGACTCGCCCAGGCTTGGCACCCCCACCCGGACGAAGCCTGGGGGAGCACCGCGTCTGACGCGCGGGCCGATCCTCGAAGATCGCCCGGACAGGACCTAGGCGAACCCCTTCCCGACGCGGTCCGGCACGAGGCCGACAGCTCGCGCCACGTGGGCGGCTCGCGGAACCGCGCCCGTCAAGAAGCCGACGCGTCAGCCGCAGCGCCGGGCGGCGCTCGTGTTCCTCGCCACGATCGGCAGCTATCTGACGTTCTTCGCGTTCGGCGGCCGGTTCCCGGGCGAGCACATCATCCCCCGGGCCGGAGTCACAGCGCGTCGAGGAGCCCCCGTACCGCCACGGCGAACCGGTCCGGGACGGTCTCGTGCACGGTGTGGCCGGCCGGCAGCTCCACCAGCCGGGCGCCCGGGCGCCGCGCCACCATCGCGCGCGCGTGCCCGGCTCCGAGCACCGAGCTGCGGCTGCCTCGGACGAGCAGGGCGGGGCGGTCGGTGGCGAGCCAGTCGGACCAGTGGTCCCCGTTGAGCTGCCGCTGTGAGGCGTTCATGTCCTGCGGGCTGAAGGCGAGCCCCCAACCGTCGCCGTACTCCCGCACCCGCGTCCACGAGGTAGCTCGAAGGACCGAGTGCCGCCAGGAGCGCCGCCCGGGTGGGGGACCGGCGCGGCCAGGACAGGCTGAAGGACAGATCGTCGTCGACCTCGGCGCCGATGTCCTCGATCACCAGCGCGCGGACGAGGCCCGGGTGGCGGGCGGCGAGCTGGTAGGCGTTGACGCCACCGAGCGAATGCCCGAGCACCACGGCCTACCGGACCCCCAGGTTCCGCAGGACGCCCGCCGCGTCCTCGACGTAGGCGGCGCGGGAGAAGTCGGACGGGAGGTCGGGGTAGCCGTGCCCACGCTGGTCGAGGGCGATGACCCGCCAGTCCCGGCCGAGACGCCGGGCCAGCGGCGGCCCTCCCCGAAGTGACCGTGCAGGGCCAACAGCGGACGGCCGGCGCCGCCGAAGTCGAGATAGGTCAGACGGTGCCCGCCCACGGTCGTCGCGGCGCGCTCCGGCTCGGGAGGGGGATCGATGACAAGCCGCAAGTATCCCGGCCAAGCCGCGCCGTCCCGTCCCCGTACCCCGACACGGGCTGGAGCGGGCCACTGAGCGCCGGCTAGGGTACGGGGGTGCGTTGATCACCAGGGCGGCGGCACCGACCGCCGCGGACGGAGTGCCCCCCTCGCCTCAGCACGACGTCGAGGGCGGCGCCACCTGCCCACGCTCACCCGCCGTCCTGACCGGAGAACCGGAGATCACCTATGAGCGCACAACCCTCGCTGTCCTACGAGGCGTTCACCGCCCGCGCCGCCGCCGACCCGGCCGTGGTCGGACTCGTCCTCAAGGGGTCCCACGCGCACGACGGCATGGCGACCCGCCACTCCGACCACGACGTGTACGTCGTCGTCGCCGACGGGGCGGACACCGAGCTGGCCGGCCTGCACGGCCACCGGTCAGCCGAACTCGATCTCGTGGTCGTCGACCTGGAGGCGTTCCGCCGGCTCGGCGGCTGGGAGCGTTACGCCCTCGCCCGGGCCAGGGTCCTGCTCGACCGACTCGACGGCGAGATCGCCAAGATCGTCGCCGCCAAGGGCCTGCTCGACGCCGACGAGGCGCACCGGGCGGCGGCCGGCTACCTGGACGCCTACGCCAACTCCCTCTACCGATCGGTCAAGAACGCCCGGGACGGCCACCCGCTCGCCAGCCACCTCGACGCGACCGACAGCCTGGGCTTCCTGCTGGAGACACTGTTCGCCCTCGACCGCCGCCCACGCCCCTACAACAAGTACCTGGCATGGGAGCTCGAACGGTTCCCGCTGCCCGGCTGGGACGCGGGACCGTTGCTCGCGGCCATCGGACGGATCGCCGTCACCGGCGACGTCGACGAGCAGCGCCGGCTCTTCGCCCGGGTCGAGCCCGAGGCGAGGGCGGCGGGCCACGGTGCGACGCTGGACGCCTGGGGCGACGACCTCCGAGTCATGCGCCCCGCACCCACCGCCGCCCGCACTACGCTGCCCCGGTGACCACCCCATCGACGAACGACGCCGCGATCCGACGGTGGAACACCCTTCCCCGCGAGGCGATGGAGGCGATGGAGCCCGACGGCGACTTCGCCAAGCGCCACCTCGTCAACCCGGTACTGCTGCGGATGCTCGGCGACGTGCGCGGGCGCCGCGTCCTGGACGCCGGATGCGGGCATGGCTACCTCAGCCGCATGCTGGCCGACCGCCATGCCCGCGTCGTCGGCGTCGAACCCACCGACGGCATGTTCACCTACGCCCTGGAGCAGGAGCGCGCCCTGGGCCAGGGCATCGAGTACGTCAAGGCCGACCTCACCCGGCTGCCTGACCTCGGCGCACCGTTCGACGCCGTCGTCTGCAGCATGGTGCTGCAGGTCATCCCCGACTGGAAGCCGGCGATGCGCGCCTGCGTGCGCGCCCTGCGGCCGGGCGGGCTGTTCGTCCTCTCCGTCAACCACCCGGCCTTCGAACAACTGCTGTCCACCTGGCGCAGGCACGGCGCGTACCGCCTCGACAGGTATCTGGAGGAGTACGAGATCGCCCTGGCCCACGCCTCCGACTTCCACCGCCCGATCTCCGCCTACCTCAACGAACTCGCGGCCCTCGGCTGCCGACTCCGCGAACTCGCCGAGCCGGGGCTCGACCCCGCCGTCGCACGGGAGGCGCGGGCCACCACCCCCGGCATCGAGAGCTACGTCCACCTCCCCAACTTCATGATCGTGGCAGCCGAACGCGGCTGACGGTGTGAGGCGGTGGCCGGGGCACCGTCGTCGGCGAACGAGCCGTTGCCGCAGCGAACGGTCACCGGGTGTAGCCCTCGGCCCGGTCCACGCTCACGAACGAGGGGCTGCGACTGGGCGTTGCGTTCCCCGGTGACGCGCACGCGCAGCGTGTGGCGGCCTACGGGAGCCGGGGGCTGAGGTACTGGAGGGTCTCGCCGACGCGGATCGCGCCGTGGAAGTCGACGCGCTGTTCCGGACCGCCGTCGATGCTGACGGCGGCGATGCCGTTGCCGGTGTCGCGGACGGACAGCAGGGCGATGCGGGTTCCCGTGAAGGTGAACGAGGCGGTGTTCCCCGCCCGGTCGCTCCAGTGGTCGTCGCCCCAGAAGCACTGGGTGGCGCAGCCGGTGCCCGAGTTCCAGGCACCCGTGTAGGCCACGCCGCCGTCCCCGCTCGCGCGACCGTCGTCGTTGATCCAGTAGGTGCCGGAGCCGGGGTCCCCGGAGGGCAGGTCCTGCGTCGCGCCCAGGGCGAGCGGGCGGCCGAGGTCGGGGCTGCCGTCGGCGTTCCACGAGATCCGCTGGGCCCGGGTGGTGCGGTTCGTGTAGGTGAAGGTGGTGGTCGTCTTCGCGTGGTAGACGATCCAGTCCTCGGTGCCGTCCGGCGAGCGGAAGAACGAGTGGTGGCCGGGCCCGAAGACCCCGCGGTCGTCGGCGCGGGAGAACACCGGCCCGGCGTGCTGGGTCCAGTTCCGGGACCTGAGCGGGTCGGCGCCGTTGGGCAGCGACATCATCCAGACCTGGTAGTCCGGCTTGCCGGTGTCGCAGGTGGAGTACGTCATCCAGATCCTGCCGTTGCGGTTCAGGAACTCGGGCCCCTCGCGGACCTCCGGGCAACCGCCGTCGGCGTCAAGGGCGACCGCGTCGCCGAACACCGTGTGGGGATTGGACATCGGCGTGATGTTGAGCCCGTTGTGCTGGTACTGGTTGATGCCGGCGTAGGCGAGGTCGAGCCGGCCGCCGTGGACGAAGACGCTGGGGTCGCCGTTGTCGGAGGCGTGGTTGGGCGGGGCGAGCCGGGCCCTGAAGTGGTACGGGCCGAGCGGGTCGTCGCCCTCCGACTCCAGGACGTACAGCCGGTGGTGCTCGTCGACGCCGTCGTCGGCCGTGTAGTGGAGGTACCAGCGGTCGCCGAAGCGGTGGAACTCCGGCGCCCAGATGTTCCGGTTGCGCGAGGGGTCGGTGTCCGTCCACACCGTCACCGGCTCGGCGGCGAGCAGCGTGCCGAGCGAGGGCGAGCGCCACATCCGGATGCTGTTCCCCTGCGTCGTCGTCAGGTGGTAGCTCCCCCGTCAACACGTCAGAAACGGGGGTAAGGGCCGGGGTTGAGCGGATCGTGAGGCGGTGTTGGAGGCGGCGGACGCCGCGCTCGCCGTGGCGTGCGGCGGGGCGGCGACGAAGCCGAGCAGGAGGGCCAGCAGGGCGGCGAAGAGCGCCGCACGGCCGGCCGTGCCGGGTCCAACGCGCATGGGGTGGCCCCTTTGTATCGATGTAACTGCTCGCTCGGAACGTAGGAAAGGGCCGCGAGCATGCCAATTGGGTCGGATCGCCAGGGCGTCCGGGCAGGCGTCGCCTCTCGGAGTGGGGGCGCCGGCCCGGTGCGTTCGCGGTCACGAATATTCGCGCGGCTTCCGTCGCGGGGCGCTGGCCGCGCGGTGAGTGCCGGCACACTACGTCACGAATCAACAGATTCGAACGCAACCCCTTGACTTCGTCGGAGGCCGGTGCAAACTTCTGCGCAGCCCGTCGTGTTTAACGATAAACGAGAGGGGGTCACATGCGACGTGAGCGGTTGGCCGGACCCTCGTCATGCGCGTTGGCGCTGCTCAGACCGGGTTCGCGCCATGGCATGCCCCTGGGGCCAGGAGGTCGCGCTCCCGCCGCCGGTTCGCGCGGGTGGCCACCGGTGCGGTGGGCCGAGAACCGGTTGGGGCACGCGGCCGTCGCCGGTCGGCGGCGGACGCCGCCGGAGCACCGGAAGCCCCGCCTCCGGGCGGTCGCCGGCCCCGAGGCGCCGCGCGTCTCGTGGCACCCGCAACCTCGCGGCGCCGGCCGGCCCCGCGCGCTCCCGCCCAGTCGTTGATCACGGCCCGCCGGTCGTCGCCGATCCTCCGGCCACCGCGCCCCGTCGACCGGTCGTCCCCTCGTTCCGCCGACCCCCCCAACACCTCCCTGACCGAAGGAGTGGTCCCAGTGTCGAGACGCTCGAAGTACCTGGCCGCCGCGCTCGCCATGGCCACCGCATGGGCCGTTTCCGGCTGTGGTGGCGGTGGCAGTGGCTCCGATGGCGGTGTCACGTTGTCGCTGCTGTCCTGGAACGGGGAGGAGACGATGACGCCGGTGCTGGAGGCGTTTGAGGCGGCCCACCCGGACATTGACGTGGAGGCGTCGTACTCGCCGCCGGTCGCGGAGTACATCCAGGCGTTGCAGACCCGGGTGTTGTCGGGGACGGCTCCTGATGTGTTCCTGATCGCCGCGGAGAACAAGACCAACCTCATCGAGGGTGGTCACGTGTTGGACCTGGCGGGTGAGGACTTCCTGGCGAACGTGCCGGAGTTCAACCAGCAGACCTATGGGGCGGACGGCGCGGTCTACGGACTGTCGCTTGGTTCCTGGGGTGGGGGCATCCTGTACAACGAGGATCTGCTCGCCGAGGTCGGCGCGGAGGCGCCGCCGGAGACGTGGGAGGAGTTCCTCGACCTGTGCGCCGAACTCCAGGACGCCGGCATCACGCCGTATCTGGAGGCCGTGGACGGGATGCCCACGGTGCTCGCGGCGTTCCTCGGCGCCTATGACGCTTCCATCGGCCACACGATGGACGACGAGATCTTCGCCGGGGACGCGACGTTCGAGGAGCACTGGACGCCGCTGCTCGAGCAGTACTACCGGCTGTATGACGAGGGTCTGGTGACGCGGGACACCGTCGGTCTCACCGGTGATCAGGTGCAAGCGGAGTTCGCCAACGGCCGGGTGGCGATGATGATCGCCGGGCCGTGGAACGTGCCCGGGTTGCGGGAGGCGGCGCCGGATCTGAACTTCCGGATGGCGCCGATTCCGGGGGTGGAGGGCGGTGAGCCGTATCTGGCGGGCGCGGCGAACCCCGGCTACGCGATCAATCCCGAGTCCGAGAACATCGAGGCCGCGAAGACGTTCCTGTCGTACCTGGCGTCTCCGGAGGGGATCGCGGTGTTGCAGGAGGCGGAGGGCTCGATCACGGTCACCAGCGACTTCGACCCGCCGTTGGACGAGGCGCTCGACCCGATCATCGAGGATGTCCGGGCCGGCAACCTCTACCTGCCGCAGATCGCCTGGCAGCGCGCGGAGGACGTGCTCAACGTCGAGGCGGTGGCGCAGATCCAGCGCATGGTGCAGGGGGAGATCTCGCCGCGCGAGGTGGCCCGGGCGCTGGACCAGAAGCTCGCCTCCTCATGACCGCCACCGTCGCCACCGCCGCCTCGCCGCGGCCCGGCACCGGCGACGACGCCGGTTCCGCGACCGCCCGCCGCCGCCGGACCGGCAAGTCCGGCGGTTGGCGGGAGGCCGCCGCGCACCAGCTGTTCCTGGTGCCCGTGGCCGCCGTCTTCATTGTGTTGTTCGTCATCCCGCTCGGGCAGACCTTCTACTGGAGTCTGACCGACTTCACGGGGTACTCCGACGACGTCGCGTTCGTTGGCCTGGAGAACTACCGGATCATTCTCTCCGACCCGTCGATGACCGCGGGGCTCTCCTTCACCCTGCTGTTCGCCGTCGGCACGACGCTGCTGACCACCGTGATCGCGATCCCGCTGGCGGTGGCCCTCAACCAGCGTTTCGTCGGGCGGAACTTCGCCCGGTCGGTGTTCTTCTTCCCGGCGATCCCGAGCATGGCGGTGCTGGGTCTGGTGTGGGGGTACATCCTCTCCCCGCTCGGTTCCGGCGTGCTCAACTCGGTACTCGACGCGACGCTCGGCGTCGGTCCGGTGCCCTGGCTGTCGGACGCCACCCTGGCCAAGCTGTCGGTGATGCTGGTCGCCGTCTGGGGCGGCGCCGGCTGGCACGCGGTGCTCTACCTGGCCTATCTGCAGACCATTCCGGCCGAGTACTACGAGGTCGCCACCATCGACGGCGCCAGCGCCCGGCAGCGGTTCTTCCACATCACCCTGCCGCTGCTGACGCCGGCCATGGTGATCAGCCAGTTCCTCCTGATGACCGGTGGGTTGAAGGTGTTCGACCTGCCCTACACGCTGACCAACGGCGGGCCCGGCTTCGCGACGCAGACGATCACGCAGTCGATCATCGTCAACGGCGTCGGCCAGGGTCGGTACGGCGTGGCCTCCGCGCTGGCCGTGCTCTTCACGCTCGCCGTCGCGGCGCTGTCGTTCAGTCAACTGCTGATCTCCCGGCGGATCGAGAGGAGGGTGCTGTGAAGAGTGCCTCGACGCGCCGTCGTCCGTTGCTGAGCGTCGTCGTGATCGGTCTTGCCTGCCTGGTCGGGATGCCGCTGTACTACATCGTCGTCAACACCTTCAAGACGCAGGACGAGATGGTGAGCTCCCCGCTCGCCCCGCCGACCTCGCTCTACCTGGACAACTACCTGGAGGTTTTCGACCGCGTCCCGCTGGCGCAGAGCTTCGGCAACACGCTCTACATCACCGCCGGCGCCGTCGTGGTCCAGCTGTTCGTCGGCGCCACCGCCGCCTACGGCATGATCATGCGCGCCACGCTCTTCAACCGGATCTTCGGCGTGCTGTTGCTGCTGGCGTTCATCGTGCCGGGCCAGGCCACGCTGATCCCGCTGTACCGGACGCTGGTGGACGCCGAGCTCGTGGACACCTTCAACGGGCTCATCATCATGTACGCCGGCGGCTCGATCTTCTGCTTCTTCCTGATCCAGGGCTATATCCGCACGCTGCCGTTCGAGATCATCGAGGCCGCCCGGATCGACGGCGCCGGCGTCTTCCAGATCTTCTGGCGGATCGTGTTGCCGTTGATCCGACCGATCCTGATCACCGTTGGCATCTTCCAGACGATGTGGGTGTGGAACGACTTCATCCTGCCCAACGTGTTCCTCTCCTCGCCCGAGAAACGCACCATCGTGTTGGAGGTCTACAGCGCGGTGGGGGAGTTCTCCACCGACTGGCCCGCGTTCATGACGCTGTCCGTGGTCGCCCTCGTCCCGATGGTGGTCTTCTTCGTCGTCTCCCAGCGCCACATCATCAGCGGGCTGCTCGCCGGGGGAGTCAAGGGATGAGCCACGCCACGACCGGCACGCCGCTCTACACCGACCCGGTGCACCACGCGCCCACCGACCCGACGCTGATCGAGGCGCCGGACGGGTCGTGGCGCATGTTCTACACCCAGCGCCGCGCCGGCGACGACGGGCCCGGCGTCCGCTGGGTGCACGGCACCGACATTGGCGTGGCCGGCTCGAGCGACGGCGGCCTCACCTGGAGCTATCTCGGCGTGGCCGCCGGACTCGACCCCCATCCCGGGCGCAACACGCTGTGGGCCCCCGAGATCGTCCACGCCGAGGGCCGCTACCACATGTTCCTCACCCACATCCGGGGAGTGCCCTCGACCTGGGAAGGACACGCCCGCACCATCCACCACCTGACCTCCGACGACCTGGAGACCTGGCGGCACCTCGGCGAGGTGCCGCTGTCCTCCGACCGCGTCATCGACGCCTGCGTCCACCCGCTGCCCGGTGGCGGCTACCGCATGTGGTTCAAAGACGAGGCCCACGGCTCAGCCACCTGGGCCGCGGACTCCCCCGACCTGACGACCTGGGGCACCGCCCGGCCCGTCATCCAGGACCCGCCACACGAGGGACCCAACGTCTTCACCCTCGGCGGCCACTACTGGATGATCACCGACGAGTGGCACGGCCTCGGCGTACACCGCTCCACCGACCTGTCCACGTGGCAACGCCAGGGCCTGATCCTCGACACCCCGGGCCAGCGCCCCCACGACACCGGCCACGGCCACCACGCCGACGTCGTCGTCGGCCAGGACGTGCACGGTGAGGAGGTCGGCTGGATCTTCTACTTCACCCACCGCCCCGAGCCACCCGGCCGACACACCGACATCCACGTCGCCACCCTGCGCGTGATCGGCGACCGCCTCCACTGCGACCGGGACGCCCCAACCCACCTCGACCTGCGCCGAGGCTGAGCGGCACCGTGTTCGCCGTCGACGGCGGAGGCCGGCCTGACCGCCCGCGGTTCCGCGGGCGGTCAGCCGCAGTACGGGCAGCCCCGGGTGCGGCCGCCGGCCGTGGTCGGGCGGTCAGCGGGGGAGTCGGGGGTGAAGACCATCCGCAGCCGGCCGCAGCCGCAGCGGAGCCAGACGACGGTGCCCTCGCTCGTGGTGTGGCTGGAGAGCTCGACGGGGGCGGCGATTGCCTGGGGAATCCTGATTGTCGTGGTCATACGGGCAGTGTGCCGCCACTCGACCGTGCAGGTCCATTTCACATTTCTCGGGTACTCCGTGCAGAATCATTGCATGATTGATCTGCGTCGGCTCCAGGTGCTCCGCGCGGTGCACCAGCACGGCACGGTGACCGCCGCGGCCACCGCGCTGCATCTGACCCCCTCCGCCGTCTCCCATCAACTCCGCGAGCTCGCGAAGGAGTTGAAGGTCCAGCTGGTCGAGCCGCAGGGGCGCGGGATCCGGTTGACCGGCGCCGCCCACCTGGTCATCAGACATGGCGAGGAACTGCTGGCCCGCTGGGAGGAGGCCGAGTCCGCCCTCGAGGCCTACCGCTCGGGCGAGGCCGGCCTGCTGCGGATCTGCGGCTACCCCAGCGCCGTCGCCGGCCTGATCGCCCCCGCGACCGCTCTGCTGCGCAAGCGCCACCCCAACCTCACCGTGATGGTCACCGAGTGCGAGACCGCCGCCGGATTCGACCTGCTGCTGTCCACCGACGCCGACATCGCTGTGCTGGCCCCCTCGGAGGACTTCCCCCACCCCAACGACTCGCGCTTCGACCAGGAGCCGCTGCTCGAGGAGCCGCTCGATCTGATCGTGCCGGCCGGCCATCCGCTGGCCACGCGCGTCGAGGTGCCACTGGCCGAGACCGCGCGCGAGGACTGGGTGCTGCCACTGCCCGGCAGTTGCGACCACTACCAGCGCGTCATCGTGTTCTGTTCCGTGGCCGGCTTCACCCCCACGGTCGCCCACTGGACGAAGGAGTGGACGGCCGTCTCCGCCATGGTCGGCCACGGCCTCGGGATCTCCCTCTACCCCAGGCTCACCGAGATCCCGCCCAGCCACCGCGCGGTCCGGGTCCCGCTCGGGCGCGAACTGCCCGTCTCCCGCCGGATCCTCAGCTGCGTCCGGCAGGGCGGCCGCGCCCACCCACTCGTCCGGCACGGTCTCGACGCACTCGACGAGGTGATCGCCACCCATCCGTCGCTCACCATGGCCGTGCCCGCCGCCGGCTGAGCGTGTCCGTCCCGGAAGGCGCCGGGCTGCTCGGCGCCGGCTCAGGCGAACAGGTGGCGGTTGGTCCGGCTCCAGGCGAGTCGCCGGTCCAGGTCGTCGAGGTGACCGTCGGCCACCCAGCTGACCTGGGGCTGGCAGCCCCGCTCGGCCAGTGCGCGGACCTGCTCGATCCCGCTCCGCTGCACGTCGATGACCGCGTCGACCAGGCCGGCGGTGGAGGTCAGGCCGTACGCGGTGGCGAACAGCTCCAGGCGGTGGCGTCGGTCGGGCGGCTCCGGGTAGCGCAGCCATCGCAGGCACTCGGCGTCGTCCCGGAACGGCGCGACGTACTCCAGGGCGTAGGCGACGTCATGCAGGCGGGGCGCCGGACGGGCGTAGTCCCAGTCCAGGATCCCCGCCGGCGCCTCGCCCCGCCAGACGATGTTCCACGGGCCGAAGTCACCGTGGCAGACCACCTCGCCGTCGCGCAGCCCGCTGTCCCCGGTGCACCAGCCGAGCCCCTCGGGCGGACGAAAGTCGGCGACCGCGTCGTGGTACTGGCGCAGCAGGCGGGCGAAGGTGGCGAGTCCCGCGTCGTCGACCACTCGGGCCCAGCCCAGCGGCCCGGACTCGCCTTCCAGATAGCCGAGGACCTCACGACCCTCCTCGTCGATTCCGAGCACCCGCGGCGAGTACGGGAAGCCGACGTCCGCCAGGTGCAGGAGCAGGGCGTGCACGGCCGGGGTCCACGGGTGCACGGGGCGCCGGACGGTGCCGCCGCGGCGCACCACCCGGCGGTGTGGCGTGTCCTGCAGCACCTCTTCATCGGCCATGCGCGCAGTGTCCCGCGGATCGTGGTCTTGAGGCGAAGTGGTTTCAGGAGAGCCAGTCGGTGTACCGAGTGGGGGCGAGGTGGGCGTTCGTGTCGGTGAGGACGTCACCCTTGACGGCGGCGAACATGCCGGCAGTGGGGTCGGTGACGACGGTGCGGCCGTCGGCCTCGCGGGACAGGGTGATCCGGCCGAGCTCGTCCAGCGGGAAGACCTCCGGTCCGGCGATGTCGCGGATGCCCATCAGCGGGGCGCCGGCGGCGACTTCCGCGACCGCGGCGGCCACGTCCCTGGCGGCGATCGGCTGGATCGGCGTGGCGGGCAGCCGGACGGTGTCGCCTTCAGTGGTCATGGCCAGCACCGCGTCGACGAACTCCATGAACTGTGTCGCGCGGACGATCGAGTAGGGGATCGGTCCCGTCCTGAGGATCTCCTCCTGGAGCGCCTTGGCGCGGTAGTAGTCCAGCTCCGGCACCTGGTCCACGCCGACGATCGAGAGGACGACGAAGTGCCGGACGCCGCCCCGCCGGGCCGCGGCGAGCAGGTTGTCCATCGAGGTCTGGAAGAAGGCGGTCGACGCTTCGTCGAAGGTCGGGGAGTTCGTCAGGTTGACGACGACGTCGACCCCGGCCACCGCCTGGTCCACCTCCTGGCCGCTGATGATGTCGATGCCGGTGGACTTCCCGTGCGGGACCGCCTCGTGTCCGGCGGCATCCAGAGCCTTGACGACCTGTGACCCGATCAGCCCGGTGCCGCCGATGACCGCGAACTTCATGAGATCCCTTTCGCCTGGGATGTCCGCAATATGGCACACGAGGCGGGGCGGTTCTTCACGACGGGGCCGGAGTCGCGCCGGCCGTACCATCGGGCGGTGTGCTCAGGTCGCCGGGTGGCCGACGAGCCGGTCGCCCGGGATGTCCGCCTTCTCCGGGGCGTAATAGTCCTTGATGCCCTCCACCCAGGTCGCCACCGTGATGTGGTCGGTGTCCGTGGGGCCGAAGGCGTCGAACAGCGCGTCGATGTTGGGGCGTTCGAAGCCGATGGCCACCATCAGCGCCATGAAGCGCGACCGCTCCACCAAGCCCTCGCCATCCGGGTCGCCGAGCGCGGCGAGGGCGTCGGCGAACGCGGCGATGGTGGCGTCGAAGCGCTCGGGCGACAGGACGCAGCGGACATACTCCTCGTAGCTGACCCGGCCGTCGCCGTCGGCGTCGAGCTCGGCCTCCAGCGTCTCCCAGTACCGCCGGAACGCGGCCCGCATGGTGCTCTTCGCCGCCTCGTCGGACGCGGACGCCGCCTCGACGACCCGGTCCGCCATGAGGTCGAAGTCCTCGGCCTCCAGCTTGCCGTTGCCGTTGACGTCGAAGAGGGAGAAGACGAGCTTGACCCGGTTGATCGCCTCGGTACGCATGGTGCGTTCACCTTTCTGCCGGCGGTCGACGCGCGGGCGAGGACGAGCGGCCCAGCGCCGGAATCACTATCCGGTCATCGCCCCGGCGTCGACCGGGGCGATGGTCGCGGTTCACCTGAAAGCGTGAAGAAGGCCGGGCTTCGGTTTCCCGCCTGCTACGCCGTGAGCAGCCGCTCGCTCAACTCCCAGAGCCGGCGGTGCCGACTCCGGGTCCACCGCGTGTGGCACGACGTCGGACGGCACGTCCTCGCCGACGCCGAACGCGACGGGCCTCGGAGTGTCGAGCGGCGAGACGTCGTTGTTCTTGAGGTAGACGCCGCCGATCCCGGCGAGCAGGGGACTGGTCGCGGCGAACACGATGGTGCTGGCCCCCTGCCGCGGCGTCTTCATCTCGCGATCGGGGTCGATGACCGGCCGGCCTGAGGCGTCGAGGAGACCCATGGCCCGCTGCGCCGCCTCGCTCACCGCGGGACCGTCCTCGGCCCGCGCCGGCCCCAGGCTGGTCGTGACGACGATGCCCGGGTGCACGGCGTGGCCGCGGATCCCGTCGTCGGCCCACCGGCGGTCGAGCTCGACGGCGAAGAGCACGTTGGCGGTCTTCGACTGGCCGTATGCGAGCATGCCGTCGTAGCCGGTGGTGAAGTGCGGGTCGTCCCAGCGGATGTCGGAGAGCCGGTGGCCGCCGGACGTCAGGTTGACCACCCGGGCGCCCTGAGCCGCGCGCAGGGCGGGGGACAGGGCCAGGGGCAGTTGGAAGTGGCCGAGATGGTTGGTCGCGAACTGCGATTCGTAGCCGCGGGCGTCCCGGACCAGGGGGCCGCCCATGATGCCGGCGTTGTTGATCAGGATGTGCAGCGGGCGCCCTGAGCCGAGGTAGCGGGCGGCGAAGGCGTCGATCGACGCCGGATCGAGGAGGTCGAGACGATCGATCTCCACGCGCTCGATGCCGGCCAGCCCGGGCGCGGCGCGGTCCGGGTCCCGCGTGCCCACGGTCACGGAGGCGTCGGCCCCGCTGAGCGCGCGCGTGGTCTCCAGGCCGAGACCGACGTGGCCACCGGTGACGATGACGTTCCTGCCCGTCAGATCGATGCCGCGGAGGACCTCGTCGGCCGTGGACGCCGCCGTGAAGCCGGAGCCGATGGGGTGTTGGTCCTGAGTCATGGCACCACTCTGCGCGCCACCGGCCGTACTCTGAATCATTGACCGTTCGTATTTCCTTCGCGATAGTACGGGCATGGTCCCTGATCAACTGTCCGAGGTGTTCGACCTCGTCGAGGTCCGCGGTCAGATGACGGGCGGGTTCGCGGCGCGCGGCCCCTGGGGGTCGAGAGCCGTCATCGACACCCCGCTGAAGTTCATGGCGATGGTGCGCGGTCGGGCCCGGCTGACCACCGACGGTGCGGCCGAGCCGATCGAGCTCGGGCCGGGGGACGTCGCCATCCTGAACAACCGGTCGTGGCTGGAGCTCGAAGGCGGCACCGGCGACGGGCCCCGCCGCGAGATCGCGCCCGAGCCCGGCTTCCCCTCCCCCCGCCTCGTCGCCGCACACGACGGTACCGACGACGTCCTCGTCGGTGGCCGCGTCGACCTCAACCCGGCCGGTCGGGCACTGCTGACGCAGGCGCTCCCGCCGCTGGGGCACGTCCGGTCATCGGCCGCCGTGGCGGCCGATCTGCGCGGTTGCCTCGACCGACTCTTCCACGAGGCGACCGGGCACCGGATGGGCTCGGCGTTCGCCATCCGGCAGTACGCGCAACTCCTGGTGCTCGAGCTGCTGCGCGCCTACGTCGACCAGGCCGAACTGCCCCCCGGATGGCTGCGGTTGCTGACCGACGAACGGCTGCGTCCGGCGCTCAGCCTCATGCACGGCGACCCGGCCAAACCGTGGGGGCTCGAGCAACTGGCGCGCGCCGCGGCGATGTCGCGCACCTCGTTCGCCGAACGCTTCAGGACCGTCGCCGGTGTGCCGCCGCTGACCTATCTCAGCCGCTGGCGCATGCTGCTGGCGCGGCGCGCCCTCCGGGACGGCGACGTCCGCGTCGGGTCGCTCGCGGTCCAACTCGGCTACGGCTCCGAGAGCGCCTTCAGTACCGCGTTCAAACGCGAGGTGGGCGAGTCCCCGCTGCGCTACCGACACCGGACGCGCCACGAACCGCCCGCTGACGAGGTCCCGTTGGCACGTCTCGACGGTCAGGGCACCAGCCACCAGGGGCTGGTGTAGGCGACGCCCCAGTCGTTGCACGGGTGGCCCGCCGGTCCCGGCGTCTCGTTGGCCCGTGTGGGGTCGGAGACGCGGAGCACGACCCAGTCCCCGTCCTCGACGTCGAGCGGCACCGTGAACTCCACCAGGCGGCCGGCCACCGTCTCGACGACGTCCGCGACCGCCGGAACGTCCGTGCCAGGGCGCAGCACCTGCACGACGAGCGGCCTGTCCTGCCAGTCGGGACCACGGTCGAGGTCGACGGCGAACCTGACGTCACCGGCGGCGAGCGCCAACTCCCCGCCCATCCGGACCCCGTTCGCCGTGGCGTCGAGCCGTAGCCCCGAGACCCGGGTGGCGAAGAACCGGCGGGCGCGCATCGCCTCGAACACGCCCTGCCGGGTGTTCTCGGTGACCCAGAGGCCGCTGCGGCCCTTCCCCTCGGGGAAGCCCCAGTCGGTGCCGTGCTCGTCGGTCACCCCGCTCAGCCCGGTGCGCCAGCCGGCGTTGAGGCACGCCACCAGGGGCGAGTCAGAACCGCTCGACCAGCCCTGGAAGAGGTAGTCGTCGGTGCGGTTGAACATTTCGAGCCCCACTAACTGCTCGCGCACGGCCGGCGTGTAGTCGAAGCCGCCGAACCGCAGCGGCTCGCGGCCCGGGTGGTTGAAGCTCGCCACGGCCTGCCGGGCACCGAGCCACTGGAAGAAGCCGCCCATCGAACCGGCGCCGAGCAGGTCCACCCAGTCGTCGGTGAACCACACGTTGGCGTGTCCGAGCAGCGGGTGCGACCACTCGAACCCCCGGATCGCCGTGTAGCGCCCGGGGTCGTTCGCCGCGTCGGCCAGTTCGCCCGTCCGCCGCCACTCCGCTCCGTCGAGGCCCTCGACGGAGAACAGGGTGCTGTGGTCGGTCAGGGCCGCGACGTCGAGGCCGGCGGCCCGCATCGACGCGAACGCCGCCTCCGGGTCGCCGTCGCCGTCGGACATGATCGTGTGGTTATGCATGTCCGCGTGGACCAGCAGGGTGTCGGTGGAGAGCCGGGAGGTCCTGGCCGCCCCGGGCGGGGTTCGGGGCGCGGCCGCGGCAGCCGTCCGGGTCGCCCCGGAGACCGCGGTGATCAGTAATCCGCCGGCCGCCGCGAGCGCGGCTCGCCGGCTCGGCCCCGTCACTGTCTCGTGTCCGCTCATATCGACCCAGTACAGCACCGCGGCGCGAACACCGCACGAATCCGCCGAACATCCCGCCGAACATCACCGCACGGGCCGTGGTGAGGTGGCCCACGGCTCGTGAGCCGCCGCGGGACGACGCCGGCCTGGTGACCTCCCCCGCGCCCCCATCGCCAGCCCTGCTACTGTTGCCCCGGTCGCCCGGACCCGCCTTGGTCCGGGCCTGACGTTTCTCCTCCGCCCGGTGTCGGGGGCGGCGGTGAGGGCGCGTGTCCCGTCCCACCGCAGTCCTGGACGTCCCCCGGCGGGCCAGGGGTCGCACCTCTCAGCTCACTCAGGCGCCGGCGACCCCGGACGGCCCTCCCCGCCGGGCGGCGACGAAGGACACCCATGCCCAGCGCCGCCACCGGCTACCGGCCCCTGCTGCGCACCCCCGGCGCCGCCGCCTTCTTCCTGACCGCCGCCCTCGGACGCGTCGGCATCGCCATGACCGGTTTCGGCCTGGTCTGGTTGCTGCACGCCCGCACCGGCTCCTACGGCACCGCCGGTCTCGCCACCGCCGGATTCGCCCTCGCCGAGGCCCTGGCCGGCCCGCAACTGGCCCGTCTGATCGACCGGTTCGGACAGACCCGCGTCCTGCCGTGCTTGCTCATCGGCCACGCCGCCGCCATCGGCTGCGTCCTCGCCTCCACCACCCCAGCGGCCGCGATCACCGCCGCCACCTGCGCCGGCGCGGTTGTCCCCCAACTCGGCGCCCTGTCCGCGGCCCGCTGGGCCCACCTGCTGCGCGACGAACGGGCCGACGAACTGCCCACCGCCTTCTCCCTGGAGTCCCTCGCCAACGCCACCGCCTTCCTCCTCGGGCCCGTGCTGGCCACCTCGCTCGGCGCGGTCGGCGACGCCGCCCTGGCCAGCACCATCGCCGCGGCCCTGATCCTCGGCGGGGGAGCGGCCCTGGCCGCCCAGGTCCGCACCGCTCCCCCGCCCGCCCGTGCGTATGCCGAACACGCCCGCGCCGGACGGAGGTGGCCGCGGTCCGCCGTTCTGCTCCTGGCCCTGCTGAACCTGGCCATCGGGCTGTACTTCGGCACCATGGGGGTCGCCGTGAGCGCCTTCGCCATCAGCAACGGGATCCCCGGCGCCGCCGCGCCGATCATCGCCGCCTCCGGCCTCAGCGGGCTGCTCTCCGGCTGGCTCTACGGGCTGCTGCGGCCCTCCGCTCCGGCGCACCACCAACTCGTCGTGTCCACCGCATGGTTGACGGGCACGGCGCTGCTGCTTCCCCTCGCGCCGTCAGCCGTTTCGCTTGGCGTGGCCGTGGTGGTCACGGAGGCGGCGGTCCCGCCCACGCTCGTCCTGCTGAACGTCCTCACGGAGCGCACCGTCCACCCCACCGTTCTCACCCAGGCCTTCACCTGGAACAACTCCGCGGGCGCGGCCGGTTCGGCGGTGGCGGCGTCGCTCGCCGGGCGCACCGCCGACGCGTGGGGTGCGTCCGCCGCCCTCGCCCAGGCCCCCGCGGCCGGACTCGTCCTCCTCGCCCTCTCGCTGCTCCTCGCACGCGCCGCTCGGCGCCCCCGGTGACGGCCCAGACGGCTACTGGCCGAAAGTGCGCCTTGTCAAAGCGTGACGGAATGGGAGTATCTCGTGTGGCACTTGTCGCGGATTTGCGTGTTCTCCGCTCGGTGGGTGCCGAATCGCCATGCTTCACGCACCTCACAGCCGTCTCATCCACTGGATCGACGAATCCCACTGGAGGAATGCACGTGAGATCGAAGCGCACCACCTCGCGCCGGCGTCTCGCCCGCGGCTTACGGGCCCTGGCGGTCGCCACCGGCCTGGTCGCCGCGTCGGCGCTGTTCCTGCCGGCCACCGCCCATGCCGACGAAGGCGGTTTCAGCGCCACCGAGTTGTCCGCCGCCAGTGAGGCCATCGAGGCCGCCGGCATCGGCGGCGTCGCCTGGGCCGTCGACCAGGCGACCGACACGGTGACGGTCCTGGTCGACGAGACGGTCTCCGAGGCCGACCTCGCCGAACTCACCGCCAGCGCCGGCGACCTGGCCGGCGCGCTGGACGTCCAGCGCACCGAGGGCACGTTCGAGAGGTACCTGCAGGGCGGCGACGCGATCTACGCCGACGTCGGCTGGCGCTGCTCGCTCGGCTTCAACGTCCGCTCCGGCGGCAGCTACTACTTCCTGACCGCCGGTCACTGTACGGCCGACCCGTACGGTCCGACGCCGCCGTACCCGCTCTGGCACAACGGCTCCGCCTGGATCGGCTACACCGCCGGCTCGTCGTTCCCCGTCAACGACTTCGGCCTCGTGGCCTACGACCCGCAGCCCTCCTCGGTGCCCGGCACGGTGGCGGGCGGCGGCACCATCACCGGCTTCGCCAACCCCGTGGTGGGCCAGTCGGCCTGCCGCAGCGGCAGCACCACCGGCGTGCGCTGCGGCTCGGTCACCGGCCTCGGCTGGACGGTCGACTACGGGAACGGCGAGGTCGTCTACGACATGATCCGGACCAACATCTGCGCCGAGCCCGGCGACAGCGGTGGTCCCCTGTGGTCCGGCTCCACCGGCCTCGGCCTGACCTCCGGGGGCAGCGGCAACTGCACCTCCGGCGGCGTCACCTTCTTCCAGCCGGTCGTCGAGGCGGCCAACGCCTACGGCGTCACCGTGCCCTGACCGCCGGCCCGTTCCGACGGCTCGCGCCGGTCCGCACGCAGCCGGCCTCGTCCCCGCTCGGCCACGGCCGGGCGGGGACGTCCTGCGCGAGCGGTAGGCCGAGTCGGTCGGAGCCGCCGCCGTTGGACCGCGGGTCGGGGACGAGTCCGCGCGGCGCGTCCGGCCCGCTGGTCCGGTGCCTCGGTGAACTCAGGGCCGGTCGCTCCCCCACAGCAGGCGGTCGACGCCGACCTCGTCACGCAGCCGCCCGGCCGAGCGGCACGGGCGGCGCGCCCACCAGGTTGAGCCGGATGCCCCGCGCTCCCGCGGTGTGCGGGCCGCCCAGGGCATCGAGGGCCGCGCGTGGCTCCCGCTGGCCGATGACGACGGTCGCGCGTAACCGGTCGGGCCGGGCGCGCACCGCGTCGAGCGCCACGCCGAGGACGCGGCCGCGGGCATCGTTCGGCGTGCTGGTGCCGCTGATTGTGCCGTTCGTCCTGCGCTTGGCCGCATCGGCCGTGGACTCCAGCCCGTTCTCCACCGGAGGCGCCCTGGTGGTCGCCAACGTTGAGGAAAGCCGGCGGGACGGCGTCTTCCGCATGGTGATGATCGCGATCGCCTCCCTGGTCGCCAGGCTCGTCTTCCCGCTCCCGGCCGGCCCGGGGTCAGCGCAGATACGGCCCGACGCCACCGACCTGGCCGGGTGCGGCGTTGGCGCCGCCCAGGTCGAGGACGTAGACCCGCAGATTCCCCTTGCCCGGCGCCGCCACGCTCAGGGTGCCGTCGGTCACCCGCCGGGTGTCGCCGGTCACGACGTCGACGTAGGTGCCGTTGGGGATGCCGGTGAAGGTCGTCGCGCCACTTACCGTGACCAGGGCGAAGCTGTCCACCCCGGTCTCCTGGTCGGTGTAGCGCCGTTTGAAGGCCATGTTCCCCGAGATGCCCTCGGTGGAGTACTGGCCCGTCTGGAGGGCGGGCACGGCACGGTGGATCTGGTTGAGGCGGCGCTGCACGTGCCGGACGAGCGGCTGCTCCAACGTCTCGGCGACCGGGCCGCTCGCCGAGGCGACCTCGCCGAAGTCGGCCGTCGTCACCTCGCCCTCGACGTGGTCCCCGTAGTAGGCGCGGCCCGTCGTGGCCAGCGGGCAACCGGGGCCGCAGTCGATGCGCCGGCCGGCCCGGAACTCGATCTCCGAGCCGTAGTAGAGGGTGGGGATGCCGCGGGCATCGAGAAGCCGGTGTTGACCGTGCCCTTGAGCTACCCCAACGCGGGGTTGGTGCCCGACCTCTTCGCCGCACTCACGTCATGACGACGGCGAGGCCGTCGCCGACCGCGCCTGCGGGCCGCGGGCCCCTCACGGGACGTGGGGCCGTGCCGCCGGCGCGCTCGGCCGGTCCCGCTCGATCCGCTTCCGCACCTCGTCGGTGAGGCCCACGAGCCGGTCGGAGACCACGGGGACGGGCATCTTCGGACCCCGGACGCGCAGCGCGTCCCGGGGCAGCGCCGCCAGGTCGGCGGTCAGCCGCTCGTGGGCCGCCCGCAGCGTGTCGCGCGGTCCGGTGCGGCGGCCGTCGGTCATCACCGTGCGCAGCAGCGGCTCGGCTCCGGCCGGCGGCGGCTCGTCGCGGGTGGCGATCAGATCGGGTCCGCCGGGGCGCCGCCAGACCGCCTTGGGTCCTGGCGCCGTCACCTTGGCGGTGGACAGCTTCATCACCGGCCGGCCCGCGTAGGACACCAGCTTGTAGGCGGTGTCGAGGTAGGGGGCGTCCGCGGCGACGCCCACCTTGGTGCCGACCGCGAAGACGTCGATCGGCGCCCCGGCCCGCACCAGGTCGTCGACGGCGTACTCGTCAAGGCCGCCGCTGGCCACGATCCGCACCTCTGGCAGCCCCGCCCGGTCCAGGATCCGCCGGGAGCGGTGGGCCAACTCGCCCAGGTCCCCACTGTCGAGCCGGATCGCGCAGCCCTCCCCGAGCCCCATCTCCCGGAACACCTTGGCGGCCACCTCGGTGCCGGCCTCCGTGTCGTAGGTGTCGACCAGGAAGGTCACGGGGCCCGGGTGGGTGAGGGCGAACGACCGGAACGCGGCCTCCTCGTTGCCGAACGCCTCGATGTAGGAGTGCGCCATCGTCCCCGTCGCCGGCAGGCCGTACGCGGTGGCCGCGGCTACGTTGCTGGTCGCGGCGAAGCCGGCGAGCGCGCCGAGCCGGGCGGCGGCCATCGCGGCCTCCAGACCCTGGGTGCGGCGCAGCGAGAAGTCCACCACCCGCCGGCCGTCGGCGGCCAGCACGCAGCGCGCCGCCTTGGAGGCCACCATGGTGTGGTGGTTGAGCTGGTTGAGCAGCACGCTCTCCACCAACTGCGCCTGGGGGAGCGGGGCCGTCACCTCGAGTAGCGGCTCGCCGGCCAGCACGACCCGGCCCTCGGGCACCGCCCGTACCTCGCCGGTGAACCGCGTTCCGAGGAGCGGGGCGAGGTTGGCGAGCGGCCGGTGCAGCGCCTCGGCGAACGCCGCGACGTCCTCGGGCCCCACCCGGAAGCGTTCGAGGTAGTCGAGGGCCGGTTCGAGCCCGGCGGCCACCAGGAATCCGCGGTCGGGTGGAAGCCGGCGGGGGAACAGGCCGAAGGTGGCCGGCCCGGTCAGACCGTGCTCCATATACGACATGGCCATGGTGACCTCGTACAGATCGGTGGTCGCCGCCTCCGACACCGCCTCGCCTCCTCCCGGTCGCTCAGCCCGTCTCGATCCGCCGCCCGGTGATCCGGGCCGGGGCGATGCGCACCCACCGGTCCCGTGCGCCGCCCGCCCAGGGTTCGCTGTGGGCCGTCTCGTCAAGACGCCGCACCTCGGCCGGGTCGGTCACCTGCCGGGCGGGGCCCGTGACCAGGACGCTCCAGCCCCGGCTGAGCGCGTCGTCGATCTGGTCGACCTCGAAGGCCGCCTCGGCCCCCGCGGCCCGGGCGGCCGGGCTGTCCTGCCCGGTGCGGAAGGCGACGCCGCCGTCCACCACCGTGTAGTTCACCGGCAGGATGGCCGGTCCGTGGGGGGTGCTGACGGCGACCCGACCTACACCGTGGGTGGACAGTCGCTCCCGGCACTCCGGGCCGTCCATGGCCACGAGACGCGGATGGCGTCCCGCTTCGCCGAGGCCGGGCGGCAGGTCGTTGCCGGCTCCCAGCAGGGTCGCGGCCGGCGTGTCGAGTGCCGCCGCGATCCGGAGCAGTGCGGCCGTGTCGGGCGCGTCGGGGCGTCGCTCCGCGTAGCGGACGTAGCTGGCCGCCAGGCCGGCGTGGTCGGCCACCTCCTCCTGGCTGAGCCCCAGCTTCGCGCGGCGGTCGGCGATGCGCCGCCCCACGTCACCGCGGCCGCTTCCGGATGTCGGCACCTCGCGCTCCTCTCACCCGCGGCTCCCGTCTCGCCTCGACGGAGACCCATTCCGACTTGCCGTGAATGCCAGGATCAAACATGTTCGCTGTCGCGTGGTGGAGCGGGCCGGGGCGTCAGGTTGCGGACGGTGACGAGCCCCCGCTGGCGCGGGTCGAGCGTTTCGTCGCGGACTACGTGCGGCGGATCGGCGCCGAACCGCGGTTCCGGGAGCTGCTTGAGGTGGTCGCCCTGCGGACCGAGCCGCTCCCTGAGCTGGCGACCGCGCCTCGCGAGAAGCAGCAGACCGTCGAGGCATGGCGCGCGGCGCTCGTTCCCGTGCTTGCCGCGGACGAAGCCGCCGGACAGCCGCGTCCCGGGCGCGCCGGCCGCGGCGGCGGACGTCGTCGTGGTGCCGCACCGCATCACGGGTGGTCAGAGCCGTGAACCCGGGTGCGCACGGCGTGCCTGCCGCGGGTGCCGGTCTCCTCGGCGCGGAACGGCTGGCCCGGACCCTTGTGCGGGGCCTCGCCCGGTGATCGATGCCTTCCTGGCAGCACCGCCGAAGCTGATGCTGGACCGTGGCGTCGACGGAGCCGAGGCCGAGGAACCGGTGGAGCGCGTCGAGGCTCCGCACGCCGAATGGAACGTGAGTCGACGGCCTGGCGGGCGCGGCTCGCCAGGCGGTCGCGGTCGGCTGGTGGAAGCGCCGCGAAGTCGGCCGCCGCCGCGTGGGCGCGACGTGCGCGGTAGTGCCCCTCGACACGTCGAGCAGGTGCGGGTGGTGCCTGCCGACATGGTCGGTGACGGCCTGGAACTGTGCGTTGCCTGGCCGTGGGTGGTACAGGCCGGTGCCGAGGAACCGCACCTGCCGGCGCGGACGGCGCGCGTTGTGCTCGCGCCTCCAGCGGACGAGGGCCAGGTACTCCTGTACGTGCCAGGGGGCCGCTCCGCGGCCGAACTCGTCGGCCATGACGCGGCGCGGGTCGCCGGCGCCGGTGCGGACGTACGCGTCGAGCAGCAGCCTGGCGCTCCACCTCGCCTCCAGGGCGAAGATGGGGAACCCCTTCTCGGCCACCAGATAGCGGAAGACCCGGAGTTTGAGCGTGTAGAGCTCGTGCGAGCCGTGCAGCATCTCGCCGAGACCGACGACGGGTACGTCGCCGATCGCCGCGCCCAGCGGCCGGAGATCGGCGAGCGGGCCGCAGGGATCGGTGCCGGCCAACGGGAGGGCCGAGTCGGCCAGGGCCCGCGCCACTCCGGTTCCGGGCCCCGGCCCTGCGCCCGCACCATGACCGACAGGGGCGTCACCGCCGGAGCGCCAAGCAGGGCACGCCGCGACAGGCTCGGCATGGAGGTCGCCGTTTCCTCGGGATCGGGTGGCGGCCCTCACCTTCGCTGGAACCAGGGTCCCGGGACCATCCGGCCAGCTACCGTCTTCCGGGGCGGTAGGCACCACCTGGTCGCCGAGCGGCACAGATCCCCTCCTGGGCGCCATGGCACATGGCGTCGCGTCGGGTGCCCGCGGAGACGCCTCGCGGTCACAGGCCGATGGTGGTCGCCAGGCCGGCGGTGTGGGCGCGTAGGTAGTCCTCGTGGTCGCTGAATCGTGTCGGGGCCGTGATGGCCGCGCCGGTCGTTGTCAAGAACAGCGTTCTCGTTCTCGGCGACGCCGCACCCGATGCCCCGAGCACCGGCAAGCGTCCGGGGTGGCCTGGAGCGGGGGTGCCGTCCCGGCCGGCTCGGGGCGGGCCGGGACGGCGCGGGCGTCGAGAATGGTGCGTCAAGAATGGTGCGTCAGCAGTACAGGTTGCCGCCCGGGGTGGTGCCGAGGACCTGGCTGAAGTTCTGGAAGGTGGTCACCCGGCTCTGTACCTGGGCTGGGTTGCCGCCGTCGCATTCGATGCTGCCGTTGATGCTGCGGATCGACTCACCGAAGCCGGCGCCGCTGACGATGGCCTGGTGGCCGCTCATGGTGCCGGCGCCGGACTGGGTGTTCCAGAACCACAGGGCGGTGCGCCAGGCGATGGCGGAGTCGTTCTGCACCAGCCACGGGTTGCCGAGGAGATCGATGCCGAGCGCGTCCCCTGCGGCCTTGTAGTTGAAGTTCCAGCTCAGTTGGATGGGGCCCCTGCCGTAGTAGGCGGCCTGCCCGGCGGGGCACCCGTAGGGCTGGCTCCAGTCGCAGTAGTGCGGGTAGTTGGCGGTGTTCTGCTCCACGATGTGGACCAGACCGCCGGTCTCGTGGCTGACGTTGGCCAGGAACGCGGCGGCCTCGCGCCGCTGCGCCTCCAGGCTGCCGGTGGTGGCGAATCCGGGGTAGGAGCTGAGCGCGGCGACCAGACCGCCGTACGTGTAGAAGGAGTTCCGGTTCGAGAACATCTGGTTGAACTGCACCTCGCTCACGACGAAGCCGCTCGGGTTGCCGCCCCCGCCGTCGCAGCTGTACGGCTCCCAGTACCAGGTGCTGATCAGCGGGTCGTACCCGGGGTTGTCGTGCTCCGCGATGTAGTGGGAGCCGTTGTAGCGGACGATGCTGCCGGCCGGATACCAGGCGCCGGCCCGCCAGTCCGTCGCGGTGGCGCAGGAGGCGGCGAGGGGGGCGGGGGCCGCGCTCGCTGGCGGCACCATCACGCCGGCCAGCCCGATGGCGAGCAGAGTGGTCGTCAGTAAGGCCACGATGCGTTGTCGCAGCACGTGTTCTCTCCTCGGGAGTGCGGCGGCTCACCGCTCGGGACAGCGGGCGGCCGCCGCGTCGTGGGGGTGATGCGCACCACTGAAGCGCGCCCCGACATCTCCGTCAAGGTCTAGACCAGACCGCTAGTAGGATCGCACCTATAGGCTGGTGGTCCCGTCGTGCTAGCGCACGGCGGAGCGCCCCGGAGCCACATGGGCGATTCATTCGTTCGAGCGACTTTCACCAGTCCCCCGACCGAGGGGATTCGCGGGCTCTGACACTGGGAGTGCGCGGAAATCGCGCACCCACATGGGGGTTGGAGATGCGGCGGTCGGCAGTTCTCGAATGCGGCGCACGTTCATCAGGGTGATCAAGAGGAATCGACGGAGCGTCCATGGCTGACATATCCCACCGCGTCACCGGTACGGAAGGTGTGGAAGGCGGTGTCGGCCTGACCGCCCTCCTGGTCGCCGCCGCACGGGCGATCGAAACCCACCGCGGCGACAGCCTGGCACGGGACGTCTACGCGGAGCACTTCGTGCTCGCAGCTCCGGCGTCCGCGGGCTGGCCGGTCCGCCTCCGACAGGCGCCTGGCGGGGACGCGAACCCGTTGTGGGGGCGGTTCGCTCGGTACTTCGGTCTGCGCACGAGGGTCTTCGACGACTTCCTCCTGCGGTCGGTGGATGTCGGTGCCCGCCAAGTGGTCCTGCTCGGGGCCGGGTTGGACGCGCGGGCCTTCCGGCTCGACTGGCCACCAGGCTGCGTGGTCTTCGAGGTCGACAGGGAACCCGTGCTGGCCTTCAAACACCGGGTGCTCGACGACCTGTCCGCCACTCCGAAGGCGACGCGCGTCCCGATCCCGGTCGATCTGCGTGACGACTGGGTCGGAGCGCTGACCGGTGGCGGCTTCGATCCCGCCGCGCCGAGCGTCTGGCTCGCCGAAGGTTTGCTGTTCTACCTCCCCAACGCCACTGAGACATACCTCATCGACACGGTGGACCGGCTGAGCGCGGGGCGCAGCGCTCTGGCCTACGAGGTCAAGCTCGAGAAGGACCTGATGCGATACCGCGACAGCCCGATCTACACCTCGACGCGGCAACAGATCGGGATCGACCTGCTCGACCTCTTCAACAGGGAACCGCGCCCCGACTCCGTGGGCGCTCTGGCGGACAGGGGCTGGGCCACATCGGTCCACACCCCGTTCGACTTCACCCGCGGGCACGGACGCGGCCCGCTGCCCGAGCCGAACGACGCGCTTGAGGGCAACCGGTGGGTGTTCGCGGACAAGACCCGGCCGTGAACAGGTCGTGAGCGGGCCCGGGTGCGTCTCACCGGCGTCACGCACCGGTCGGGCAGGCGCCGGCGTCGCCCGCCCGGTCACCGGCCGCTCCCCTCCGGAACCAGGACGGGTTTGACCACGCGACCCGCGTCGAAGTCACGCTCGGCCTCGTCGATGTCGACGAGCGGGTACGTACGGATCAGCTCGTCGAAGGGGAACCGGCCGGCCCGCCACAGGCCGGTCAGGCGCGGAATCAGCAGGCCCGGCACCGCGTCCCCCTCGCAGACATGGGAGATCCTCCGGCCCCGGTCCAGCGCGCCCGGTTCGATCGCCAGCGTGGCGTGGAGCCGGGCGACGAGACCGAGGTGACCGGTCGGGCGCAGGGCCCGTAGCGCGTCGTTGATCAGCGGGGCGGAGCCCGTGGTGTCGAGCGCGTACCGCGCGCCGCCGTCGGTGAGTCGCCGAACGCGGTCGGGCAGGTCGGCCGACGTCGCGTGCAGCGGGATCGCGCCGAACCGCTCGGCGAGTGCCAGCCGTTCGGGGTGCCGTTCGACGGCCACGGTCATCGCCCCGGCGGCGGTGGCCGCCATCACCGCGGCCAGGCCCACCGCTCCCGCGCCGAAGACCGCGAAGGTGTCGCCGGGCCCGATTCCGAAGGAGTTCAGGACCGTTCCGGCGCCGGTGAGGAAGCCACAGCCGAGCGGTCCGAGCAGTTCGACGGGCAGCGCGGGATCGACTCGTACGGCGTTGCGGGCCGGGACCAGGGCGTACTCGGCGAACGAGGACTGACCGAACCACCGGGGAGCCAACGCGCCTCCGGCCGCGTCGGTGAACCGTGCCGCCTTCTCCTCGCGCCCTCCGAAGAGGTTCAGTGCGGCGAAGGAGTCGCAGTAGGCGGGGGCCCCGCCCAGGCAGTTCCCGCAGCGACCGCAGGAGTCGAAGCTCAGCACGACGTGATCGCCGGTGCTCAGGCCGGTGTGCGGGCCGCCCGTCTCCACCACCACCCCGGCTCCCTCGTGGCCGAGCACCGCGGGCAGCGGTGAGCGGCCCGCGGAACTCCGGACCGCGAGATCGGTGCGGCACATCCCGCAGCCCGCGATCCTGACCAGGACCTCGCCCTCGACCGGCCCCGCCTTGAGGATCACCTCCTCGACCGCGAATCGGCTCTCGTACGAGCGCAGCACCGCCGCGGCGAACCTCAGCGTCACGGCTCCTCCGGACGGTGTACGACGAACGGCCTGAGATTCCCGTAGAGCCCCCACGGCCCGCCCGCGACGCCGACGCCGCTCTCCTTCGTGCCCGCGAAGGGCTGGGCCAGTGACAGTTCGCCATGGTGGTTGATCCACGCCGTCCCGCACTCCAACCGGTGGGCCACCACCTCGGCCCGGTCCAGATCGGTCCCCCACACCGAGCCGCCAAGGCCGAAGCCGGTGTCGTTGGCTGCCTCGACGGCCTGGTCGAGACGGACGTACGGCAGCACCGGCAGCACAGGACCGAACTGCTCCTCCGTCACCACCGGGCTGTCCGGGGGGACGTCGGCCAGGATCGTCGGGGCGAAGAAGTAGCCAGGCCGGTCAAGACGGTGGCCGCCGGCCACGGCTCGGGCGCCGTCCGCCAGGGCCCGGGCCGTGTAGCGCTCGATCCGGCCCAGTTGGGGGGCGTTGTTGACCGGTCCCAGTTGCGAGGCCGGGTCGAGCCCGGCTCCAACGACGACGGTCCTCGCACGCTGCGCGAGGGCCTCGACCACCTGCGCGTAGCTCCGGGCCGGCGCGTAGACACGCTTGACCGCCATGCAGACCTGCCCGCAGTTGCGGAACGCCGCCCAGAACAACCGGTCCGCGACGCGCTCGACGTCCACGTCGTCGAGCAGGATGGCGGCGTCATTGCCGCCCAGCTCCAGGGTGACCCGGGCGAGCGAGGCCGCCGCGCCCGCCGCGACGGCCCGGCCGGTGGGACCGGATCCGGTGAAGGTCACATGGCGGATCCCCGGATGGGACGCGAGGCGGGCGCCGAGGGGCTCGCGGCCGGTGACGATCGTCAGTACGCCGTCAGGGAGGGCGGTGGCGATGACGGACCCGAGCAGCCGGGTGGCGAGGGGCGTGAACGGGGAGGGCTTGAGCACCATCGTGTTGCCCGCCGCGAGGGCGGGCGCGAGTTTCGCCGACGCCAGTTGGAGGGGGAAGTTCCACGGGACGAGCGCGGCGACAGGTCCGAGAGGCCGCCAGCGGACCTCGCTGCTGACCGGCCGCCCGTCCGTGATCGGCTGGGGGCGGGCATCGAGGTCGGCGAAGTACCGCAGGCGGGCTGCCGTACGGGCGATCTCCGCGTACGACTCGGCCAGCGGCTTGCCCTGCTCGCGGGTGAGCAGCGGAGCGAGGTCCCGCCCGGCCGCCTCCACGAGGTCGGCCGCCGCGCGCAGCGCGGCGGCGCGCGCGACGGGGTCCGCCCGCCAGCTGAGCCAGGCCGCATGGGCCCGGTCGACGATCTCGTCCAACTCGTCCGGCCGCTGGTCGGGAGCCTCGTCGAACGCCTCACCCGTCGCCGGATCGACGACGGCGAAACGCTCACCCGGGCCCCCGGGCCCGTGCCCGGGCCGACTCGTCGGCATCCGGGCGGTCAGCTCGCGGCGGTGACGGCGGCCGCGTGTTCGCGGGCCTGCCGATCCATCTCCGCCCGGAAGGCGGCCACCAACTGGGTCTTGATCCGTCCCCTTTCGCGGTCGCCCCGCTCGCAGACCGCCCCGCGCACGCCCACGATGTCCGTGCCGATGCGGGTCAGCGCGGCGAGGTCGCCCTCCTTGACGCTGCCCGCGAGCGCGGCGAGCAGCCCCGCCTCGTGGCTCAGCCGGACGAACTCGGCGCAGCGGTCCGGCGGAACGTGGTCGAACAACCGTGTTCCGTCCTTGATCGCGGTGTCCAACATGGCCGCGTCGCATCCCGAGTGCCGGGCGATGTCAGGCAGGGCGAGCGGGTTGACGCAGCCGATCCGGTGGGCGTCGGCGTAGCCGGAGGCGACGACGAGGGCGTCGGGCCGGTGGTCCTTCACCGCCCGGACGACCCCTCGCATGACCTCGACGGCCTGCTCGGGCGTCGTGCATCCGTGGAGGCCCACCTTGATGTACGTGGCTCCGGAGACGACCGCGCCGAGCGCCGCCTGGGCCACCGTGCCGGGCTTGTACGGCACGTCCCCGACGGTGGCGGACACCGGCTTGTCCGCCGGCACCACGTCGCGGATCTCCCTGATGACCCACGGGAAGTTCGCGCCGAGCGAGCCCTCGTCAGGCTTCTTGACGTCGACGATGTCGAGATGCTGCGCCGCTTTCGCGCAGACGATGGCCTCCTCGACGCTGTCCGGAGAGATGAGAAGTAACAAGGTGGACCCCTTCCCATGGCATGTCCACCCGGCCAGCGGGCCGGTGCGCGGAATCGCCTGGAGCGCTCGCGATCTGCTCAGTGTCGTGGTCAACCAGGGCCATCGGTAGGGCGTGCGGTGACCCAACGAGTCACTCCCCGCGCCACCCCGTGCGCCGTTCACGCCGGTGAGGCGTCCCCCCGTGGTGACGCGCCGCCGGCCCTCGCCCAGCGACCCGCACCGTGGGGCGACCTTGACTCTCACACCGTGTCAGGCGGCACCGTGCGGGACATGTCCCTCACCTATGTCGGCTCCGGTCCCTACTGCTACGCCAACTCCCTGGCGATGATCCTCGGCGACCAGGCGCCGCCTCCGGCCGTGATCGAGGTCCTCACGGGCTCCCCGTACGGCATGCAGCTGATCGGTGGGCGGCTGCCCCTGTTCGACTCCTTCGGCTGGGACCCCGAGATCGGGCTCGACGACGCGATCGGCCTCCTCGGCTGGGAGTGCGATCGCGTGGACGGGGAGACGGTCGCGGACGCCCTCGACCGGCTCCGTAGGGCCTGCCAGGACGGCCCCGTGCTGGCCGGGCCGCTCGAACTCGGTCTGCTCTCGTACCAGCCCGGGTCGGGCAAGGCGGTCGGCGCCGACCACTACCTGGTGGTCCTTGAGGTGGGCGACGACACCGTCCTCGTCCACGACCCGCAGGGCTACCCGTACGCCACGATTCCGGTCGACGCCTTCGCCGAAGCGTGGCGCGGGGAGTTGATCCCCTATCTGGCGCGGCCCTTCCGGATGCGGCACGGGTTCACCCGGCGCGCGCACGTCCCCCCGAAGGAGGCCTTGCGGCGCGCCCTCCCCGCCGGGCTGGCCTGGCTGGCCGGCCGGAACGACGTGGAGGTCGCCCCCGGCACCCTGGGCCAGGCCGAGGCCGCCGAGCGCACCGCCCGGCTGGTGGAGCAGGGGCTTGATCCCGAGATCAGGCTGCTGTGGCAGGCATTCGCGGTGCGCGTGGGCGCCCGCCGTCACAACGACCTGGCAGCGGCCCTGCTCTCCCTCGACCGGGACGCGGGCGCGGCCGTCGCCGCCGAGCAGGCCCGGATCGTCGGTGGGCTACAGGGGCCGCTCGTGTCCGGAGACGACACGGCGCTCGCGGCTGGCCTGCGGCGCCTGGCCCCGACGTACGAACGACTGCGCGCCGCCCTGAACGCGGAGTGAACCCCTCGCCATCACGCCCGTCGAGATCACCGGGGCCGGGTCGCGGCCCTTCGCCACGGGTTCCGAAAGGCGGGCTCGGGGCCTTGGCCCCGAGTGGAGTAGCGAGCGGCGAGCCGCCGACCCATGACGGTTGCGGCTGGCCACAGCCGCCAGCATGACGACACCGAGAGGGCGCGGTCCGGAGGCGCCGCGAGAGCCGCGCCCGCACGAGGATGTCGCCTGGGTGCTGCGGGAGCAGGCCCTCGCGCGCATCCAGGGCGTCCAGACACGCGTCGACGTGTCGAAGGGCAGGGCGCTCGAGGTGGCGACGGACCGAGCGGCGCGGCACGCCGTCGAGAAGCTGACCGAGGACGCGAACAGCGAACTGAAGGCGGCTCGGGAGATACTTCGGCACGAGCATCGGCACCGCCGCCGCATGGACGAGCACGTGCTCGCCGCGAACACCCACAACGACATGGCCCACAACCTGATGCTCCGTCCAAGCGGCCCTGCCCGGGGTGCTGGCCTTCGTACGCCAGCAGCTGCCGCTGGCCGACGAGCGCAGGAAGCGGCTGGAGAAGTTCGCGAAACAGGGCGGGACCTTCGGGGAACAGGAGCGGTGGGTGCTCACCAGCGCGCTCACCGCGGCGCAGCGGTCTCTGCACAGCAGCGGATGCGCGCACGCAGCTTCGACAGGACGTTGACAGTCGTGGTCTGGGGGCTCGCGGCGCTGGCGATCGCCGTCGCGGTGGCAGGCGCGCTGTGGCCGAGGTTCGTGCCGCTGTGCTTCACCCCGGAGAACCACGTCGTCTGCCCCACGCGCACGGAGTCCGCGCGGGGCGATCGTGCCGACGAGATCGCCCACGGGGCGTCGCGCTGGGACTACCTCGCCGTGGAGGTCGCCGGTGTCGTGGCTGCCGCCGTCGCCTCCGCGATGACGCTGGGCGGCAGCAACGGCACGGCCGCACCGGTCAAGGTGCCGCTGAGGAGCTAGCGCTGCTGAAGCTGCCGACCGGTGCGCTCACGGCCGTGCTCGGCATGCTGCTGATGCGCGCGAACTTCGTCCCCGGCCTGACCAGTCTTGACACGTCGGCCCAGATCATCGGCTGGGCCATCATCTTCGGGTACGCCCAGCAACTCTTCCCCCGGCTCGCGGACGCGCAGGGGCGCGCCGTTCTCAACGGCATTCGCACCGTGAACAGCCCGCCGGACTGTGATCCGCCGCCGAAGCGGGGCCGCGCCACCGCGCCGTAGCGCGAGCGGCGCTGATCGCGGCCCGCCCGAGGTCGCGACCGGCCGCCCACGGCGACGATGCGCCACCGCGCCACAATGGAGTGATGCGCCGCAATCCCGTCCTTCTTGACGCCCCGTCGAATCTCGGTCTCAGGCCGCCCGCGGAAGGCACCGTGCCCGGGTGCCACAAGCTGGCCGGCGCCCTGCGCGAGCAGCGGCTGCTGGCCCGGCTCGGTGCCGACGAGGGCGGAGTCGTCGTGCCGCCCCGCTATGACCGCGGGGATTGGAAGGAGGGAGGCGGGGTGTTCCACGCCGGGCCCATCGCCGCATACACCCGCAAGCTCGCCGACCGCGTCGAAAAGCACGTGCGGGCCGGGGAGTTCCCCGTGGTGCTGGGCGGGGACTGCTCCATCCAACTCGGTGCCTCGCTCGCGCTGCGCCGCGTCGGGCGGTACGGGATCGCCGCCGTCGACGGGTCCGCCGACTTCCGGCACCCCGGCAACTCCGACCGCGTCGGCGCCGCTGGGGGCGAGGAGTTGGCCCTCGCGACCGGCCGCGGGCAGACGGACCTCACCGACATCGAAGGTCTGCGACCGTACGTACGGGACAGCGACATCGAGGTACTCGGCATCCGCGACTACGACCCGGAGCGCGCCGAACTCACGGAGTCGGGCATCAGCAGCACGACGGTGGGGGAGATCAGGGCGCGTGGCGCCCGGCAGGCGGCCGGCGCGGCGCTGCGAACGCTGGAGTCCCCGGCTCTCGACGGCTTCTGGGTCCACCTGGACGCCGACGTCCTGGACCCGTCGGTGATGCCCGCCGTGGACAGCCCCGACCCCGACGGCCTGCTGCCCGGCGAACTCGCGCCGCTGCTCCGCGCGTTGCTCGGCTCGCGCCGGTGCGTGGGGCTCAACGTCACCATCTACGACCCCGATCTCGACCCGGACGGCTCCTGCGCCGCCCTGCTCGCCGACCTGCTCGTCTCGGCTCTCACCGAGCGCTGACCGTCCTCTAACCCGCACGCGGCGCCAGGCCGGTGGCCGACGGTGGGTCCCGTTCCCGGTCGGGACCCGTTCGGCGGTCCGGTGCGAGGCGACACGTCGCCCGCGTCGCCTCGCACGGGGCCAGGGTGGTGGTTGTTGTCAGCTGGTGGGCTGGGGTTGGTTGGGGGTCTGGTCGTTGTTCTCGGGGGTTTGGCCGTGGGCGGGTGTGTGTCGTGTGGGGCGTAGGCGGTGGATGGTGGTCACCAGAGCGAGGGTGAGGGTCAGGAGTCCGGTCCAGATGACCCATTGTTCGGGCCAGGGGTCCGTGGAGTGGCCGTGGTCGGGTCGGCCGCCGTCGGTTCCGGTGATGATGATGGCGGCTAGGCCGGCGATCGTGGCTAGGACGGCGAGGCGGCCGGTCAGGCGGGTGGTGAGTGGCAGCGGGCGTGGCTCTCGGCGGGGTCCGCGCAGTCGCAGTCGTTCACTGGGGCGGGCGGGTGCCAGCAGTCGGAGTAGTAGTAGCCCGGCGAGGGGCATTTGTAGCGCCCATACCAGGGTGCGGAACGAGCCCTCGAACCAGACGTTGGTGCCGTACAGCAGGGTGTGCCAGGCGCTGAGCACGTAGACGATGATGATGAAGCGGTGCAGGGCGCGCCATAGTCGGGAGCCGGTGGTCTGGCGCACGTAGAAGGCGAGGCCGAGGATGATCGCCAGGTAGAAGGCGAGTAGGCCGAGGAGGATGGCGATGCGGCCGGTGCCGGTGTCGTAGCCGCCGGGGACGAATACTTTGACCAGGGTCTGGCGTACTAGCTCGCCCGTCGGTTGGTTGTCGAAGTTGGTCTGGAGTTCGGCGGCGAAGAATGTGGCCATGTGCATGAAGATCAGCCCGATCGTGGTCAGGCTGGTGGTGCGGTGCCACTTCTCGACCCTGGCCGCCGACATCCAGCGCCAGGGCGGGCGCGTTCCGGATCTGAGCAGGCCGAAGACGACGGTGATGTAGGCCCACAGCAGTCCCGACCAGCCGAAGGCCTGGCACAGCCAGTACCACCAGTACTCGGACGCGTCCTCGAAGGGCGGCATGATCTGGAGGCTGGGCGAGGTGCCGTTGTCGATTCGGGCCCACAGCCACCAGAAGATGAGGCCGGTGATCAGCAGTGCCAGGCTGGCGTCGGGTACCGTGGCGCGGGCGTCCGCCCTCAACCCGCGCCAGTCGAAGCGGCGTGCGTTTCTTCGCTTTCCCGGGGTGGGCAGGGCTGATCTCGTGACGTCTGTCATCGGAGTCCACCATTCTCTGAAGCGACTTCGCGGTGTTCCAGCCCCCGGTGACGGTCCCTCACGTGCGTTTCTCCTGAGAGTAGACGCGGCGTGTGTGGACCGGAACACACGTACGGCACGAGAAGTTCCGCGTGCCGCCATTCGGATCGGTAGTCGGCCCGGATCGCCCGCGGGTTCCACCTTCGGTGCGGGCGCTCTGGATGGCGCGATCCGTGGGGTGTCCGTCGTTGACGTCATGGGTCGGGGCGACCGAGGGTGGTGGCCATGGATCGGCGTCGCGTCGTGTTCGTGGTCTTCGAGGGATTCCAGCCGCTGGATCTGGTCGGCCCCCACGAGGTGTTCCTGCACGCGGACCACCTCGCCGGCGGGTACGACTGCCGCGTCCTGGCGCCCAGGCCGGGGCCGGTGCGCACGTACGCCGGGCTGCCGGTGCACGCCGAGTACGGGGTGGCAGAGCTCGACCCGACCGACGTCGACACTCTCGTGGTGGCCGGCGGCCGAGGCGTCGACGAGGCCCGCCACGATCGGGAACTGACGGGCTGGATCGCCGCGGCCGGCGCCGGTGCGCGGCGGGTGGCCTCGGTGTGCAGCGGGGCGTTCCTGTTGGCGGCGGCCGGGCTCATCGACGGTCGCCGGGTCACCACCCACTGGGCGCGCGCCGACCAGCTCGCCAGGGAGCACCCGGAGGTGAGGGTCGACCGCGACCCGATCTTCGTGCGCGACGGCCGGGTGTGGACGTCGGCCGGGGTGACCGCCGGCATGGACCTGGCGCTGGCCCTGGTGGAGGACGACCTGGGCCGGGAGGTGGCGCACGCCGTCGCCCAGCGTCTGGTGCTCTTCCTGCGCCGCCCGGGCAGCCAGGCCCAGTTCAGCGTCGCGATGTCGACGCCGGCGCCGTCCACCGACCCGATCCGCGCCGCGGTGGCGGCCGTCCACGCCGACCCCGCCGCCCGGCACGGCATCGCCGAGCTCGCCGACCGCGCCGGACTGAGCCCGCGCCACCTACAGCGCCGCTTCACCGCCGAACTCGGCGTCCCGCCGGCGGCCTACGTCGAGCGGGTGCGCGTCGAGACGGCCCAACGCGCCCTCGCCGAGGGCGACGAGACGGTCGACGCCATCGCGCGCCGCTGCGGCCTCGGCACCGCCGAGACGCTGCGCCGCGTCTTCCACCGCCACCTGGGCGTCGCGCCCTCGGACTACCGCGACCGTTTCCGATCCACCGGCACTCCAACTCACCGGGAGTCTCAATGACGAAGTCAAATCGCGTGCGCGACCGGTGGGGTGGAGGTGAAGACCCGGATGTCGCGCAGGAGTGCCCACAGGACGCTGGCGCGTCGGCGGGCCAGGGCGATGACGGCTTGGACGTGTTCGCGGCCCTCGCCGCGCTTTTTGAGGGAGAAGTCTCGGTTCGATCCCTCGCGGACGATGCTGGTCTGGGCGGACCTGTAGAACACCCGGCGCAGGCGGCGGCTGTAGCGCTTGGGCCGGTGGAGGTCGCCGGTCCTGCGGCCAGAGTCACGTGGGACGGGCACCAGCCCGGCCGCCGAGGCCAGGTGTCCGGCGTCCAGGTAGGCGGACAGGTCGCCGGCGGCGACGACGAACTCCGCGCCGAGTATCGGGCCCATGACGGGCAGGGACTCGATGATCTCGGCCTGCGGATGGGTGCGGAAGGTCTCGAGGATCTGCCGGTCGACGTGCTTGAGCCGGTCGTCCAGGGCCAGGATCTGTTCGGCGAGGTCGGCAACGATCTGGGCGGCGACGTCTTCGCCGGGCAGGGCGGTGTGCAGGGCGCTCGCTGCTTCGAGCGCGGTGGACGCGACCGGGTCAGCACCTCGCACGCCGCGGCCTGCCAGCCAGGCCGTCAGTCTGGCCCGGCCGCGGCGGCGGATCGCGGCGGGGGTCTGGTAGCCCGTCAGCAGCACCAGGGCGCCCTTGTGGGCCGAGTAGTCGAAGGCCCGCTCCGGGGCAGGGAAGACACCGGTCAGCACGTCGCGGAGCCGGTTGAGCATGCGAACTCGGTCGGCCACCAGATCCGTGTGGTGGGCTGTCAGCAGCGCGAGGTCTGCGGCGAGCTGGGCGGGCACGTCGATCGCGGAGAAGTCGTTGCGGTGGCGGGCGGTCTCGGCGATGACGTAGGCGTCGCGGGCATTGGTCTTGGCCTCGCCCCGGTAAGCGCCGGCCATGCGGTTGACCGTGCGGCCGGGCACGTGGACGGCCTGCTGGCCGTGGGCCGCGAGCAGGGCCAGCAGCAGCGCGGAGGACGTGCCGGCGATGTCCACCGCCCAGTGCACCTCGTCGGCCAGTTCCAGGATCTCGCCGAGTGCGGTCAGGATCGCCGACTCGTCGTTGTCGATCTGCTTCGACCACAGCGTCGCGCCGGTCTCGTCGACCACCGCCGCCCAGTGATGCCCCTTGCCCGCATCGATGCCGGCCCAGACCTGGCCTGCCCCTTGCTCACTCGCTCCTCCTCGTTCCGCGGAGCGTGCCGTTGGCCCGAGGAACACCCCGCCGTCATCTCCGTAAACAGCGACCGGAACGCGCATCTCAATCAGCGGCCAGGGCGCCCCGGAGAGCCGGACGGCCACTCCTGGTCAGCCACTAAGGCAAGCACTCACAAGCCACAGCCGGCCCTCCCGGGTCGCCTGACACCTCACGGAGCACTCATGACCACGTACGGACTGCTCATCTTCCACGGCGCGGAGGAGCTGGACTTCATCGGCCCCTGGGAGGTGTTCACCGTCTCCTCGGCGCTCCGCCAGGGCGCCGACACCGCCGTGCTGATCGCCGAACGGCCCGACGCCGTCCGGTGCGGCAAGGGCATGCGGGTGCTTCCCGACCACACCCTGGACGACCATCCGCCGCTCGACGTGCTGCTGGTCCCGGGCGGTCGGGGAGCCCGCGAGGAGCAGCGGCGCAACCCGAAGGTCCTGGAGTGGGTCGCCGCCACAGCGGCACGCGCCGACTGGACCCTCGGTGTGTGCACCGGCGCCGCCGTGCTGCACGCTGCCGGCGTGCTGAGCGGGCGCCGGGTGGCCACCCACTGGAACTACGAGGACGCGCTGGAGGCGACCGGCGACCTCACCGTCGTGCGGGACGCCCGCTACGTGGTGGACGGCGACCTGGTCACCAGCCAGGGCGTCTCGGCCGGCATCGACAGCGCGCTCTGGCTGGTGGGGCGGCTCCACGGCCGCGATCACGCCCGCGCCGTGCGCCGCGTCATCCAGTACGAGCCGGCACCGCCGTACCTGGCCGACGAGCCGATCTGACCCCACGACGGAGGCGACTGCCGAGATGCTCGCCTCTTCGACAGAAGGTTCTCCGGTCGGATGTGCCGGCCGGAGGACCTTCGTTGTGCCGCCCGCCATGAAGGGTGAGAAGACGATCACGGGCAGGACGTGGGGATGACAGGCGTGGTCTAAGGGGCGAGCAGCAGGCTGTCGCCGCGCTCCTTGGCCGCGGCGTACGCTTGGCCACTCCTGCCAGTTGACGACGGCCCACCTCACCCCTGCTCTTCGGGCCGCTCATCGAGGACACTTCGATAGCCACCGGCGCCCTCGTCGCAGCCGTCGGCACCACCGGCATCCTGATCGCCCTGCTACGGCTGAAAGAAGCCGCCCGCCTCACCTACAGCACGACAACCGCCAGCGACGATCCACACCAAGCCGCCAACCCCACCGCCCAATCACCAGGGGAATGACAGTCGTCTCAACCCCAACGCCATCCCGCCCATGACTACCGCCGCCCGGGTTGGTCAATCGCTGCAGGCTGTTGTGGGGCCGGAAGTGCCATGGCCATCACGGCGATGATCGCGCACACACCTGCCATCGTGACGAACACCGTCTGGGAGGAGGTGCCGTGGCCGGCCGTGGCGAGAGTGACCAGGGCGGTGATCGGCGTGATCAGCAGCCCATCCCGGCGGACAGCACGACCGCCGGTCCCAACGGCCCATCGACATAGCCGTCGTTCGGGCCGATCCGGCTCTGCCAGAGGTTGTGGGTTCGAAGAGGGCGCCGTCGCGGAGCATGGCGAACAGGACGTTGATGCGGTGGGGGGTGGTTTCTCCGCGGGCCCGGCATCGGTGGCAGTAGGTGCCGGAAGACTGTGTCGTGGGGGGGAACAGTCATGCCGGGCCCGGAGGCCAGCGGCCCTCTCGCAGGACCGCGAAGAACGTAACGGGGAGATGGGCCGGGCGTCGGCGCAATTCCGGTCTCGCTCGCACGGCATTCCGCCCGCGGGCGAAACGGAGCAACACCATATCGCCGATCTCGCGCGGCGCGGCTACGTACCGGCGACAACGGCAACCGGTGCGGCCCTTGCGGTGCCGACTCGGAAACAGGGCGGGGCGTCGCCGCGACACCGGCCGCACCGACCGTCATCTGGTCGGACGATTCCGGTATGTGACGCAGGGCACGACGTTGCCTGGTATTGGTTGGTAGGTGGGGGCTGCCGTAGGGTGGGCCGAACGCGTACGAGCGAATGGTGTGCCGGGAAGTCTGGTCGGCGTCAGGAATCACCCGACCCCACCTTTCCCGGAGGATCGCCGCCGTGAGTGCTGCCCCGCCTGCTCGAAGAGTGTTTCTCGGCCTGTTGCCGTTGCGTGAGCGGGCGGCGATCACGCGTACGTTGCGCACCGAGACCGTCGGCGGCATCCTGCTGCTGATCGCCGCCGTGGTGGCACTGGCGTGGGCGAACTCCCCGTGGAGCGAGAGCTACGAGTCCGTGCGACACGCGCACTTTGGACTGTCCGCACTGGGCTTGGACCTGTCGGTGGCGCATTGGACGGCCGACGGTCTGCTGGCGTTGTTCTTCCTGGTGGCCGGCATCGAGCTGAAACGTGAGCTGGTGGTCGGCGAGCTGCGCACCCCGGCAGCCGCGGCACTTCCGGTGGCGGCCGCCGTGTGCGGGATGCTGGTGCCCGCGGCCCTGTACGCCCTGACAGTGTGGGTCGGGGACGGCTCGCTGTCTGGCTGGGCGGTGCCGATGGCCACCGACATCGCCTTCGCCCTGGCTGTGCTGGCGGTGCTCAACACCCACCTGCCCTCGGCGTTGCGGGCGTTTCTCCTCACTCTCGCGGTGGTCGACGACCTGGGCGCGATCATCGTCATCGCGGTGTTCTTCAGCAGCGGCCTGAATCTGTGGGCCCTGGGCGGTGCGCTGGTCGGTCTTGTCGTGTTCTACGTCCTGCAGCGCCGTGGGGTGCGCGGCTGGTGGTGGTATGTGCCGCTGGGGCTGGTCGTCTGGGCGCTGACGTACAACAGCGGTGTGCACGCCACCGTGGCTGGTGTGGCGATGGGGCTCCTCCTACCCGTCCTGCCCAGGACGGGCGCCGAGGAGTCGGTCGGCGAGCGCACCGAGCACCTGGTGCGTCCCTTTTCCGCGGGCGTGGCCGTGCCGCTGTTCGCGCTGTTCGCCGCCGGAGTGAGCGTGTCACCGCAAGCGCTGGGCGAGGTGTTCACACGGCCGGAGCCGCTGGGCGTGGTCCTCGGGCTGGTGGTCGGCAAGACGGTCGGGATTTTCGCGGGGACGTACCTGGCGGCCCGTTTCACCCGCGCACGCCTCAATCCCGACCTGTCCTGGGCCGACGTCCTCACCATCGCGGTCCTGGCCGGCATCGGGTTCACCGTCGCCCTGCTGATCGGCGAACTCGCCTTCACCGACCCCGCCGCGGCCGAAGACGTCAAGGCGGCCGTACTCTCCGGCTCGCTGATCGCCGCGGCTGGGGCCGCCGTCCTCATCGTCTGGCGCAACCGTGTCTACCGCCGTCTTACCGAGGAGGAGGAGCGCGACGAGAACCGCGACGGCATCCCCGACATCTACCAGCGGGATCGCCCCACAGGCGAGTGAAACCTGACAGCGGACCAGCCTCGGTCCCGGCTCGGTCACCGGTGGCCGCTGAGCAACCGCTGGTGGCCAGGCGCCGCCACCGGTCTCGGCTGCGATCACTCGCGGGCCGCACACGACCAGGCCTTACCGGTCGACACATTGTCCGAACTTTGTCGCCACCACATCGGAGAGCGCACCACATGGCCAAAGCAGCTGAAGAGCCCCATGAGCCACCTTCGGGCCCGGCCGGCGCATCCGACCACGGCCCACCGTCGCACGGACCGCACACCTCCCCGACAAGCCAGGGAGTGCCCGGACCCGGCTTCGGCTGGGACACCGACGCCGGTACAACCGGCACTCCCCACACCGCCGTCTTGGCGCGGCTGTTCACAGCGATCGAGGACGTCGCGACCAGCCTGACCGCGTGCGACAACGCCCGCACCCGACGCGGCTCCATCCTGGCCGCCGACCGAACAACCCAGAGAGACGAAGAGACCAGCTACCAACGCCTGCGTCAGGCCGTAAGGCAACTCCAAGACGCCGAACGACAATTCCGTGCCCACCTCCCGCCGCCATACACGGACCCCTGACCCGAGAAACCCCTCGCCGGCCGGTATCCGAGTTCGTCAACTGGAGCATTGGTCGAATGGCCTCCACCTACAAGACCCCACCGCACGCCGGAACGTCGAGAGATGGTGCGCTGAGCGGCTCAACAGGTGGCCTGTACCCCATCGGACCTTGGAACTGACCACATCCGGGTCGAACGCATGTTGTCGCCGCCGGAGGACTGCCGACTCACCCCTTGCGGTGCCCCGCGTGCTGGTGGTTCCGGGCACCAACTTCAACGCGGCCGCCGTCCTGCCCCTGCTCACCGCACTCGCGGCACGCTGGCCCACCTACGCCGTGGACGTGCCCGGTAGCCAGGCCTGAGCGTTGCCGACCGTCCCCGGCGACCACGGCTCACCCAGTACGGCCAGTGGCTAGGAGGTGCTGAACCAACTCACTCCAGGACCAACTCTCGCCCGACTCAAGGTCACCGGCGGCGTCTTGGCGGCCAGGGTGCCCTGCTCGCACGTCCCACCGAGGCCCGCAGCACCGCGCTGCTCCGGCAGATGCACGGGCCGGGCCGACAACCGCCAGCCGAACTCGTCACCTGGATGACCCCGCTGGCCCGATCCTGCCGCACCAGCCTGGCGCCCGCACCTCTCCCCGACGCGACGCTCGCCCGCGCTCGCCGGATGACGAACATTGTCGCCACCGGCGAACACGATGTCTTTCTGCCCCCCTCGCGACTGACCGCGCCCACGTCCCGCCACCTCGCCACAACGGTGAACACCGTGCCCGGGGCGGGACACCTCCTGCCCGAAGAACACTCAGAGACAATTGCCGCACTGGTCACAGTCTGCGCTCTCTGAGGCGGAGCCCACCTACGTCCGGGAGCGAACGGAGTGAGTGACCAGCTGAGTGACATCGGGCGCGGATCGCCGCGGACGGCGGTGGCGTCGGAGGATGGATCGTGCAGGTCAGCGGGCTGATGCGCCTGCCCTGGGGAGTGCTGGACCGCATGACATGCAAGAGGTCGATCCAAGCATCCTTGATCCCGTGGCGGGAGCCTTCGCTTGGCGTGACGGCCAGCCGTCGACCAGCGCTTCCGCGGCGGTCTCCGGTGTCATAACCAGGACTCGGAGACCGATGCCGCGGAAACCGGGAGGTGACCGCCCGCACTCGCGGGCTCGGGACCCGCGGTCTACCGCGTGCCCATCGCCTGCTGGGCGCGGGCGATCTCGCGTTCCGGGTCCCTGAGGTAGGCGCGGGTCTCCCGGACGACGAGTGGGGCCAGGATGACGAGGCCGATCAGGTTGGGCAGTGCCATCAGGCCGTTGGCGACGTCGGAGAAGAGCCAGACGGTCTGGAGGTCGGTCACCGAGCCCACGTAGACCATGAGCACGAACAGCACGCGGTAGGGGGTGATGGCCCTGACGCCCCACAGGCTCTCGACGCACCGGTCGCCGTAGTAGCCCCAGCCGACGATGGTGGAGGCCGCGAAAAGCACGATGCTGATGACCACCAGGTGACTGGCCCAGCCGCCGAGGCCCTCCTCGAAGGCGGCGATGGTCATCGGCGCGCCCTCCGCCACGTCCGGGTCGTCCCACACGCCGGTGACGACGATGGCAAGGCCGGTGAAGCTGACGACGACGATGGTGTCGAGGAAGGTCTGCGTCATGGACACCAGGCCCTGGCGGGTGGGGTGGGAGCTCTGCGCCGCCGCGGCGGCGATGCCGCCGGTGCCAAGGCCCGACTCGTTGGAGAAGATGCCCCGGGCCACGCCGTAGCGCACGGCCTCCATCACAGCCGCGCCGGCGAATCCGCCGGCCGCCGAGGTGCCGGTGAAGGCGTCAGTGACGACCAACTCGACGGCGCCGGGCAGTTCGCCGATGTTGAGGGCGATCAGCGCGGCGGCGCTGGCGACGTAGAAGATCGCCATGATCGGCACGAAAGCTGCGGTGACCCGGCCGATGGCCTTGATGCCGCCGATGATCACGGCGGCGGCGCCCACGGTGAGGATCACGCCGGTCAGCCAGGTCGGCACGCCCCACTGGGAGTCGGCCGAGGTGGCCACGGTGTTGGCCTGCGTGCCGTTGCCGATGCCGAACGCGGCGACGGCGCCCGCGACGGCGAAGAACACCGACAGGAAGAGTCCGGTGCGCCCCGGGATGCCCTGACGCAGGTAGTGCATGGGGCCGCCGCCCATCTGGCCGTTGGCGTCCTTGCGGCGGAAGCGGACGCCGAGGAACGCCTCGGAGTACTTGGTGGCCATGCCGACCAGGCCGGTTATCCACATCCAGAACAGCGATCCCGGGCCGCCGAGGTAGAAAGCGGTGGCCACGCCGGCGATGTTGCCGACGCCGATGGTGGCGGCCAGCGCGGTGGTCAGCGCCTGGTAGTGGGAGACGTCTCCCTGAGAGCTTCCCTCGGGCTCCTTGCGCTGGACGAGGGCGAGGTAGAGGGCGGGGAACAGTTGCCGGAACTGGATGCCGCGCAACATGACCGTGAGGTAGAGGCCGGTCAGCAGGAGGAGCGGGATCAGGAGAAAGGGGCCCCAGATGAACTCGGAGGCGTCCGCCAGGGGGTCGTCGAGCCAGTCCACGCGATTCCTTTCGGTGGGGAGCGCGTCAAGCGCGAGAGGGTGATCTGAAAATCGGCGTGGTACGGGATCCTAGAGAACGGCTCAGAGGCGTTTCGCAGGGGGCACGTGGGGTCCCTGTGGACGCTTGGAGGAGACGCGGAGCGCGTGGTGTTCCAGCTTCGCCACGGTGCAGGTTCCGCCTAGCCGAGACGGAGTAGCTGCGGCGGGGGAATATATGCCTGTATGGCTTGGGAGCTCCGGCCTCAGTACGGTTGGGGCTGTCTTCGGGTTCCTGCTCTCCGTGGTGGCCTGACTCGGCGCGGTGGTCGCGGTCTTCGCGTGGGGCTGGGCCGCCGGGCTCATCGGGGTTGAGGAGACCGGCCCGGTCATGAGCAGGATGCCGATCCTCCTGGTCGGCATCGTCTTCGGCCCGGCCATCGCCGTCCTCTTCGACGCTTTCGTCGTCCGCGTGGCCATCGTCTCCGCCGTCCTGGCCCTCCTCGACCGCGCGGCGTGGTGGCTGCCGCGCTGGCTGGACCGTGCCCTGCCGAACGTGCACATTGAGGGCGAGCGGCTCCATCAGGCACTGGACGGTGGGGTGACGGCACCAGCACTGACGAGGAACGCTGGGATCAGTCCGAGCCCGAGCTCAGGGCCGTCTGACACCGGCCCGTCAACAGAGGGAAGCAACTCCACAAGACGAGTCACGCCGGAGCGGGGCGCGGCGACGGCCGTGTCAAGGCGGGCCGAGTTGCCGAGTTATGTAACAGCGATCTCCGCACATCCCCTGGTGACAGCGCTGCCATCGCGTAACTTTCCGAGTGGCGAAGCTCGTTGAAGCGAGACGACGCGATGGTCTTGTCCCGGCATGAGAGCACACCGTCTGATGGGGTGTCTGCGTACGGCGGACAGAATCGAGTTGATCAGGGTCCTGGGCCCAGAGGACCCTGCGGGAACCCACCGAGGCCGAGGCCACCGCCCGGATCGGCACCGGGCCCGGAGAGCACGCCGAGACACGCACGAAGATGAAGGGACACCGGAAGTGACGTTGCTGGCGTCCGCCGTAGACCCGGTATGCCTTGCGGGCCGCCGCGTCGCCCGTGGTGGCCGCGCCCTCGTGTCCGCGGCACTGTCGGTGTGGTTACGCGACCGCGTCCAACAGGTCGGCCACCAGCTCCGGCCTCTCCAGCGCGATGAAGTGGCTACTCCCGGAACCTGCGTGAAGTCGGCGGCCGGCAGCAGCTGCTTGTTGGCTTCCCAGTCTGAGGGCCGGGACCAGTCCTTCTCGCCGTAGACGAGGTGGATGGGCACCTTGACCTCGGGGTAGCGCGAGCGGGCCGCGATGAGGCTGGGCAGGTTCTGATACACGCCCCGGGGGCGACGGTCGGGTAGCCGGGGCGGCCGCCCGCCTGGAGGAGCTCGTCCACGTAGTCCGCCCGCAGCGCACTCTTGTCGCCGAGGCCGCCCTGCAGGATCCTGCGGAGGGCGGGCTTGGGCTCCACCCCGGCGATCACCGGGCCCACTCGCGGAGTGAGAACACCGCTGACCACCACACGGGCGAGGAGACCAGACCGGGCGATACCGCCGCGGAAGTCGTACGCGTTCACCGCGACGACGCGCCGTACCCGCTCCGGCAGATCGGCCGCGGTGGTCAGGGCGAGTACCGCCCCCATGGACTCCCCGACCAGCGTCACGTCGTGGAGGTCGAGTGCGGTCAGGAGCCGGTTGACTCCCGCGCGCATGGCCGGCTCGTCGTACGAGGCCCCGGGCACGGTCGCTCCCAGGCATCCCCTCTGTCGTGCGGCCAGGGGTAGCCACCCCGAGCGCCGCGGAAACCGATCGGTTTCCGTTTTGCCGGAATCGAGCTACCCTCACCGTATGAGCACCGAAGTGAAGGCCAGGCCCCGGGAGCGGCTGCTGGAGGCGGCGGCCACGCTCACCTACCGGGAGGGTGTCGGCATCGGCATTGACGCGCTGTGCAAGGCGGCGGGGGTGTCCAAGCGCTCCCTGTACCAGCTCTTCGAGAGCAAGGACGAACTGCTGGCGGCGAGCCTGGAGGATCGCGCCTCGGCCTATGTGGCGACGCTCCTGCCCCCCGCGGACGATGGCCGTTCACCCCGCGAGCGGATCCTGCACGTCTTCGAGCAGGTGGAGTCGGAGTCGGTCGCGCCCGAGTTCCGAGGCTGTCGGTACCTGGCGGTGCAGGTCGAGCTCAAGGATCAGAGCCATCCCGCCAGTCAGGTGGCTCACCGGGTCAAGTCGAACCTGACGGCGTTCTTCCGTTCCGAGGCCGAACAGGGTGGCGCGAGCGATCCCGACCTGCTGGCCCGACAGCTCAGCCTGGTCTTCGACGGCGCCAGCGCCCGCGCGGGGATCGGAGCCGACACCCTCACCGGCCTCATCGCGCCCACTGTGGCCACCCTGCTCGATGCGGCAGGCATGGGCTGACGGTCGCCGTCAGGGCAGGCCCGCAGCGGACCTGGTATCAAGATTCCGGACAGCACCTCCGCTGGGGGAGGTCCGACGGCCGTAGGGCTGTTGCCGACCGGGCGTCCCGTGCGCGAGGAGGACCATGCTGTCGGCGGCCGGCGGCAGGTGCATGGTTTCCCGGAGCCGTCTCGCCGGCCCGGAGCAGTTCGCCGATCTGCTCACCCTCGCCCTGCGCCTCGGCGGCTGCCGCGATGGCGTATCCCCGCATCTGCGTCTGGAGCGCTTCGGAGTGCTCCGAGATCAGCCGCGCATGAGCGACCGCCGTGATGTGGCGACCCCGCAGTCCGCGCCGGGCGCTCCCGGCCCTCGACGGCGGCCGAACGCCGACTTCTGATGACGGGCCGACCTGCACGCGGCCGGCGGCGAAGAAGAGCACGGCGGCCCCGGCCGGATCGACGCTGGAACTTGCGCATGGAAACCGATCGGTTTACGCTGAGGGAAACCGATCGGTTTCTCAAGAGTTCGGGGGTCCATGATGACCGCAGATCGGCCGGTGGCACTCGTGACGGGTGCGTCGTCCGGCATAGGGAAGGAAACCGCGCTCGCGCTGGTCGCAGCGGGTTTCGACGTGGTCGGCACAGGCCGCGACACCTCACGCGTCACTCCGCTCGACGGTGTGACGTTCCTCGACCTTGACGTGACCAGTGACGCCTCGGTCACCACCGCGGTCCAACAGGTGGTCGAGCGGTTCGGGCGGATTGACGTCCTGGTCAACAACGCCGGCGTCGGGTCGACGGGCGCGGCCGAGGAGACCTCCGTCGCGCAGGCCCAGGGCGTCTTCGACACCAACGTCTTCGGAGTCATGCGCATGGTGAAGGCGGTCCTCCCGCACATGCGCGCTCAGCGTCGAGGGCGCGTCATCAACATCTCGTCCGTGGTCGGGTTCATCCCCTCGCCCTACATGGCCGTCTACGCCGCCTCCAAGCATGCGATCGAGGGGTACACCGAGTCCCTGGACCACGAGATCCGTGAGCACGGCGTCCGGGCGCTTCTCGTCGAACCCGCCTACACCAGGACCGGATTCGAGGCCAACAGCGGGAAACCCGACACGCCCCTGCAGATTTACGCGAAGCAGCGGCACACCTTCGACCGCCTGATGGCGGAGGCGATCGAGAGCGGCGACGCCCCCGCCCTCGTCGCCAAGGTGATCGTCACTGCGGCGACCGACGCCAAGCCGAAGCTGCGCTACACCGCCGGCTCCATGGCCGGACGCGTGAGCACACTGCGCCGCGTCGTTCCCACTCGGGCCTTCGACAAGCAGATCCGCAAGCTCAACCGGCTGGCCGGCTGACGCCCGGCCGGGCCCAAGCACCCCGTGAGAGGCGAGTGGAGTGGCGTGTGCGCGGAGCGGAACGAGATCGATGTTCCGACGGAGATGTCCGTGGCGCCGTGCCGCGCGCCTGCGCCAGATCGTTTCCCAACTCTTGGAGGTAGTCGTGACAGCGATAAAGGGCGCCACCGTGCTCGTCACCGGAGGCAGCCGGGGCATCGGCAGAATGCTGGTCGAGGAGCTCCACGCGCGCGGTGCCGGCAGGATCTACGCCACGGCCCGCGACCCGCGCAGGGTGACGCACACCCACGCCTGTTCCGCTGGCGCTCGAGGTAACGGACCCCGCTTGCGTGGCGGCCGCCGCCGAGCAGGCCCAGGACGTCACCATCCTGATCAACAACGCCGGTGCCTCCGTCGGCGCCTCGTACCTCGAGTCGCCGACGGAGGACGTGCGCCGGGATCTGGAGACCAACTTCTACGGGCCACTGCTGGTCACCCGGGCCTTCGCGCCGATCATCGAGCGCAACGGCGGGGGCCACATCCTCAACGTCCACTCGGCCCTGTCCTGGCTGGCCGACGGCACGCCCTACAGCGCGTCCAAGGCCGCCCTGTGGTCGCGGAGTAACTCGTTGCGCCTGGCGTTGCGGCGGCGCGGCCTCGCGGTGACCGGGCTCCACGTGGCCTACGTGAACACCGACATGACGTCGGGAATCGACGCACCCAAGGCCGACCCCCGTGACGTGGCCGTGGCCGCCCTGGACGGCATCGAGGCGGGGGCGCACGAGGTGCTGGCCGATGACACCACCCGTTGGATCAAGTCGCAGCTGTCCGCTGACCCGGATACCCTGTACGTGCAAATGGGAAAATAGCAAGAAATGCGCATCTTCTGAGGTGGTGCGAGCTCTCCGATTCAAGGAGGCTGGTGTGGACGGTTCGCTCACCCACTCCTTCGTAGACGTGAACGGGGTCAGGCTGCACATCGCCGGGCAGGGGCAGGGGCCGCTGGTTCTGCTGCTGCACGGCTGGCCGGGAGGCTGGTACTCCTGGCGTCACCAGTTCGGGGCGCTGGCGGCGGCCGGGTACCGGGCTGTCGCCCCTGACCAGCGTGGCTAGGCCCGGAGCGAGCAGCCGCCGGACGTCGCGTCGTACACGCTGCTGCACCTCGTCGGCGACGTGATCGCCCTGATCGAGGAGTTGGGGGAGGAGCAGGCACCAGGAGGTGATCGTGCGCCGGGCGATGCCGAAAGCGAGGCCGATACCAGGTCCCGCGCTGAGCGCCGCGAGCGGCCGGCGAAGGTCAGGAAGGTCTTTGAGCGTGTGTGGGTCCACATCATTCCCGCCAAACCGCCGCCCTAACGGCACGACTTCGTCAGGGCGCACCTGGCCGCCGCACCCAGCCGAATCTCCCGGCCGAGCCACGCCGCTGCCGTCGAGCGACGTGACACCCGGTCCGGATTCCGTTGGCGTGTCAGCGCGAAGTCAGCGCAGGATTTCAGCGCGCAGCCTCTCGTCCGGCGTGGCGATGTCCCAGTAGCGAGCAGTGCCCCGCGCGTTGCCGTAGACGCCCGTACCGCCGGTGACGGCCATGTCGAGCGAACTCGTTCGCCCCGACCAGAGCGACTGCATCGTGAGGGAGCCGCGCTCGAGTTCTATCGTGATCAGGCATTGCGTCGTGAGTTCCTCGCTCTCGACGTGAATGACCTGACACGATCGCCCCCCCACGTCCGACACCGCGACCATCCCTGATGGCCGTGCCGGAGTAGACGTGCATGTCACCCACGCTCGGCCCTGGCTGGCCGAGATCGGAAACCACGTACTGATCGTTCTGAACTCCGAGTTCGAGGACTTCGACCCCGCCCCTTTCCTGGCTGTCGGCGTCAGCGGTGCCCACCGAGCAGACGCCGACCATGGCGGCGACCAGCGATACGGCAACGAACCTCATGAACGTCGCTCCGGCTCGTGGGGTTGCCGATTCCGTGCTGATTCCCCCGCTCCTTCCGACGCGCGGCCGCGGAACCCAGAATGCTGGTGACCACGATGAATTAATCCTCCTCAGGGGTTTTCCCTGTGCGAGCAAGGTCCCGTCCACGATCAATATCGCTGTGGCGTCATGTCATGCGGACAGAGCGAGTTGAACCCGCTCGAGTTGGCGCCGGGCGCGGACCGCCACGGTCATACCGCGGATCCTGATCGTTGTTCAGGCAGCGGTTTGGGAAGCGGCGCGCAGCGGCGCGAGTGCGGCGCTCCAGGCGACGACCTGGTCCAGAAGGGCGTCCAGCGCGGTGGCGCTGTGGTCGGTTGGCCTGAGGGTGGCGTAGTGCTCGAACTCGGTCATCAGTGACAGCGTGACCTGCTGGCCCACGCTGGCCATCTGCAGCGCGCCGCAGATCAGCCGTAGTTGTTCTGCCGCCCGGGCGCCGCCGACGACGCCGTAGGAGACGTAGCCGACCGCCTTGTTGTTCCATTCCGCGTACAGGTAGTCGAGGGCGTTCTTGAGCACCCCGGAGGCGGAGTGGTTGTACTCGGGGGTGACCATGACGAACCCTGCGAACGAAGCGATCCTGGCCGCCCAGACCCGGGTGTGCTCGTGCTGGTAGTGGCCGTGTTTGGCCCCCAGCGGCTCGTCCAGGTGGGGGAGCGGGTGGTCACGCAGGTCGATCAGTTCGAACTCGGCGTCGGTGCGGCGCGACGCGGTGTCGTGGACCCACGTGGCGACCTGTTCGCCGTTGCGGTTGGGGCGGGTGCTGCCGAGGATGATGCCGATCCTGGTCATGTCCGATTCTCCTGTTCTGCAGTGTGGTGCGACGAGTCCGTCAGCGGGCGTCCGCGCCGCGCCGGGGTACGGACCCCGTCAGGGGGCTCTCGTCGAGGTACCGGATCTCGTAGACGCGTTCGGTGAACTTCCAGGCGCCCGGGGTGCGCTGGTAGCGGTCGTGGTAGATGGAGAATTCACTCCGGACCGGCCGTCGCAGCCGCGCCCGACCTCGGACATGTACGCACGGCCGGACGCGGTGTCGCCGTCGAGCCGGATGACGCCCGGATGGGTGTTCTGTACCAGGAAGTTCACGAACTCCGGCACCCGTCGGCCCCAGGCGCGGATCTGCTGCTGGCCGGACATCTCGGCGGGGATGTCGGGCATCCGCCACACGCCATCCGGTGTGAACAGCGACGCGGGGCACGACGCCCAAGGCCGGCCCGCCGCCGGGTTCGTCCGAACCCGACGGCCCCAGCCGAGATCACGGCGCAACCGGCCGTCAGGCGTTCGAGGCGGTCACGGCGGGCCAGGGCCACGCCACAGTCCTCAGTGCCAAGCACTCACTCCTTATGCCGCGGCGCGGGTATGTCGAGTGGCCACGTCCAGCAACCGGTGGTCCCTTCCACGGCGACCACGTTGGCGTCGGTGAGCCTCGCCCTCCGGCCGTCTCCAGTGTGGGGTGCTTGTCGGGTCGGTAGCTGGGACCGTTCATGATGACCTGGTGGCTGGTGTTGATCAGCCGGTCGAAACCAAGCCCCTTGACCGTGCTTCCTGTGTCATCGTCACGCTGGGGGCGTCCCGTCAGCATTTTCTCATCGGGTGAGCCTGCTCCGCGTCTACTCGGCAGGCTTCCCGGACGGGTCTCCTGGCCGCGAAGGGCTCGTTGGATGGTGGCTGGCCAGGACGCGGTGTCGTCGTGGAGGTTGCCTCCGGTGTGTGCCAAGACGTCGTCGATGACAGCGTCGACGAGTGTGTCGGGGTCGTCGAAGACCCGGTCGCGCAGGCTGATCGAGGGGTCGTAGAAGCTGCCGTGGGGGGCGCGGGCCTCGGTGACTCCATCGGTGTAGAGCAGCAGGAAGGCTCCGGGCGGGAGGTCGGTCGCGCACAGGTACGTGTCCGGTTGTCGTGCCCCCGTGCCCAACCCGAGGGGTGGGGCGCTCCCCGGGGCCGGCAGGTACCGGGGAGCGCTCGCGGGTGTCAGGACCAGCAGGGGCGGGGGTGGCCGTGGCAGACGGTCGTCATCCGGTGCTGCTGCCCCGAGCGGATCTCCGTGAGGATGGCTGTGATGAAACCCTCGTAGGGGTCGAGGGGTCGGGGGGTCTCGTTCTCGCGGAGCAGGGCCTGTTCCACGCGGGCGCTCAGTGTGAGCAGGTCCGGTTCGTGCTGCGATCGACCGGCCCCGCCGCCCGCGATGACTCCTCGAGGACGCCGGCGAGGACCAACTGGTGGTGCGCCGCGGCGACTGCTCCGCACCCGCCCCGGAGCATGAGGTACGGCCGGCGAGCGAGGATCGAGCGCGCGTGACCCAAGGAGTCCGACCATGAGTTCTGCCGTGCCTGCCGACGGGCGCTCTGATTCGGACTTCATCTTCGGCTGCTGGCAGGTGCACAACCGCAAGCTAGGTGGACGTCACCGGCCCGGCCTGTGACGACTGAGTCGGGTTCGACGCCACGGCGGCGGCCGAGCCGATCATGGGCGACCTTGGGCTGCAGGACGCTCGGGTCGAGGCGCTCCAGTCTGGGCGACCGACCCGCCACGGGACGCCAAGGGCTGCTGGTCACCATGGCTTGGCGCACGTTCCTCGACAGACCCGCGCGGACACCGCCCGCCGACGTGAGGACCGCGCAGAGGAGGAACCGGTCGCCGGACCGTCCGACGTCTCACCACTCGGCGAACGAGCCGTCGGCGTGCCGCCAGATCTGGTTGCGCCAGCGGTGCCCCTTGGCAGCCATGTGGCGCACCGTGTCCTCGTCGATCTCGATGCCGAGCCCGGGGCCGAGGGGCCGCTCGACGTGACCGTCGGCGAAGCGGAAGCAGCCGGGGTCGGCGAGGACGGCGAGCAGCTCGTTGTCGTCGGGGGCGTGGATGTCGAGGCTCTGTTCCTGGATGAGGAAGTTCGGTGTCGCGAAGTCGACCTGGAGACTGGCCGCCAGGGCGATCGGGCCCAGCGGGCAGTGCGGGGCGAACGCCACGTCGTACGCCTCGGCCATGGCGGCGATGCGACGGGCCTCCGAGATGCCGCCGGCGTGGCACAGGTCCGGCTGGGCGACGGCGATGCCGGTGGGCAGGACGTCCCGGAAGTCCCAGCGGGAGTACAGGCGTTCGCCGACGGCCAGCGGGACGGAGGTGCCTGCGGCGACGGCGGCCAGGTCCCGGGAGAACTCGGGCAGCACCGGCTCCTCGACGAACATCGGCAGCAGCGGCTCCAGGAGGGGGAGGGTCCGGCGGGCCATGGCGGTGGAGAACCGGCCGTGGAAGTCCAAGGCGATGTCCACATCCCAGCCGACCGCCTCGCGTAGCGCGGTCAGCTGCTCCATCACGCCGCGCACCGCCGCCGCGCTGTCGAGGTGCCGCAGCTGGGCGCTGACGTTGCACTTGACGGCGGTGTAGCCCTGGGCGATGGCGCGCCGCCCCGCCTCGGCGAGTTCGGCGGCGTCCCGGCCGCCTATCCAGCGGTAGACCCGAGCCTTCTCCCGCACCGGGCCGCCCAGCAACTCGTACACGGGGACGTCCAGCGCCCGGCCCTTGATATCCCACAGGGCCTGGTCGATTCCCGCCAGGGCGCTGGAGAGCACCGGGCCGCCGCGGTAGAAACCGCCCTTGGCCAGCACCTGCCAGTGGTCCTCGATCCGGCGGGGGTCGGCGCCGAGGAGCAGGTGGGACAGCTCCTCTACGGCGGTGGCGACCGTCTCGGCGCGTCCCTCCACGATGGGCTCGCCCCAGCCGGCGATGCCCTGATCAGTCTCGACACGCACGAAGAGCCAGCGCGGCGGCACCAGGAAGGTCTCGATACTGACGATCTTCATCACAGCTCCGGTAGGTGGGGATGGGCGGCGGCCGTCACAGCCGGACGCTCCATCCGCCGTCGATGGGCAGTGCCGCGCCGGTGGTGTAGGCGGCGTCGTCCGAGGCGAGGAACGCCACCGCGGCAGCGACCTCCTCGGAGGTGCCGAACCGGCGAAGGACGGTGTTCTCGGCCTCGGCCCGCTGGTCGGCCGCCGTGGTGTACCGCCACTGGGCGGTGGCGATGGGACCGCAGGTCACCGCGTTGACCCGGACAGCGGGGCCGTACTCGACGGACAGCTGCCGGACCAGGGCCTCCAGGCCACCCTTGGCGGCGGCGTAGGCGGCGAACCCCGCCCGGCCCTGGCGGGCGTGGACGGAGGAGACGGCGACGATTCTGCCGTGCGCGGCGAGCAGCGGGGCGTGGAGAGCGCGGACCCCGAGGTAGGTGGCCTTGAGGCAGACGTCCACCACACGGTCCCAGTCCCCCTCAGGCAGCTCGTGCGCGGGCCGGATGGCGATCGCGTAGGCGTTGGAGACGAGGACGTCGACGCGGCCGTGGCGGTTGAGCACGGTCTCGGACAGGCGCTGCCAGTCGGCCGCGACGGCCACGTCGCAGAAGACGGCGTCGGCCCGATGGCCGTCGGCGCGCAGCGCGGCGGCCACCCGCTCGCCCGCCGCCTCGTCGATGTCCGCGATGACGACGGCGGCTCCCTCGGCGGCGAGGCGGCGCGCGCACGCGGCGCCGATGCCGTCGCCGCCGCCGGTGACGACCGCGACCTTTCCCTCGAACCGGGTACTGGTCATGCGGACTCCTCGATGGCGGAGGCGGGGGTGCGCGTGAGCCGCGTCATGTCGTGGCCCGCCGGACGGTGAAGCGGTTGAGCGACGCGGCCAGGTCCGCGGTCTCGCCGAGGACGAGCGCCGCGCCGCCGAGCGCACCGACCCGGCCGCCGAGGCCCAGCTCGGCCGGCACCACGTCCACGTCCCGGACCGGGGACAGCGCGTACCGGCGAACGGCGGTCCGCAGCGGGCCCAGCAACGCCTCTCCGGCCTGGGCGATCTCGCCGCCGACGATCACACGTTCGGGGTTCAGGAGGTTGCACAGGTTGGCCAGCACCTGGCCGACGACCGTGCCGACATCAGAGAACACCCCCTCGCCGGCCCGGTCCCCGGCCGCGGTGCGGGACAGGACCTCGTCCAGGCCGGTGCCCTCCCCGAAGACGGGGCGGAGCGCGGCGAGCACGGCGGGGATGCCGGCGTGCAGGACCAGGCAGCCGCGGTTGCCACAGCGGCACGGCGGGCCGTCGATGCTCACCGACAGGTGTCCCAGCTCGCCGGCGGCCCCGATCGCGCCGCGGTAGAGCCGCCCGTCGAGGATGAGGCCCGCGGCGATGCCGTTGGACAGGCCGACGTACAGCAGGTTCCGCACCCCGCGGCCGGCGCCCCAGCGGGCCTCGGCGACTGCCTCCAGCCGGGTGTTGTTCTCGACGGCGACGGGCAGCCCCAGGGCGCGCTCGAACTCCTCCAGGACGTGGACGTGTGACCAGGGCTCGCCGGGCAGGGACACTCCGACGACGCCGGTGGTGTGGTCGATCGGCCCGGGCACGCCGATGCCGGCGCCCAGTATCTGCTCGGTCCGCAGATCGTGCTCGTCCAGCAGCTCCCGCAGGACGCCCAGGCCGGCGGCGATCCGCTCGGCGGGGCCGCAATCGGGGTCCAGGGGGGTGCCCCGGCCGGCGATCCGCTGTCCTGAGAGGTCGCCGAGGTGCACCCAGACACCGTCGAAGGCGTGGTTCATGCCCACGACGGCGGCCGCGTCCGGGTTGATGGACAGCAAGTCCCGGGCCCGCCCGTCGTGGTCGTCGCCCGGCTCTTCGTCGGACTGGACGACCAGGCCGCGGGCCATCAGGTCGCTGACGATCGTGGACACCGTAGTTCTGGAGACTCCGGCCCGGCGCGCGAGCGCGGCCCGGTGCAGGGGCCCGTCCGCGAGCAGGAGGGCCAACACCCGTTCTTGGTTGGTCCGTCGCAGCCCCTGCAGTGATCCTCCGGACTTCTGGCGCATGGGGGATAGATTACAGGGCTGTTTCGAAAGTGCGTCAAGACTCTTGACACGGATTCCACCCAGGCACAGGCTCTGCCCCACTTATACGCACACCTTCGGGAAAGGGTGGTGTGCTCATGCACGCACGCCTCGACGTCTCGCTGAGTCGTCGCCGCTTCCTCGGTCTGTCGGCCGCCGTTGGCACGGCCGCCCTGTCCGGCTGTGCCCTCTCGGTCGCTCAGGGCGCCGGCCGGCACCCGGTCACGGTCATGGCGACGGCCGACGACATATCGCCGGAGCTGGTCCAGCTGGCCGCCGAGCAGCTGGACATCCGAATCGATATCGTCACGTACGACCCCACCCGGCTGACCGCGATGCTGGCCAGCGGCCAGCCGCCGGACCTGGTGCGGGGCCTGGGGGCGGTCGACACCCCCTACCTCGTCGCGCGGGAGGCCGCCGAGGACCTGGACCCGTACTTCGCCCGCAGTTCGATCCTGAGGGTCGACGACCTGGACCCGGTCAACGATCTGTGGCGGTTCGACGGCCGGCGTCAGGGCGTGGGCCCCCGCTACGGCATGGCCAAGGACTACTCCCAGGACTCGATGTTCTGGTACAACACCGCGCTGTTCGAGCAGGTCGGGGTCTCCGACTACCCGCCGGACGACCAGCCGCTGACGTACGAAGAATGGCTGGACCTGGGGCAGCGGCTGGCCCAGCGGGACGGCGGTCGTACCACCGTCTTCGGCATGAGCGCCAACGGCCTGGGCCCCCTCGTGAACCTGATGACCATCACCGCGGCCGCGGGCGGGCAACTGTTCAGCGACGATCTGAGCCGGGTGGACTTCTCCAGCCCGGAGGCCCGGCAGGCCCTCACCTGGTACCTCGAGTACGCCCAGTCCCGGGTCGGCCCCAGCCTGATCAACCCCGATCCCAACGTCTGGGACGGCCCGACCTACCAGGCCGGCCGGCTGGCGATGTCCAACTCGGGCTACTGGTTCGGTGGCCTTGTCGGCACCTCGTCCCCGGAGATCGCCGCCGCCTCGCGGCTCGCGCCGGCTCCCCAGTTCGCCGGCCGGCCCAGGATCAGCACCTGCCAGTCGGGAACCGGGTTCTGGATGCCGAGGAAGGCGCGGAACAAGGACACCGCGTGGCGGCTGTTCGAGTGGTTCTTCGGCGAGGGCCCGGCCCAGGGCCGGGCGTCGGGCGGCTGGGGCATCCCCACCCTGCTGTCGCTCCGTTCGCTGATGCCCAGCGAGCAGCTCTACCAGCAGCAGGCGCTGCGGGTCCAGAACGCGGAGCTGGAGTACTTCTCGACCCTCTCGTTCACCCCGTACGCGCGCTCCACCGCCCTCGACTCCGTGCTGAACCAGGCGCTGCCCGCGGCGATGCGCGGCGACAAGCCCCTGGACGTCCTGGTCCGCGAGCTGAACGAAGGCATGAACCACCAAATGGACCTCGGCAAGGAGCTCGTGTCATGACCGTCGAAGAGATACGGGCGGTGCCCGGCCCCGCCACGCGGGCGGAGCGCGCGCCCGGCGCGGCGGCGACCGGCCGCTCCAGCTCGATGGCCGTCCGGCGGCGCCGGGCGTTCTACATGTTCACCGCCCCCTGGCTCGTGGGCTTCGTGCTGCTGACGGCGTTCCCGATGGGCTACGCGCTGTGGCTGAGCTTCACCAACTTCGACGCCATCTCGCCGAACTGGCGCTTCGTCGGCCTGGAGAACTACCGCGAGGCGCTCAGCGACCCGGTGATGCGCCAGTCGCTGGGCCGGACCGCGTGGTTCACCCTGATCAGCGTGCCCATGACGATGATCGGCGGCCTCGTGCTCGCGGTCCTGGTCAACCGCCCGCTGAAGGCACGGGGCCTGTTCCGCACCCTGATGTACCTGCCCGCGGTCATCCCGCCGGTGGGCACGGCGATCACCTTCAAGCTGATCTTCGACACCAACGCCGGCGCGACCAACGGCGTCCTGGACTTCTTCGGCATGGACGCCGTGGCCTGGCTGGCCGACCCGTACGCCCGCTACGTCATCCTGATGAGCGTTCTGTGGGCGCTGGGCAACACCATGATCATCTCCCTGGCGGGCCTGCAGGACATCCCCCGCGAGCTCCAGGAGGCGGCCCGCGTCGACGGCGCCAGTGCTTGGCGGTCGTTCCGCAGCATCACCCTGCCACTGCTCTCCCCGGTGCTCCTGTTCCAGGGCGTGACCGGAGTCATAGGCGCGCTCCAGACGTTCATGCCGCTGCTGCTCGCCGCGGACAGCAGCATGGCCGGGACCACCACCGTGCCGCAAGACAACTACATGTACATGATTAACGTGTTCGCGCAGTACTTCGCGTACGGGCGCTTCGGATACGCCTCCGCCCTGCTGTGGATCCTGTTCGCGGTGATCGTCGTCGTCACCGCCCTGATCTTCAAGGCCACCAGCGGCGCGGTGTTCTACAACGTCGAACCGGAGGCGAAGAAGTGAAGCTCAACGCGCCCCGCCTTGCTCTCTACACCGTCCTGGTCCTCGTCACCGGACTCCTCCTCGGCCCCTTCGGCTGGCTGCTGATCACCGCCCTCAAGGCCCCCGACGAACTGGCCGCCCTCCCCATCCGCTGGCTACCCGAGAACTTCCAGTGGCACAACTTCGCCGACGCCTGGAACGGCGTCAACTACCTCGGGTACACCCGCAACTCGCTGATCATCGCGGGCATCTACTCGGTCCTGGTCACCCTCAGCTCGGCCTGGGTGGGCTTCGGCTTCGCCCGGCTGTCCGCCCCCGGCAAGCGTCCGATGTTCGCGGCGCTGCTGAGCACCATGATGCTGCCGCAGATCATCACCCTCATCCCCACCTACCTGGTCTTCGCCCGGCTGAACATGATCAACACCTACTGGCCGTGGGTGCTGTGGGGGCTGGCCGGCGCGCCGTTCCTGATCTTCCTGTTCCGGCAGTTCTTCGTCGGCCTGCCGCGTGAGATGGAGGAGGCGGCGATCGTCGACGGCTGTTCCTACACCGGCATCTTCTTCCGGATCTTCCTGCCGCAGTCCTGGCCGGCCATCGCCGCCAGCCTCGTCATCTCCTTCGGCTGGACCTGGGGCGACTTCATTGCCCCGTCGCTGCTGCTCAGCGCCGACAAGACCACCCTGGCCGTCGCCCTGACCAGCGCCTACACCGACGCGGCCGGCAACCCGCTCCTCAACCTGATGGCCGCGGGCGCCGTGATGTACGTCCTGCCTCCCCTCCTCCTCTTCCTGGTGGCCCAGCGCGGCTTCATCGCCGGTATCTCCACGACCGGCATGAAGTGACCGCCTCCCCGCACATCTCCAAGGAGCAGAGTGAGTCCGTCCCCAGCCCCGACGCGCCACCCTCCAGGCCGCCCGCGCCACCGGCCTCCTGGGCGGCACCGCGCGCACGCCGCCGCACCCGGCGAGGAGGAGCAACCAGTGAACAGAGTGGTCGTCCACCCGCCTCTTCCGAGCGTGCCCACGAACAACGCCTTCACCGTCAAGGTGCGCCCCGTCGGCGGCACCTGGCAGACGCTCGGCGTCCACCTGGTCAGGCTCGCCCTCATCAACCCCGTCACCGGCGGCAACCAGGCGCAGAACTCCTCGATGGCCGCCTTCGACTTCTCCGGCACCGTCGAAGTCGAGGTCACCTACGACTCCATCGCCCTCTACACCCACCGCTGGGACTTCTACGGCGACTCGAAGAGGGCGTGGACGTCCCCTGCGACTCGGACGCCGCGCAGCACGTTGCCGTTGGTGCGCAGTCCTTTCAGCCGGCGGTCGGCCTTCTTCGCGGCCTCCTGGATCTCGGGTTTGCGGCCTGCTCGCTTGTGGTCGTCCAGCTCCCGCAGGACAGCGGGCATCAGGGTGGACCGCGGACGGTTCCCTCGTCGGTGCAGTGGCCCGAGTGAGACTTCCTCGGCCGCATCGATCCCGCCGCCCTGGGCTCGGCCGCGGCGCGCGGAGCCGGGCGGTCAGTCCGGTGCCGTCGCCCCGGGACGGCCGTCCGGGCCGGACGGGCCACCCAGCTCGGCCAGTGCCGCCGGCACCGCCGGCCAGGCGGCGCTGAGCGGGTCGATCACCGCGAAGTGGCCGGCGCCGGGCAGGCGGACCAGCCGGGTGCCGGGATGGGCCGCCGCGTACGACGCGGCGACGGCCGGGGGCACGATCCGGTCCGCCGCCCCGTGCAGGATCGTCACCGGCGAGCCGGGCCCCGGAGCACGGACGGGGTCCAGGTCCGGGCGCCCGCCCGGACCGGCGCCGAGAAACGCGTGGACGGCGTCCTCGTCCAGCGCCAGGTCGTGGGCCAGCCGCAGATCGGCGACCGGGGCCAGGGCCAGCGTGCCCAGTGGCGGCGGCACGCCGGGCGCGGCCGCCGCCCACAGCGCCAGGTGACCGCCGGCGGAGTGGCCGGCCAGGACGTATCCGCTGCGAGTGCCGCCGGGGGCGTCGCCGGGCAGCGCGGCGAGGGCCGTGAGCACGGCCCGGACGTCCGCGGTCGTCAGGTCGGGCCGGCCCGGCACCCGGCGGTACTCGGCGGAGACGACCGGCCAGCCGGCGTCGCGCAGCGCCGCCGCCAGCGGGCGCGTGTGGCCGCGGTCGTAGTCGGGCCGCCAGAACCCGCCGTGCAGGAACACCACGGGCGGGCGGCCCGTCGCGGCGCCCGGCGCCGGCCGCCAGACGTCGGCCACGTGGTGGGCGGTGTCCGGGCCGTAGCGCAGCACCTCGTCGGGCGCGGGAGCGGGCCGGGTCAGGACGGAGCGGTCCTCGGTCGCCTCGGTCACGCGGAACCTCCTCTCGGCGCCGCGACCCTAGCAGCGGGACGGCCCGCGGCGGCCCGCCGACATGGACAAGTCGCGCTGCTCACCGGCGACTTGGACAAGTCGTGGCGGCTGCCGACGACTTCGGGGACTCCACCCGCCGACCGCCGGTAGGAAGGACCCGTGCGGGAAACGAGTGCGGACACGGACGCGCGGACGCGTCGCGGCGTACTGGTCACCGGGGGGTCGCGCGGCATCGGCGCGGCCGCGGTGCGCCGGTTCGCCCGCGCCGGGGACCGGGTGTTCTTCACCTACCACAGCGGTGTCGGACCGGCGGAGGAGCTGGTGACGGAGCTGGCGGCCGAGGGCCACGAGGTCACGGCGCTCGCCTTCCGGCAGGGGGAGCGGGACAGCCACGAGGAACTGGGCCGGGCGCTCGCCGGCAGCCGGGTGGACGTCCTGGTCAACAACGCGGCCGTGGGCTCGGCCACCGTGGCCCGCCACGCGCCGGAGCCCGGCCCCGACCGGGACGCCGCGTTCCTGCGCGTCAACTGCCTCGGGCCGCTGTGGCTGGTGCGGCAGTTCGCCCCCGCGATGATCGCCCGCGGCTATGGCAAGGTCCTCAACGTCTCCAGCGTCGGCGGCGGCGTCGCCGTGTTCCCCCAGTTCGACGTAGCGGACGGCATGAGCAAGGCCGCCGTCGCCTACCTGACGCGGCACCTGGCGGCCCAGTGGTCGGCCCTGCCGGTCGACGTGTTCGCGGTGTGCCCGGGGGCCGTCGACACCGGGATGTTCCGCGCCAGCACCCTCGACGGTCTGGACCCCGGCCGGCTGCGGGCCCTCACCTCGGGGCTGCCCGGCGGAAGGCTCATCGAGCCCGCGGAGGTCGCCGACGTCCTGTGGTGGCTGTGCGAGGAGCCGGCCCGGATCCTGCGGGGGGCCGTCGTCGACGCCTCGCTCGGGCTGGGCAGCGACCCGGCCGCCCTGGACCGCACCCCGGGCCACGACGACTGGACCGGGCAGGCCGGGCGGGGGTGGTGACGATGGTGTCCCGACAGGCGGGCCGGCTGGTCAAGGCGTCACCGCCCATCGCCGCCGCGCACTTCCGCGCCGAGGCCGACCCGTATCACCCGGAACGCAACCCCGGCGGCTACGTCAACCTCGGCACCGCCGAGAACCGGCTCGTGGCGGACCTGCTGGCGCCCCGCCTCGCCGAGGCCCCGCCGCCCGACGCCGCCACCACCCGGTACGCGCCGCTCCACGGCTCGGCGCGGCTGCGCGAGGCGATCGCCGCGTTCCTGTCGGCCACCTCACGTGCCACCCCGGTGGACCCCGGCCACCTCGTGGTCGTCGCTGGCGCCACCACCGCGCTGGACGTCGTCGCCACCGCGCTGTGCGACCCCGGCGACGGGATCGTCGTCCCGGCCCCCTACTACGGGGCATTCGATGTCGACCTCGCGGGCCGGTCCGGTGCCCGGCTGCTGCCCGCCCCGCTGTCGCCCGCCGACGGGTTCGCCCTCGCGCCGGACGCCGTACGCCACGCCGTGGAGCGCGCCCGGCGCGACGGCGTCCCCGTGCGGGCCCTGGCGCTGTCGTCGCCGTCGAACCCGCTGGGGCAGGTCTACCCGGCGGAGGTCCTGCGCCGGCTGCTGGCCGTGGCCGCCGAACTGGACCTCGACGTCATCAGCGACGAGCTGTACGCCCACAGCGTCTTCGGGCCCCGGCGGTTCGTCAGCGCCGCTGACGCCGCCACCGGCTCGCCGCTGCCCCCGGAACGGGTCCACGTGGTGTGGGGCTTCGCCAAGGACTTCGCCCTCCCCGGCTTCAAGGCGGGCGTCCTGCACACCACCGCGCCGGACGTCCTGGCCGCGGCCCGCGAACTGGCCTACTTCGCGCCGTTGTCCACCCAGACCCAGGAACTGCTGGCGTGGCTCCTGACCGACGACCCCGGCTGGGTCGCGCGGTACCTGGCCGCCGGGCGACGCCGGCTGGGCGCCTCGTACGCCGCCGCGACCGGCGCGCTGGAGCACCACGGCGTGCCCCACCTGCCGGCCGAGGCGGGCTTCTCCGTGTGGCTCGACCTGCGGGCGGCCCTGCCCACCGGCGCGTCTGGCCCCGACACCGCGCACGCGGCCGAGGAGGCCCTGTGGCGCGAGCTGTTCGAGAACCGCCGGGTCAGCATGCTGCCCGGCGGGATGTTCGCCGCCCCCGAACCCGGCTGGTTCCGGATGTGCCACACCACCGAACCCACCACCGTCCGCGTGGCCGTCGAGCGCCTGGGCGGGCTGCTCGCCGCGCGCACGCGGCGAAGACCACCGACCCGACGGACACGATGACGGAGTACAGCAGGAGATGACGACCGCGACACCGGCCCCGGACGGCGCAGACGCCGGAGCGACGGGACCCTTCGCCGAGTGGTACACCGCCGCGGGGGTGCGCTCGGGCGTACGCCGGCTCTTCCACGACGAGAGCGACCAGGGCAAGGTCTTCTTCCCCGAACGCCTGGTGCCCTTCCTCGACCACCCGCTCCTGGCCGGCCTGGACCGGCAGCAGCGCTCCGCGCTCGCGCTGCGGCACCTGTACCAGTTCCTGATATCGACCACCCACATGGAGACGCGGGTCGTCAACACCGCGGCCGAGCGGATCGCCAACGGCCGCAGCGGCGTCGAACTGACACCGGACGACCGGCTGGACGCGTTCAAGGTCTACTGCGACGAGGGCTACCACGCCCTGTACAGCCTCGACCTGGCCCACCAGATCGCCGACACCACCGGCGTGCCGGTACCCGACTGGGACTACGGCCGGTTCGTCGACCGGCTCGTCGCGACGGCCAACCGGCTGCTGCCCGGCGAACCCGTCCTCGCCGGGCTCTTACAGGTCGTCGTATTCGAGACGCTGATCACCGCCGTCCTCAACGAGCTGCCCGGCGACACCACGGTCATCACGACGGTCCGCGACCTCATGCGGGACCACGCCCGGGACGAGGGCCGCCACCACCGCTTCTTCTCCGGCTACTTCCACCGGCTGTGGCACGCGCTCGACGCCCGGCACCGCGCCCTGGCCGCCCACGCCCTGCCTGCCCTGATCCACGACTGCCTCGCCGCCGACCTCGGGCCGGCCCGCGCGTCCCTCGCCCTGGCCGGGGTCGACGCCGACGTCATCGCCGGGGTCGTCGACGACCACATGGCGACCGACCGGGAGCGCATCCGCTCCATCACCCGGTCCACCGTGCGGATGTGCCGCTCCGCCGGGGTCTTCGACGTGCCCGGCGCCTACGAGGAGTTCGCCCGCCACGGGCTGGTTGCGGGGGACGGGGGCGAGTGACCATGGCGACCGCTTCCTCCGTACCGGCGTCCCCGTCAGGGCTACCGCCGTCCGGCCCCCTGACCTACTGCGGCTACCTGCGCCTGGCCGACCTGCTCACCGCCCAGGTGCCCGTTGTGCGGCCGCCCGCCCGGGACGAGCTGGCGTTCATCGTCACGCACCAAACCTACGAGCTGTGGTTCAAGCTGCTGCTGGCCGACCTGGAACTGGTGCGCGACGAGATGTTCGCCGGCCGGCCCGCCGCGGCGTCCCGCGTCTTCGAACGGATCCACGTCGTCGGCCGGGTGCTGCTGGAGCAACTGGCCGTCCTGGAGTTCATGACCCCCGCCGACTTCGCCGAGTTCCGCGACGCGCTGGCGCCGGCCAGCGGGCTCCAGTCGGCCCAGTTCCGGGAGCTGGAGTTCCTCTCCGGGCGGGAGGCGCCCGTCCCGCCCGAGCGGGCCTGCGCCGGCCTGGGACCCGAGGAACGGGACGCGGTGCTGCGACGCCTGGCCGAGCCCAGCGTGTGGGACGGTCTCCGGCACCTCCTGCGCGAACTGGACACCGGCGGGCGGGACGTGGGGGAAGCCGCGGGAGAGGACAGTCTGCCCGCGACCCTGGCCCGGATCGCCGCCGGGCAGGAGCCCGGTACCGGCGAGCTGCGGCGGCTGGTGGCCCACCTGTACGCGTACGACGAGGAGGTCGTCGCCTGGCGGACCCGCCACGCCGACCTCGCCGCCCGCCTCATCGGCGACACGCCTGGCACTGGCGGGACCAGCGGCGTGGACTACCTCCGCCGGGCCGCGCGCCGCCGTTTTTACCCGCTGCTGCACGACCTGTTCGGGGCCTGCCCGGCCTAGCTGTATTGCCCTTCTCCGACCTGCCCCACCTGCACGCTTCTGCAACGGTCTCGAACTCGACCGCGCCGTAGTGAACGCGGGCCTGACCCTTCCGTGGAGCCAAAGGCCGCCCCCGCAGGTATTTGTGCGGCGGTGGCGGCCGGCTGCACGGTGATCGGCTTGACGACAACCCACCGAGAGGAAGCACTCCGGCAGGCACACACGCGTGCCGCGTCCTTGACAGAAGTGCGAAACCTGCTGATCACACACGGACTTCTCGCAAGGCGCTGAGGCCGGGGGCAGTCCACGGTGGCTCAGCATCGGACGGTGCCGAACGGGACGGGCTGGCATGACGCCTAGTAACCGGAAGGTAGGAGGTGATCCCGCTGTCTACATAGCTCGAGTGGCATATCGGCATGCGATACCTCGGTCGCACCCTGAGAATGACCCCATGGTCCAGCTGATCGAAGTGTCCGACCCCAACGGTGCTGAATCCGTGGGCCATATGTTGCTCAGGGCATGGCTCCAGACCTACCCGAACGAAGACGCTGGTGTTGATGAGACGTGGATTCTTGAGCAACGAGGGTCTGCTGTCACCGCGGAGGGTATTGGGCAGTGGCAACAGTTCATCGAGGAGACGATACGTCACCCAGAGCTGTTGTGCCGCGTCGTCCGTTCCGGGGCGGAGATCGTCGGAGTTCTCTGCGGCCGCCGGGACTTCGCCGGTGAAGGGCTGCAGCATGCCGATGGCTGGCATGACATGCACCTTCACGCGCGCCTACGAACTGATCGCCGCCCGACCGCGTCACCCTCTCGGTGAGGACGACGCTGTCGTTCAGGGCCCCGCTGCTTCCGGTAAGCAGCAGATGGCGACGGCGTGCAGGGCTTCCACGCTGGTGGGAAGCGGCGCGCCGAAGCGTGCCAGGCAGTGCCAGACCTTCTTCAGTGCCTGTGGGTCGTAGCGGCTGGTGGCGGCGGCCTCGCCGATGGTGCGAGGGTCTAGGCTGCCGTTGGCCGCGATCTCGGCGCCCAGGTCGACATACTCCTGTCCGCGGTAGTCCGGGTGGCGCCGCAGATGGTCCGCGGTGATGTGGTAACCGGGATGCCATTCGACCGGGCACGGCAGTCGGCGGGCGGCGGTTTCCACGGCTGTCCCGCGATAGCTGGGATCCAGGGCCAGCGCCTCCACGTCACGGTCGAGCCTGACCGGCCCGTGGATCTGTGCCTCGATGTGACCGTCCAAGGCGTCCAACCCATCGGTCTGGGCCAGGTCGATCAGGGCACAGCGGCTCGCGACACCGAATGCCGAAGGATCGGTCGAACTGTCCGGGTAGCAGAAGGTCGCGCGTTCAAGGGCGTGGGCGGCGAGCCTGAAGTGCGAGGAGCCGAACCGCGGCGCGCCGCCGACGGAGGCGCGCCGGTAGTTCAGCGCGCCGTAGACCGGCCGTGCGTGAGCCTCGGCACGATCGTAGGCACCACCGAAGACACGGCTCTCCCATCGCCACCGGTCACCACCTGGATAAGCGGTCAGGCCGCCGTTGCTGGTGCCGGTCACGAACTGCGAGCAGTAGACGCCGTCTTCCGCCATCTTGAGGAGGACCAGACGATCACCCACCAAGCGGTCGGGATGGAAGTTCATCGTCAACCGCAGTCCCGAGTCGAGCGGCCCTCCAACCGACAGGGCTGCTACATGTCGCAGAGCCCTCTCCTGCAGCGACCAAGAACCATCACCACCCATCCGTGCAGTGTGTACGAAGGCCGTCCATCGCGGCACGTGAATTCGGCCGTCTCATCGACAAGACGACGTCCGATGGCTTGGCAGAGCCGAGGGCTGCGTTCTCGCTGGGGCGTCAGCTCGCGCGTCGTTCTGCAAGGTCCAGCCAGTGCTCCACGTCGATCGGACTGAAGTGTCTGATGGCCCAGTCGACCATGCGAAGGCTCATGTGGGCCCATGCTGGGCGCAGGATCTCTTCGGGGAGCGAGTCGAGGACGGCGTCGAGGCGTTCCGTCATTCCCGTGTCGGTCTTCTTGGCATGGATGCCGAAGCGCAGGGTGACCAGGTCGAATCGACGATCACCGCGGGCGGCGCCGTCCCAGTCGATGACTCCTGTGATCGCCGGCCGGTCGCCAGCATGTTGCCGGGGTGGCAATCCAGGTCCGCGTCATCCCCGGCCAACTGAGACGGGCTCTCGGCGCCGACAGCGGCAATCCAGCGTTCCAGCGCTGCGCTGCGGCGGTTGTGCTGACGGAGCGGCTCGTGCAGGCAACAGCCGACGCCGGCGCCCAGCAAGTTCAGGTCCGCTGCAGGGACGTCAGGCCGGTCGTCAAGTCGATTGGCCTGCAACTGGTTGAGCTGAGAAGCCGTATCTCAACCGATCACGGAACGTGCGGGTCGAACAGGTTCCCGTCGGGGTGATGTTCCCGTTGTATGCGCATGAAGGCAGGGCCTCTCGGTAGCTCGGGGATGCGAATCTAACCGAGCAGTGCCGGGAGGCCCTGGTGTCGTTGTTGTACGTGTCCGAGCCTGTCCAGTTCAACTCGGCCGCACCATCGTGTGATTGCCTCGCGCACGTGTACGGCAACGCGGTCGATCATCCCGATCGGGTGCGCCGGTATCCGTCGGACATGACGGACGCGGAGTGGGCGACCATCCGACCGTTGCTGCCGGTGCCGGCCTGGCTCCAGGGGCGGGGCGGGCAGCCGGAAAGCTATTGTCACCGTCAGATGCTGGACGCGATCC
>NZ_SMKC01000059.1 GCF_004348315.1 Streptomyces sp. 8K308 | reverse complement strand
GCGGGGGTCGGCACGGTGGTGTACGCGGTGGCGATCGGGCCGCTCGCCCAGTTCTTCCTGCGGGTCTTCGCGATCGGGGGCACGGAATCCGGAATGGATTTCGAGGAGCGGCGCCGGCCGGGTATCCTTCGCCTTCGGTCCCGCCGGATGAGCCGTTACCCCGAGCCATCCTGTGCGGACGCCGGGTGACATCTCCTGTCAGATGTGACAAACCGGACGCCGGTGGGTACAAGAAGGGGCGGTACGACGGGCGACGCATGACCCGCAACGGGAATCTTCACCGCCGACCGGACGTTGACCTGATGATGACGACAGCGACACCTGTCCTGTGGGCGACCAGCCCGGGAGGCACGATTCATGAGTGAGCGAGCTCTTCGCGGCACGCGGCTCGTGGTGACCAGCTACGAGACGGACCGCGGCATCGACCTGGCGCCGCGGCAGGCGGTGGAGTACGCATGCCGGAACGGCCATCGGTTCGAGATGCCGTTCTCGGTGGAGGCCGAGATCCCGCCGGAGTGGGAATGCAAGGTATGCGGCTCCCAGGCCCTGTTGGTGGACGGCGAGGGACCGGAGGAGAAGAAGGCCAAGCCCGCGCGCACGCACTGGGACATGCTGATGGAGCGCCGCACCCGTGAGGAGCTCGAGGAGGTGCTGGCCGAGCGGCTGGCCGTCCTGCGCTCCGGTGCGATGAACATCGCGGTGCACCCGCGCGACAGCCGTAAGACGGCCTAGGGCGCCAGCACCACTGAGGCCCACGAGCAGATCAGGGGCACGGGTCACGCCGTTGTGACCCGGCCCTTTTGTCTGCCCTCACGGCTGTGCCGAGCCGCCGGTCCACCCCCTCGGGGGCGGGCGGCGGCTCTCAGTCGTCCGCGCCGTCCCGCCGCTCGCGGTCCCCGGCCCGCTCCTCGTCCTCCTCGGACACCACCTCGCCGGGCACCACCTTGCCGTCGGGCCGCCGCATCCGCATGCGCTCCTGGGCCGCCCTGGCCTCCTGGAACGCCTCGCCGAACGGCCCGCCGCGCCGCCGCAGATAGCGGCCCGCGCCCTTGCGCCGCAGGGCGGCGGTGGGCGGGAAGAGGCAGAGCAGGCCGACGACGTCGGAGGCGAGCCCCGGCACCATCAACAGCAGGCCGCCGAGCATCGCGAGGCCGTTGCCCCCGCGGTCGTCGGCGGGCGCGCCCTCCGGACGCATGCTCGCCACCAGGCGCTGCCAGGCACGGCTGCCGGCGCGCTTGATCACCAGGGCGCCGAGCACCAGGCCGGCCACCAGCACGAGGAAGACCGTGAGACCGCCGGCCAGACGGCCGAGCAGGGTCAGCAGATAGATCTCGAGCAGCGCCCAGGCCGCCACGCCGAGGGGCAGCAGCGGCGACCGCCGCCTGCGAACGGGTCGGACGCTGGTCGCTCCCTGGATGCCGTACGGATTCGGCCTGCCGGTCGTCATGGGTCAAGTGTGCCTGGCCCGCGCGCCTTCCCGAAAGGCGCGCGGCCGACGGGGGTCATCACCCGCGCCGGGCCCTCCGCTCCCGGCGGTCGCGCACCACCACCAGGACCCAGGCGACGAGCCCGAGCCCGGCCAGGGCCCACTCGGGCGCCGCGCCGACGCGGTCGGCGACGGTCCGACCGTCCCGCAGCGGCAGCTCGGCGGTCAGCACGTCCTGGGTGAACTCCTCGGTGCGCTGCTCGATCCGGCCGTCCGGGGCCACGATGGCGCTGATCCCGCTGGTGGCCGCGGTGACGACGGCCCGACCGTGCTCGACGGCCCGCAGCTGGGACATGGCGAGCTGCTGCTCGGGCTGGCCGGTGTTGCCGTAGGTGGCGTTGTTGGTCTGCACGACCAGGGCCCGGGCGCCGTCGTTGACGGTGTCCCTGACGATCCCGTCGTAGGCGACCTCGAAGCAGATGACGTCCCCGAGGCGGGCCGGGCCGACGTCCAGGACACCGGTCGAGTCGCCGGGATAGAAGTCGCGGGGCACCCGTTCGAGGCGGCTGATGAAGGTGCTCAGCTGCTCGCGGAAGGGCACGTACTCGCCGAACGGCACGGGGTGCTGCTTGGTGTAGGAGGCGCCGGGGCCGGTCTCCGGGTCCCAGACGATGCCCTGGTTCTCGACGTAGCCGTCCTCGGTGGGGTGGTCGACCAGGGCGCCCACCAGGATCGGCACGCCCACGGCCCGGACGGCCCGCTCGATGGCGGCGCGCGCCTCGTCGCTCTGGAACGGGTCGAGGTCGGAGGCGTTTTCCGGCCAGATCACGAGATCGGGTCGTTCGACGCGGCCGGCCTCGATGTCGGCGGCCAGGTCGAGGGTCGCCTCGACGTGGTTGTTGAGGATCAGCATCGGCCGGCCGAGGAAGTCCATGCCCGGCTGCTGCACGTTGCCCTGGACGACCGCGACCGAGACGGTGTCGTCGGCGCCGGTGGGCACCGGCACGGCGTAGCCGGCGGCGGCGATCGCCGCGCTCAGGCCGACCGCGCCGAGCGCCGGCAGCTGGGCCCTGGGGGCGCCCTCGGCGCGCCCGGGCGCCGCGCTGGCCGCCTCGCGCCGACCGGCGAGCAGCCGCGGCGCCGCCCAGGCCAGCAGGGCGCCGCTGAGCGCGACGGCGAAGGTGACCAGGGGCGCGCCGCCGAGCGCGGCCAGCGGCGTGAAGGGGCTGCTGGTGTTGGCGAAGGCGAGCCGGCCCCACGGGAAGCCGCCGAACGGGATCCGGTCCCTGGCCCACTCCTGGGCCACCCACAGGCAGGCGGTCCACAGCGGCCAGAGCCGCAGCCGGGAGGCGCGGGCGAGCGCGGCGCCGAGCACCGCCACGAACAGCGACTCGACGAGGGCGAGACCGACCGTGACGTCCCAGCCGATGACCCGCAGCCAGCTCAACAGCAGCAGGAAGAACGGCCAGCCGAAGGCGAGGCCGAGCCAGGCGCCCTGCCGGCCGGTGCGACCGTGGGTGAGCAGGGAGAACGCGGCGACGGCCGGCACCGAGAGCGGCCACAGGTCGAACGGCGGGAAGGCGAGCGCCAGGCCAAGGCCGGCCACCGCGGCCGCCACGCCGGCGCGCCAGTGGCGGCGTGCCCCGCCCACGAGCCTCCGCGGCCGACCCGGGCGACGGGACGCCGCGCCGGCCCCCGTCCCGGCCGGCGGCGCCTCGGTGACCGACGGCGCCGCCTCGTCCGGTCTCTCGCCTTCGATACCGCTGGCCGTGGTCGTGTCTGGGCCCGATGGCACGGTCGTGGCCTCTCTGCTGAGCGGGCGATGATGAACGACCGTACCCCGAACGAGCGATCAGCGGCGGATCGGGACCCGGCGCCCTTCGGTCCGACCCGGGACCCGCTGGCTGCGGGTCGACCGAAAGCCGTTGTCTACTGAGCGTCCGGGCCCCGCCCGGGTCGCACCAGCCGGACGGACGAAGCCTTCCGCCCCCGTGCCGCGGACCCGCTGGACCTGGCTCCCGCTGGCGAAGCGCCGGTCCGGCACCCCGCCCTCTGGCCCAGCGGCGTTCGTCGACTGCGCGGAGGAGCGCCGACCGGACGTCCTGTGGTGGACCCGGCCGAACCTACCCCTCGACAACCGCCGCCTGTCAACAGCCCTCTGACCTGGTGCTTTTCCTCAAAGGACCAGGTCAGTGCGGAGTGGGTGCGGAGTTCGACAGGCGGAGCGCACATCGTTCGGCGGTATCGGGGGGCCGGCGGATCACTCGTTCAGCCGGTCGTATACCGTGCGGCCGGCGACCACGGTGCGCAGGCACTCGGGCAGCGGCGCCCCGGGGCTCAGGTCGGGCAGTCCCGGCGTGCCAGAGCGGGGGTCGGTGGACCAACGGACGATCCGGCTGTCGGGCGCCTGGACGATCAGCTCGTCGGTGTGCCAGATCGCGTAGTCGGCGGGGGCGCCCGGCGCCAGCACGCCGGCGTCGTCGCGGCCGACGGCGCGCCAACCGCCCCTGGTGTGCGCGGCGAACCCGGCGCGCACCGAGATCCGGTGCCGCTCGGTGCGGTGGAAGGCTGCGGCCCGCAGGGTGCCCCAGGGGTCGAGCGGGGTGACCGGCGCGTCGGAGCCGAAGGCCAGCGGGACGCCGGCCCGCAGCAGCGCGGCGAACGGGTTGAGCGCGGCCGCGCGCTCGGCGCCGAGCCGCCGCGCGTACATGCCGTCAGGGCCGCCCCAGGCGGCGTCGAACGCGGGCTGCACCGAGGCGGTGAGGGCGAACTCGGCGAAGGCCGCGACGGCCTCGTCGGTGATCAGCTCGGCGTGCTCGACCCGGTGCCGCAGGGCACGCACCCGGTCGAGCCCGAGGCGCTCGGCCGCCGCCCGCACACCCGACACGACGCCGTCGATCGCCGCGTCCCCGATGGCGTGGAAGCCGGCCTGGAGGCCGGCCTCGGTGCAGGCGGCGACATGGGCGGCCACCTGGTCCACGGTCAGGTGCTCGGCCCCGGTGTGGTCGGCGTCGGCGTACGGCGCGTGCAGGTGCGCGGTGTGCGAGCCGAGTGAGCCGTCGACGAAGAGGTCGCCGCCGGCGCCGACCGCGCCGAGCTCGCGCACCGCCTCGGCCTCCTTCACGTCGGTGACGAGCGCGCCCCAGTAGCCGAAGACCCGCGGCCCGGGCTCGGCCGCGGCCAGCGCGAGCAGCCCGGTCAGGTCGTCCTCGCTTGAGATGTCGGGGCCGGCGCACTCGTGCAGCGACCCGATGCCGAGCGACGCGGCGCGGCGCAGCGCGGCCCGCTGGGCGGCGGTGCGCTGCGCCGCGGTCACGGTGTCGTGCGCGACACGCCGGGCGGCGTGGTGGGCGTCGGTGGTGAGCGGCCCCTCGGGGGCGTAGCCGCGCAGCGTGGTGATGCCCGGGACGCGGTCGAGCAGCGCCGTGGTGACGAGCGCGGAGTGCACGTCGACACGGCTGAGATAGAGGGGACGACCGCCGGCGGCCTCGTCAAGCTCGGCGCGGGTGGGGGTCCGGCGCTCGGGCCAGCGGGTGGCGTCCCAGCCGTGTCCGAGCAGCACGCCGCCGGGCGGGGTGGCCGCGGCGTGGGCGCGGATCAGGGCGAGGGCGGCCGGCAGGTCGGCGGCCGGCGCGAGGTCGAGCCCGGTGAGGGCGAGACCGGTGGCGGTGGCGTGCGCGTGGGCGTCGGTGAACGCCGGGGTGACCAGCGCCCCGTCGAGGTCCACGATCTCGTCGGCGGTGGCGGCCAGCGAGTCGGCGGCGCTCTCCGAGCCGATCCAGGCGATGCGGTCCCCCTGGACGACCATGGCCGTGGCGAAGGGGTCGGCCGGGCTGTGGACCTCGCCGCGGCGCAGCAGGACGGTGCGCGGCGGCCGGTGTCGGGCGGTGCTCTCGGTCATGCCCCCAGTCTTCCGGCTCCCGGCCGTCGCCGCTGGCCCGGGGTGCCGGGACGGCCCGGTCAGACCCGCGGGGGCCGCGCCTCGTAGGGGGTGGAGAGGACGACGGTGGTGCGAGTCGAGACACCGGCCAGCGAGCGGATGCGGGCCAGCAGGTGTTCGAGGTCGGCGGGGGCGCCCACCCGGACCTTGAGGATGTAGTTCTCGTCGCCCGCCACGCTGTGGCACGCCTCGATCTCGGCGACGCCGGCGAGCCGATCGGCGATGTCGTCCGGGGCGCTCGGGTCGAACGGCTTCACCGAGATGAAGGCGGTGAGCGGCAGGCCGACGGCCTCCGGCGAGACGATCGCCGCGTAGCCGCGGATGACGCCGCGCTGTTCGAGGCGGCGCACCCGCTGGTGCACCGCCGAGGTGGAAAGGCCGGTGGCCTTGCCCAGGTCGGTGTAGCTCATCCGCCCGTCGTTGACGAGCAGTTCCACGATGCGCCGGTCAAGTTCCTCCACGGTTCCGTAACCTACCCGGAACGGCGCCCGCGCGGAGCCGCGCGACGCTCGGCGTGAGAACCGGCGCGCACGCCCGGGCACAGTTCGACAACACTTGTGTGACGAACGACACAAAGGGGCGCCCACCTGCGGTTCACCGTCACGATTATTCGCCGAATGGGGCGGGAAGTGCTTGCTGTGGCCAACGCCACTGCGCCGTCCTAGGGGGATGTACATGCGCTCAGTGAAGCCACTCCGTTCCGAACCGACCGGTCAAACGCCGGAGTTCGAGGACGACGACCAGGAGTTCGGGGAAGATCCGGCGGACGTCGCCCTGTACCGCGTCGTCTGCCCCGACTGCTCGCGGCCGATCGCCCTCGGGGGCCTGGGCGAGCCGCTGCCGCAGCACGCGCTCTGCCCGACGCCGTGGAACCCGTTCGGGTTGACCATCTGCCCCGGCTCGGGGCGCCTCGCCGAGGAGGACGGGCTGACGCCCGTGCCGTTGGCGACGATCGGCCCCGAGAGCGCCGCGAGCGCGGCGCTCCCCGAGGGCCTCGACTGGCGGTTGCAGCCGTTCTCCCACGCTACCGGGCCCGGCAGCCGCCCGGCCGCCGTGCCGCCGCTCGAGCGGGCGGCCTGACGAGCAGTCAGCGCTGCTCCGGACCGAGCAGGTGACGGGCGATGACCGCCCGCTGGATCTGGTTGGTGCCCTCCACGATCTGCAGCACCTTGGCCTCGCGCAGGTAGCGCTCGACCGGGAAGTCCGCCGTGTAGCCGTAGCCGCCGAGCAACTGCACGGCGTCCGTCGTGACCCGCATGGCCAGGTCCGTGCAGAACAGCTTGGCCATCGCGGCCTGTTGGCCGAACGGCTCGCCGGCGTCCCGCAGGCGGGCCGCGGCCAGGTAGAGGGCGCGGCCGGCCTCGATCTGGGTGGCCATGTCGGCCAGCATGAAGCGGAGCCCCTGGAAGTCGGCCACCGGGCGGCCGAACTGGCGGCGCTCGGCGGTGAAGGCCACCGCCTCGTCCAACGCCGCCTGTGCCACACCCACGGCGCAGGCGGCGATGCCGAGCCGCCCCGAGTCCAGGGCGGCCATGGCGATGGCGAAGCCCTGGCCCTCCTCGCCGATGCGGCGCGCGTCCGCGATGCGCACCTCGTCGAAGTGCAGCTGCGCGGTGGGGGATCCGCCCATGCCCATCTTGCGCTCGGGCGCCGCGGCGGTAAGCCCCCGGGCACCACCCGGCACCAGGAAGGCCGTGATGCCGTGCGGGCCATCGCCGCCGGTGCGCGCGAGCACCGTGTAGAAGTCGGCGATCCCGCCGTGGGTGATCCACGCCTTGGTGCCGGACAGCACCCACTCGTCTCCCTCGCGGCGGGCGCGGGTACGCAGGCCGGCGGCGTCGGATCCGGACTGCGGCTCGGATAGGCAGTAGGCGCCGAGCAGCCCGCCGTCGAGCATCTGCGGCAGGTGCCAGGCCCGCTGCTGTTCGGTGCCGAAGGCGGCCAGGGCGTGGCAGGCGAGGGTGTGCACGCTGACGCCGAGGCCCACGGTCAGCCGGGCCGCGCCGAGCTCCTCGAGGACCTGGAGGTAGACCTCGTAGGGCTGGTCACCACCGCCGAACCGCTCCGGGTAGGGCAGCGCGAGCAGCCCGGTGGCGGAGAGCCGGGAGAAGAGCTCGCGCGGGAAGGTCCCCGCCGCCTCCTCCTCGGCGGCCACCGGCCTGATCTCCCGCCGGATCAACTCCCGGACCAGGCCGAGCAGGTCGTGGGACTCGGGGGCGGGCATCCGGCGGGGCACCGGGGCCGGTGCCATGGGTGGTCGGGCGAGCGTCATCGCGGTTCCTCCTGCGGTTGGTCGGCAGGTGACGTGTGGGCCGCCGGGTCTCGGCGGCCCACGTCGGACGGCGGTGAGTGGCCTGTCGGTGGTCAGGTGGCTCCGCAGCCCGGGTCCTCGGCGTCGATCGCCAGCGGGCTGCCCTCGGGTACGAAATAGGTCGCGTAGAGAACGACCGGCTCGGTCCCGAGGTTGCGCCCGATGTGCACGTGGTGGGATCCGGCGGGCTCGAGGACGGTGTCCCCGGCCGTCGCGACCTCGACCGCGCAGTCGTCGACGGTGCGGGTCAGGGTGCCAGAGGCGACGACGGCCAGCAGCCGGCCCGGATGGTAGTGCCAACCTGTGGAGCCGCCGGGCTTGATGGTGATCACCCGCATCGTGACGTCGGTCGGCCCCCGGCTGGTGAGGTCGAGCGACCCGGCCGAGGTGCCGGTGGCCAGGGTCTCGGCGGTCACCCCCTCGCCCGGTGTGGCCGCGGCCCCGCCCGGCACCAGGGCCAGGGCCGCCACCGCGGTGGCGGCGAGCCAGGTCCGCGCCCGCCGCCCGCCGCCGGACGTCACCTGATGCCCACGGTGGCCAGCGCGCGCCGCTGGGCCGCGGTGGGGGCGGCGGGGAAGTAGAGGTAGCAGACGCCGCCGGAGCCGCTGCGCACGGCGCCGTTGGCGTCGTAGCGTTTGGTCCGCAGCCAGACGTTCTCGAACTGCCGGCGCCGGTAGACCCGGCGCACCCCCGCGTTGTCGTCCGCGTTCGGGTCGTTGGCGATGACGTCGCCGGCCGCCGTGAAGCCGACCACGGTCATCAGGTGGCCGGAGGTGCCGTAGCCGACACCGTCGAGGTCGCTGGCGATGAAGGACTGGGACGTTATCAGCGGGATGCCGGCCGCGATCAGCCGCTCGGCGCCGTCGAGAGTGGCGATTCTGGTGACCACGCCCTGCATGTCGCGGTAGGTGGCCGCGTAGGCCGCGTTGAACGGCCAGTTGCCGCAGCCGCCGTACTGGTAGTCGTAGGTGAAGCGGGCCGCGTGGCAGACCTGCGGATCGCTGAAGTCGGGGTTCACCCAGGCCAGGTCCTCGGCCGTGGGGCGGCGACCCCAGGACTCGATGATCATCTGCGAGGAGGTGGGGCTGCACCAGGCCTGACCGCCGTTGTCGTACTCCGGGTACCGGCCGATGTGGACGTTCTGCGAGTAGCTGGGGACGGTCAGCTCGACGCCGGCGGCCACGCCCGGGACGGTGGCGGGCACCTCGAAGCGGTCGGGGACGGCCGAGGTCATGGCGCCCACCCGCCAGACGGTCGGGGTGGCGCCGCCGGGTGCCCGGTAGAGGGTCAGCCGCAGCCGGTAGGAGGCGAGCCGCAGGCCGCTGGCCGCGTCGTCGATGGCGAGGGTGTCGGTCCAGACCGTGGACTTGCCGTCCTCCTGGTCGTCGACCGAGGTGCGGCGGATGTCGCCGTCGCCCGAGGCCCAGACGCCCAGGGTGTACCAGGGGGTGTCGGTGCCGTCCGAGTAGGTGCCGAGCACCTCGACGCGGATGAAGGTGCCGGCCGGGGTGTGCGCGTTCCACGAGGCGATGAGTTCGGTGGCCGGGGTGGCCGCGCGGTGCCTGGGCGACAGCCAGGTGGCGTACTCGTAGGCCCTGGTGGTGCCGGTGTGCGGGTCGGCGTAGTCGACCGTGCCCTGGGCCCGGCGGAGCACCACGCCGGCGCGGCCGGTGCTGACCACCGCCACGCCCTGGGCGGTGCCCGCGGCCCAGTCGGCGGCGGTGACCCAGCCCCGGTACTCGATGCCGGACTCCGGGTCGGCGCCGCGGCGGCTGCCCGGGGGGCCCGCCGGCGTGGTGGCGGTGGCGGAGCCGGTGGTGAGGCTGGCGGTGGTCCCGACGGCCGCGGCGACGGCGGCGGCGAGAACGGTTCGGCGTGGCGTCGTGGTCACGGTGCTTGTCTCCCGGGGTCGTCTCCGAACGTGTGCGGAACGAGGTGACTCAGGCGCGGCAGGTCACCACTATCGCCGCTGTGTGACGTGACGGCCAGTCATTGCCCGCGAACGCGCGGAAACAATATTGGTGTCGACCTGTGACGCCGACCGGCCGGCGCGGCTTCGTTAGGCTCTTCGTGATGATCTCCCCCGCCTCCCCCGCCCGCGACGGACTCGCCGGGCTGCCGGCCAGGCTGCGGGCGCTGCCGCCGAGCTGCGGCCCGACGCGGCTGGTCGCGATCGACGGGCACGCCGGCTCGGGAAAGAGCACCCTGGCCGGCCGGCTCGCCGCCGCGCTCGGCGGGGCGCCCGTGGTGCGGCTCGACGACCTCGCCAGCCACGACGCGTTCTTCGACTGGACGGACCGGCTGACGGCCGGGGTGCTCGACCCGCTGGCGCGCGGCGAGTCGGCCGAGTACCGGGTCTACGACTGGGAGCGGCGCTCCCTCGCCCGCACGGTGTCGTTCGCCCCGGCGCCCGTGGTGCTGCTCGAGGGGGTGGGCGCGGGCCGTCGGGCGCTGCGGCCCCGGCTGGCGTTCCTCGTCTGGCTCGCGGTCCCGGCCGAGACTGCCTGGGCGCGGGGGCGGCGCCGCGACGGTCCCGAACTGGCCGGATTCTGGCGGGAATGGGTCGCGGCGGAGCGGCGGCACTTCGCCGAAGATCCGTCGCGACCCCATGCGGATATCCTGATGACACCGAGGGGTGACAGCTATGAAGCCCACGAGTGAGGCCCTCCGGGCTCCGGGGGCAGGCAGCGGTAACCCGTTGTGGGGGTCGTCATGAAGGCTGGCGCGCGTGGCGCGCACGGACCGCCGAGCGGGGCGGACCTGGCCTGGCTGCGGGGCGTCGACGCCTACGCGGCGGCGGCCTACCCGGAGGCCGAGGAGGAGTTCAGGGCGGCGGTCCGCGAGGACCCTGGGATGGCGGACGCCTGGCTCGGCCTGCACGCGCTGCGCACCGACGTGCCGGCCGCGCTGCGCCAGATGTTCCGCAACCGGAGCCGCTTCGGTGAGCAACGCGCCCGCCACGGGCGCCCGTTGAGCTCCTGGTACTGGCTCGGCTGGTGGGTGCAGCCGGTGCTCGAGACCCAGCGCGACCTGCTGCTCGCCCACGCCTCGCACCTGCTCGACGGCCGCCGGATGGCCGAGTTGGACCGGGCCCTCGCCCAGTGTCCGGCGCCGGAGAGCGATCCCCACGCGCGTTTCCTGCACGCCTGCCGGTGCTACCTCTCCAAGGACTGGGAGGGGCTCTACCGGTACACGGCCAATCTCACCGAGGATCCCCAACTGGGCGTCGAGGCCGGTTTGTTCGCGGGCATGGCGCGGGTCAGGCTGGAGATGTACGACCAGGCCGAGCCGCTGCTCTCGGCGGCCCTGATGCGCTGCCGCAGCGAGCAGCCACAGCGCAAGGAGCTGCGCTACTGGCTGGCGCGGGCCAGGGAGGGCAGCGGGCGCAGCGCGGCGGCGATACCGCTGTACCGGGCGGTGCACGAGGCGGATCCGGAGTTCATGGACACGGCGGTGCGGCTGACCGCGCTCGGCGTCGAGGACCCGGAGGCGGCCCACTTCACCGGGGCCTCTGGCGAGTTGCTGACCGGCCCGCTGCCGGCCGGTCTGCTCGGCGCCCTGGAAGCGCTCCAGGAGGACGGCGGGCGGGGCCGGCGGGTGCCGTCGCCCACCGCGCCGACCGGCGGCCAGCGCCCGGCGGGGTCCGTCACCTGGCCGGGCCCGGTGGGGCACGCCCACGCGGGCCAGGGCGCGGTCGCGGCCGGGGCGCCGCCGGCGCCCGACCCGGCGTTGCTGGCCAGCACGCTGGCCGAGCTCGACCGGATGGTGGGGCTCGAGCCGGTGAAGGAGCAGGTGCGGGCGATGTCGGCGCAGCTGCGGATGGCGCGGCTGCGCTCGGGGCAGGGCCTGCCGGTGCAGCCGCCCAAGCGGCACTTCGTGTTCTCGGGGCCGTCCGGCACCGGCAAGACGACGGTGGCCAGGATCCTCGGCCGGGTCTTCCACGCGCTCGGCTTACTCAGTCACGACCGCCTGGTGGAGGCCCAACGGGCCGATCTCGTTGGGGAGTTCCTCGGGCAGACGGCGGTGAAGGCCAATCGCCTGATCGACTCGGCGCTGGGCGGGGTGCTGTTCATCGACGAGGCGTACAGCCTGGTCCACACCGGCTACAGCAAGGGCGACGCGTACGGCGACGAGGCGCTGCAGGTGCTGCTGAAGCGCGCCGAGGACAGCAGGGAACACCTGGTGGTGATCCTCGCGGGCTATCCGGCCGGCATGGACCGGCTGTTGGCGGCCAACCCGGGTCTCGGCTCGCGGTTCGCGGCCCGGATCGAGTTCCCCAGCTACTCGCCCGAGGAGCTGACGGCCATCGGCGAGCTGCTCGCCGCCGAGCACGGGGACGCCTGGGACGCCGAGGCGTTGGACGAGCTGCGCAGCATCGGCCGGCACGTGGTGGACGAGGGGTGGATCGACGAGCTGGGCAACGGCCGTTTCCTGCGCACCCTCTACGAGTCGGCCTGCGCCTTCCGGGACGTCCGGCTCTCGGAGTCGGGCACGGCGCCGACCCGGCAGGAGCTGGCCACGCTGCGGCTCTCCGACCTGATGCAGGCGTACGGGGAGGTGCTGTCGTCCCGCGGGATACCGCGGGACTGACGGCCGTTCCTCGGGTGGGTCGGGTGCCGCGGCGTCAGCGGCTCGGCGGCCCGTCGGCTTCCGCGGCCGCGGTGCCACGCGCCTCGGCGAGCGAGCGGAGCGCGCGAGCGTCGGCCAGCGCGCGCTCCCGGGAGACGCCGGGCTGGATGGCCATCACGGCGAGCACGGTGCCGTCGGCGAGGTCGAGCGAGACCCACGGGTCCCCGGGCCTGAGGGTGACCCGCACCACCTGGGCCCAGGCGAGCCGCCGCTTGGTGGTGAGGTTGACGACGGTCAGGCCCTCCGCGTCGGCGACGGCCTTGGGCCTGCTGAGCAGGACCGTCACGCCGAACACCGCGGCGCCGCAGCCGGCGAGGGTGAGGCGGTCGCTGAGCGTGCCCGTGGCCGTGATGCCCTCCGGCAGCACCACGGCGATCAGCAGCAGCAGCCCGAGCACCACCGAGCCGATGGTCAGCAGCACGATCCTGGTCAGCACCGGACGGAAGGTGACGGGGAGATCGGGCGGCGGCAGCGCCCGGCCCGTGGTGGTCTCGCTGGTCATCCTGCCCTCCGGGGTCAGAGGCGGGCGGCGTGGATGCCGGTGCTGAGGATGGCGCGGGCGCCGAGGTCGTACAGCTCGTCCATGATCCGCTGGGCGTCCTGCACCGGCACCATGGAGCGGACGGCGACCCAGCCCTGGTCGTGCAGCGGCGAGACGGTCGGCGACTCGAGGCCGGGGGTGAGCGACACCGCCTTGTCGACGAGCTCGGCCCTGATGTCGTAGTCCATCATCACGTAGCGGCGGGCCACCAGCACGCCCTGGAGGCGGCGCAGGAACTGGCGGACCTTGGGGTCCTCCTCCTCGCCGTCCTCGCCGGCGCGCCTGATGACCACCGCCTCGGACTCCAGGATCGGCTCGCCGATGATCTCGAGGCCCGCGTTGCGCAGGGTGGTCCCGGTCTCCACGACGTCGGCGATGACCTCGGCGACGCCCAGCTGGATGGCGGTCTCGACGGCCCCGTCGAGGTGGACGACCGAGGCGTTCACGCCGTGCTCGGCAAGGTGGGCGGTGACGACGCCGGCGAAGGAGGTGGCGATCGAGAGGCCGCCGAACTTCCGGACGTCGCGGACAGAGCCGGGCCGGGTCGCGTAGCGGAGGGTGGAGGCCGCGAAGCCGAGCTCCATGATCTCCTCGGCCTCGGCGCCGGAGTCGAGCAGCAGGTCGCGGCCGGTGATGCCGATGTCGAGGCGCCCCGAGCCGACGTAGATGGCGATGTCGCGGGGGCGCAGGTAGAAGAACTCGACCTGGTTGTCCGAGTCGATCAGGACCAGTTCCCGGCGGTCCTTGCGCTGCCGGTAGCCGGCCTCGTGGAGCATGGCCGCCGCCGGCTCGGAGAGCGACCCCTTGTTGGGAACGGCGATGCGCAACATGGACGGGCTTCCTTCGTGCGGGGAGTACGGGACGCGGTGTGATTCGGGCGCGGGCGCGCCGTCAGAGGTGAGCGTATACGTCGGACAGCGAGAGCCCGCGGGCGACCATCATCACCTGGAGGTGGTAGAGGAGCTGGGAGATCTCCTCAGCGGTGCGGTCCGCGCTCTCGTGTTCGGCGGCCATCCACACCTCGGCGGCCTCCTCGACGACCTTCTTGCCGATGGCGTGCACCCCGCCGGCGAGCAGTTCCGCGGTGCGGGAGGTGCTTGGGTCGCCGGTGGCGGCCTTCTGCTGGAGCTCGGCGAAGAGCTCGTCGAATGTCTTGTTGGCCATGGTGGTCTTACCCTACGGCGTGCCCGGCGGTCAGCCTCGCGCGGGGCGTGGAACGGCCCGCAGGGTGGTGGCGGCCGCGACGGCGGCGGTGGCGGCCTCGTGTCCCTTGTCCTCGGTCGACCCCGGCAGCCCGGCCCGGTCCACGGCCTGCTCCTCGGTGTCGCAGGTCAGCACGCCGAAGCCGACGGGGATGGCGTGGCCGACGCTGACCTGGGTGAGGCCCTGGGTGACGCCCTGGCAGACGTAGTCGAAGTGCGGGGTGCCGCCGCGGATGACGACGCCGAGCGCCACGACGGCGTCGTAGCCGCGCTCGGCCAGGGCCTCGGCCGCGAAGGGCAGTTCGAAGCTGCCCGGCACCCGCACCACGGTGGGCTCGGGCACCCCGAGGTCCTTCAGCGCGCGCAGCGCGCCGGTGAGCAGCCCGTCCATCACGGTCTGGTGCCACTGCGCGGCGACCACCGCGACCCGCAGGTCGGCGCCGCCGGTCACGGTCAGCTCGGGGGCTCCCTTGCCGCTCACTGTCTTCTCCCTCTCGTCGTTCTCATCGTTCGGGCTTTCTCGTCGTTCGGGCGTTCTCGTCGTTCGGATCACTGGTTGCCGCAGGGCGAGGCCGGGGTCGGGTCGAGCCAGGGCAGGTCGTGGCCCATCCGGTCCCGCTTGGTGCGCAGGTAGCGCAGGTTGTGCTCGCCCGGCGGCACGGGCATCGGCTCGCGGTCGGTGACGGCGAGGCCGTGCCGCTTGAGCGCGGTGACCTTCTCCGGGTTGTTGGTCAGCAGGCGCAGCGAGCGGACGCCGAGGTCGGCCAGGATGCGGGCGCCGGCGGCGTAGTCACGGGCGTCGGCCGGCAGCCCGAGCTCCAGGTTCGCGTCCAGGGTGTCCCGGCCGCGCTCCTGCAGCTGGTAGGCGCGGAGCTTGGACATCAGGCCGATGCCGCGGCCCTCGTGGCCGCGCAGGTAGAGGACGACGCCCCGGCCCTCGGCCTGGACCCGCTCCATGGAGGCGCGCAGCTGCGGGCCGCAGTCGCAGCGCTGGGAGCCGAACACGTCGCCGGTCAGGCATTCGGAGTGGACCCTGACCAGCACGTCCTCGCCGTCGCCCAACTCGCCCGCGACCAGCGCGATGTGCTCGACACCGTCCGCAGTCGACCGGTAGCCGTGGGCGCGGAACGTGCCGTGCGCGGTGGGCAGGGTGGTCTCGGCCTCGCGGCGAACGATGGGGAATGCCTCCTCGCCGGCGGCGCGCCGGTAGGCGACCAGATCCTCGATGGAGACGATCGCGAGGCCGTGCCGGCGGGCGAAGCGGCGCAGCGCTGGCAGCCGCAGCATGGTGCCGTCCTCGGCGGCGATCTCGCAGATCGCCGCCGCCGGGCGCAGTCCGGCGAGCCGGGCGAGGTCGACGGCGGCCTCGGTGTGGCCGTTGCGGACCAGCACCCCTCCGGTGCGGGCGCGCAGCGGGAAGACGTGTCCCGGGCGGGCGAGGTCGGCGGGGGCCGCGGCGGGGTCGGCAAGCAGCCGGATGGTGGTGGCGCGGTCGGCGGCGGAGATGCCGGTGCCGACGCCGTGCGCGGCGGTGGCGTCGACCGAGACGGTGAAGGCGGTCGCCATCGACTCGGTGTTCTTCTCCACCATCTGGCCGAGCTCGAGCCGGTCCAGGTCCTCGGGCTCCATGGGAGCGCAGATCAGCCCGCGGCACTCGCTCATCATGAAGGCGACGATCTCGGGGGTGATCAGCTCGGCGGCCACGACCAGGTCGCCCTCGTTCTCCCGGTCGGGGCGGTCGACGACCACGACGGGCCGGCCCAGGGCGATGTCGGCGATGGCGCGCTCGACGGGGTCGAGCACGAGCTCGGGGTCGAGGGCGGCCACGGGTTCGGGGGCGGGCTCGGCGGCCCGGGTCTCCGGGACGGTCACGCGGGGGCTCCTTCCAGGACGGTCCCGCGGTCACGGCCACCGGAGTCGCGGGAGCTCAGCCACCAGGCGCGCATGCCCCACAGGACGAGGACGAGGTAGACGACGTAGACCAGACCGGAGAAGGGCAGGCCGCTGTCGAAGGCCAGCGGGACGCCAACGAGGTCGACCAGTAGCCAGGCGAACCAGAACTCCACGAGCCCGCGGGCCTGGGCGACCATGGCGACCAGGGTGCCGACGAAGATGTAGGCGTCCGGCCAGGGGTTCCAGGACAGCTCGGGAAAGGCGGTGAACACCCCGCCCACCACCAGGGTGCCGAGCGCGGCGCCGACGAGGAGGGCGCCGCGCTCCGTCCAGGAGGCGAAGCGGACGGCGATCCGTCCCTCGTCGGTGCCGTGCCGGCCGAGCTGCCACTGCCGCCAGCCCCACAGGGCGACGCCGATGACCAGGAGTTGCTTGCCCACTCCCCCGCTGAGCTGGGCCGAGGCGTAGGCGGCGATCAGGATGAGCCCGGACACGAGCTGGACCGGCCAGGTGAGGATGGAGCGCCGCCAGCCGAGGGCGAGGGCGGCGAGCCCGGCCAGGTTGCCGACCATGTCGGACCAGATGACGTGCTGGCCGAAGGCGGTGAAGGCAGTGCTGTTGAGCTGGTCGACCAGGCTGCTCATCGGAGCGTCACCTCGCGCTGGCCCAGCAGCCGTTCGACGTACTTGCCGACGATGTCGACCTCCAGGTTGACCAGGTCGCCCGGCCGCTTGGCGCCGAGGGTGGTGAGGTCGAGGGTGGTGGGGATCAGGCCGATGGAGAAGCGGTCGTCGCCGGCCTCGACGACCGTGAGGCTGACGCCGTCGACCGTGATCGAGCCCTTGTCGACCACGTAGCGGGCCAGCGGGGCGGGCAGCGTGAAGGTGACGAGCTCCCAGTGGTCGCCCGGCGTGCGCTCCAGGATGGTGGCGGTGCCGTCGACGTGGCCCTGGACGAGGTGGCCGCCGAGCCGGTCGCCGAGCGCCATCGGGCGCTCCAGGTTGACCCGGTCCCCGGGCGCGAGTTCGCCGAGGTTGGAGCGGGTCAGGGTCTCGGCCATCACGTCGGCGGTGAACTCGCCCTCGCCGAGGTCGATCACGGTGAGGCAGACGCCGTTGACGGCGATGGAGCCGCCGTGCCCCGTGCCCTCGGTGACGACGGCGCAGCGCAACCGTAGCCGCGCCGAGTCGCCCGCGCGGTCGAGCGCGATGACCTCACCCTGTTCTTCGACGATTCCGGTGAACACTCAGCTCTCCTTGGGGACGGGGGCGTTGGCGGGAACGGCGCTGACCCGCAGGTCGGGGCCGATCCGGTCGACGCCGGTGACGCGAAGGCGCAACGCGTCCGCGATGGTGGTGATTCCCGCGCCGGCCAGCACCTGGGGTCCGGCGCCGAGCAGGGCCGGGGCGAGGTAGCCGGTGACGCGGTCGACGAGGCCGGCGGCGGCGAAGGCGCCGGCCAGGGTGGGGCCGCCCTCGAGCAGCAGGGAGCGGATCTCGCGCTGGTGGAGGGCGGCGAGCAGCGCGGCCAGGTCGAGGCCGGGGCCGTGGGCGGCGCGCGGGAGCCTGACCACCTCGGCGTGGCCGGCGAGGTGTGCGGCGGGGGCGTCCTCGGCGACGGCCACCAGGGTGGCGGCGGCGCCGTCGAGCACCCTGGCACCCGGCTTGACGGCGGTTCCCGTGGTGTCGAGGACGACGCGCAGCGGCTGGCGGGCGCCTGGCACGCCGCGGACGGCGAGGTGCGGGTCGTCGGCGCGGGCGGTGCCGGAGCCGACGAGCACGGCGTCGGACTCGGCGCGCAGCCGGTGCACGTCGGCGCGTGACTCGGGCGAGGTGATCCACCGGCTGGTGCCGTCGGCCGCGGCGATCCGGCCGTCGAGGGTGGCGGCGTACTTCCAGTGGACGTGCGGGCGGCCGTGCCGGACGGCGGTGAGCCAGGCCGCGTTGCCCTCGGCCGCCTCGGCGGCGAGCGGTCCCACGACGACCTCGACGCCGGCGGCGGCGAGCGTGGCGGCCCCGCCGGCCGCCCTGGGGTTGGGGTCGGCGACGGCGTAGACGACGCGGGCCACGCCGGCGGCGATCAGGGCCTCGGCGCAGGGCCCGGTGCGGCCGGTGTGGGCGCAGGGTTCGAGGGTGACGACGGCGGTGCCGCCGCGGGCGGCGGGGCCGGCCGCGGTCAGCGCGTGGACCTCGGCGTGCGGGCCGCCGGCCCGCCGGTGCCAACCCTCGCCCACGGTGCGGCCCGCGGCGTCGAGGACGACGCAGCCGACGACGGGGTTGGGGCTCGTGTGGCCCAGGCCGCGGGCGGCCAACTCGATGGCGCGGCGCATCGCCTTGGCCTCACGGGCCTCGCGCGCGGCTGCGGGGGTGGCCACCGGATCCTCCTGCCTCTTGGGCACGGCTCCGGGGCTTGGGGAAATCAGCGCGGATCACGGGGGCGAGGGCACGCCGTGGCCGGTGGGTCGAGACCGACGGCCATACGCATGCCGCGCACCGCTTCCGCCACGCACTGCCTCCCATCCGGACTTTAACCGTCGGTCCAGGAATTCCACCTGGTCAACCGGCCGCTGGCGGCGGACGGGTCGCGGACTATAACCGCCGGTTCGGAGTTTCACCGACCCCGGAGTGCGCTGTGTCGCTGGTACGCCCACCAGTCTGCCACGGTCAGCGGTCGATCATGCCGGGCTGTGGGACGCCTCACAGGCCGACCGGGCCCTACCGTGCGAGGTCGGGGCCGAACAGGTCGCGGCGGGCCGCGTCGAGCGCGGTAACCAGGGCGCCGGCCAGGACGGGGCTGCCGGCCACGGTGGCGGGACGCACGTCGGTGCCCAGCGGCGAGAGGACGCGCAGCCGGTCGGCGACACGCTCGGCGAGCGCCGGGCCGCCGGCGCGCCCGATCTCGCCGCCGAGCACCACACAGCCCGGGTCGAGGACCGCGGCCACGCCGGCGATGGCCACCGCGACGCGGTCGGCGAGCTCGGTGAGGAACGCGCCCGCGGCGCCCGTGGGTTCGGCCGCCGCGGCGCGCACCACGGCCTCGGCCGCCTGGGCGTCGCCCCCGATGGCGGCCGGCAGGCCGTGCGCCACGGCCAGGGCGCGGACCGCGGCGCTCGATGCCAGCGCGTGGAAGCCGCCGTCGCAGTCGTCGGCCGCGGGCAGCGCGCCGGTGCCGGGCACGGGCAGGAAGCCGAGCTCGCCCGCGCCGCCCGAGGCTCCACGCCGCAGCGCGCCGTCGAGCACCACGGCGGCGCCGACGCCGTGGCCGAGCCAGACCAGCACGAAGCTGTCGCGGTCGGTGACGGCGCCGCGCCGGTGTTCGGCGAGGCCGGCCAGGTTGACCTCGTTCTCCAGCAGGACGGAGCCCTCGAGCCTGGCGCGCAGCGCGGTGAGGAGTTCGGCGTGCCAGGCGGGCAGCGAGCCGGTGGGGCGCAGGGCGCCGGTGGCCGGGTCGACGAGCCCAGGGGCACCCATGACGGCGGTGTGCACGGTGGCGACGCCGGAGCTGGCGAGGCCGCGCTCGAGCGCGGCGAGGGTGGCGGCGACCGTGCCGCCGGGGCCCGCGGTGGCCGGCAGCCGGTCCTCGGCGAGGGTGCGTCCGGCGAGGTCGGCGAGCGCGAAGGCGACGGAGTCGGTGCGGACGTCGAGCGCGGCGACGTGGGCGCGCTCGGCCACCAGGCCGTAGAGGCGGGCGTTGGGGCCGCGCCGCTCCTCCCCCGCCTCGCCGACCACGGTGACCAGGCCGTCCCGGCCGAGCCTGCCGAGCAGGTCGGCGACGCTGGGTCGGGAGAGGCCGGTGAGCTCGCGCAGCCGGGCCGCCGTCAGTGGCCCCTCGCTGGCCAACAGGTCGAGGGCGATGCGGTCGTTGATGGCGCGGGCCGTCCGTGGCGTCGCGGTGCGGGCAGTCATGCGGGAATCCTCGCAGAGTCGGTCGAGGCGGAGAGTCTCCCTGCCATGTTTCTATTAGGAAGGCTTCCTGATAGTTTACGCCTGGCGCTCGGCCCACCGGGTCGCCACCCCCTTCGGGATACACGAGAGAACGCGGACGCCCCATGTCGATGTCACATCCCCTGGTAACCGACCGGGACCGGATCCGCAGGGCCCGCCTGTCCGTCAGTGGCGTCTTCGCGCTGCACGGCGCGGTCAGCGGGAGCTTCGTCACCCGCATCCCCTGGCTCAAGGAACATCTCGACCTCAGCACCGCGCAGTTGGGCCTGGCGCTGGCCTTCCCCGCGCTCGGCGCCGCCCTGACCATGCCGCTGGCCAGCGGCGTGATGCACCGGCTCGGCGCACGCGCCGCGGTGCGCTGGCTGCTGATGCTCTGGACCGCGGCGCTCGCCCTGCCCATGCTGGCGCCGAACCTCGCGGCGCTGTGCGGGCTGCTGCTCGTCTACGGCGCCGCGTCCGGCATGGCCGACGTGGTGATGAACGCGCAGGGCGTGGACGTGGAGCGCGAGCACGGCCGCTCGATCATGTCCGGGCTGCACGGCCTGTGGTCGGCGGGCGCGCTGCTCGGCTCCGCGGTCGGCGTTGGCGCCGTCGGGCTCGGCGCTGACGCGCGGGTCCATCTCCCGCTGGCGGCCCTGGTGTTGACGGTGACCGCGCTGCCGGTCTGCCGCGGCCTGCTGGACGTCAGGGCCACCCCCGACGAGGAGCCGCCGCCCCGGTTCGCGCTGCCGCCGCGCTCCGCGCTGCTGATCGGCGCGGTGGGCATGTGCGCGATCCTCGCCGAGGGCGGCAGCATGGACTGGTCGGGCGTCTACCTGCGCGACCTCGCGGGCGCCTCGGAGGCCGTCGCCGCCGCCAGCTACACGGCGTTCGCCTGCACCATGGCCGTCGCCCGGCTCGCCGGGGACGCGGCGGTCCGGCGTCTCGGCCCGGTGCGCACGGTTCGGACCAGCGGAGTGCTGGCACTCGCCGGCGGGCTGCTGGTCGTGACGGCGCGGGTGCCGGCGCAGGGCATCGCGGGCTTCGCGCTGCTCGGGATCGGGATCGCGGTGGTGATCCCGCTGGCCTTCGCGGCGGCGGGGCGCAGTGGCCCCAATCCGAGCCAGGCCATCGCCGGCGTGGCCACGGTCACCTACACCACAGGGCTGATCGCGCCCACGCTGATCGGCATGATCGGCGAAGTCGCCTCGTTGCGTGCCTCGTTCGCGCTGGTGACGGCCTCGCTCACGGTGCTGGTGCTGGGCGCCGGGGTGCTTGGCGGGCGCGCCCCCCGGGAGCCGGTGGCCGCCGACCCGGCCACGGCGCGCGGCGAAGGCCGCCGGGTGCGGAAATCCGCGTGAACGGGACCCCCGGCGCGCCGCCGGGGGTCCCTCGTCGGCTCAGCCGAAGTTGCGGACGGACTGGTAGTACGTCCAGGCCAGGGCGTCGCAGGAGGCTCCGGTGGCCCCCGAGTAGTTGTCGCAGACCCGCTGCAGGTCGTTGTAGAAGGCGGAGTCGAGCCGCGCCTTGTTGGCCTCGAAGGTGCCCTGGGCCCTGTAGTTCCGGTAGCCGAAGTCGTGCCGCGCGCAGGACGTCTCGAAGGGGAAGCCGAAGGGGTTGTCGGGCGAGCTCGAGCAGTAGTCGGTGCTCCAGTCGAAGCCGTAGGAGGACCATGCCGACTGGTTGTTGCGGGCGGACAGCCAGGCGCTGTAGCTGCTGGCGCTGGTCTGGGTCCAACTGGAGAGCACCTGGGGCTTGTCGGCCGGGGCCGCGGTGGCGGGGGCGGCCGAGACGGCCACGGCGCCCAGGGTGAGGGCGACCGAGGACAGGGCCGTGGCGAACCGACGACGCATGCAGCTCCTCCGGAAATCTGACGAACCGCCAGCGAGGCGGCGCGGTGGGGGTTTCCGGAAGATCAAGCTACGGGCCGGTAGCCCGTTACTCAAGACCTGACGCATGCACGTCAGTTGACCGGTCGGGGAACTCCGGGCGCCGCCGACCGCGCCCCGGCCCGCTCAGACCGGCCGGGCGCGCACCCAGGTGCCGTCCTCGGTGAGCACCGCGTCCACGGCGAGCCCGGCCGCGGCCAGCGCGGCCTCGAAGGACCGGGGGGTGTAGCGGTAAGAGAGGAACCGCTGCGTCCACCGGGCGTCGTCGTACTCGTACTCGACGAGGATGGAGGAGGTGTTCGCGTCCACCGGATCCGCGGACGCCACCCGGGTGACCCCGTGCTCGGTCCGCGTCTCCCTCGGCACCCGCAGGTGCCAGTCCTCCCCCTCGCGCTGGATCAGCACCCGGCCCCCGTCGGCGACGTGGCGCTGGCAGGCGCGCAGCATGCCGGCGCGCACCCCGGGGTCGCCGTTGTGCACCAGGAACGAGGCGAGCAGCGCGACGTCGAACCGCTCCTCCCCCAGCGCGAGGTCCTCGATCGAGGAGCGGACGGGGCGGGCGCCGCGCACGTGCGCCAGCATCTCGGGCGACTCGTCCACGGCCGTGACGGTGAAGCCGCGCTCGATCAGCGGGTGCGTCAACCGGCCGACGCCACAGCCGAGTTCGAGGATGGTGGCGCCGGCGGGCACGGCCGAGGCGATGATCTCGGGCTCGGGCCCGGGCCGCAGCCTCAGCCAGTGCTCAACGGCGCAGCCGTCGGGAGTGACGGGGCCGGGCCCCGTGCCGTCGTATCCCCGCGCATCCGCTGGCTCATGGGGCCATCCCAACACCCGGGCCCCCGGGGCGACAGACCGAGTTCGGCCAGCCCCGCCTCACAGCCAGCTGACGTGCAGCGGCTTGCCCTCCGCGTAACCGGCGGCGCTCTGCACGCCCACCACGGCCTTCTCGGCGAACTCGGTCAGCGTGGCCGCCCCGGCGTAGGTGCAGGCCGAGCGGACGCCCGCGACGATCGAGTCGATCAGGTCCTCGACGCCGGGCCGCGCCGAGTCGAGGAACATCCGGGAGGTGGAGATCCCCTCCTCGAAAAGCCCCTTGCGCGCCCGGTCGTAGGCCGAGTCCTCGACGGTGCGGCCGCGCACGGCGCGGGCCGAGGCCATGCCGAAGCTCTCCTTGTACAGCCGGCCGTCGGCGGCCTGCTGCAGGTCGCCGGGCGACTCGTAGGTGCCGGCGAACCAGGAGCCGATCATCACGTTGGAGGCGCCGGCGGCCAGCGCCATCGCCACGTCCCGCGGATGCCGCACCCCGCCGTCGGCCCACACGTGCTTGCCGTGCCTGGCCGCCTCGGCCGCGCACTCCAGCACCGCCGAGAACTGCGGCCGGCCCACGCCCGTCATCATCCGGGTGGTGCACATGGCGCCTGGACCGACCCCCACCTTGACGATGTCGGCACCGGCCTCGATCAGGTCCCGGGTGCCCTCGGCCGAGACCACGTTGCCCGCGACCACCGGCACGGTCGGTCGCAGGGCCCGGACGGCGCGCAGCGTGGCGATCATCGACTCCTGGTGGCCGTGCGCGGTGTCCACCACCAGCGTGTCGACGCCCGCCGCGAGCAGCGCCTCGGCCCGCCCGGCCACGTCCCCGTTGATGCCCACGGCGGCCGCCACCCGCAGCCGACCGGCCGCGTCGGTGGCCGGCGTGTAGAGCGTGGCGCGCAGCGCGCCCTTGCGGGAGAGGATGCCGGCGAGCCGCCCGTCGGGGCCGACCGCGGGTGCGATCTTGCGGTGTGCGCCGTCCAGGACGTCGAACGCCTCCTGCGGGTCCATCCCGGCGTCGAGCACCAGCAGGTCGCGGGACATCACCTCGCCCAGCTGGGTGAACCGGTCGACCCCCGTCAGGTCGGCCTCGGTCACGATCCCCACCGGCTGGCCCGCGGTGACCACCACGCCCGCGCCGTGCGCCCGCTTGGGCAGCAGCGCGAGCGCGTCGCCCACGGTCTGGGTGGGCGCCAGCACGATCGGGGTGTCCAGGACCAGGTGGCGCTGCTTGACCCAGGCGATCACGTCGGTGACCACGTCCAGCGGGATGTCCTGCGGGATGACCACCAGGCCGCCGCGCCGGGCCACGGTCTCGGCCATCCGGCGGCCGGCCACGGCCGTCATGTTGGCGACCACGAGGGGGATGGTGGTGCCCGTGCCGTCCGGGGTGCCCAGGTCGACGCCCTGCCGGGAGCCGACCGCCGAACGGTTGGGAACCATGAACACGTCGTCGTAGGTCAGGTCGTACGACGGCGTGACGTCATTGAGGAACTTCATGCTGGCTCTCTCACCTGCCGCTGAGTGGATCGATGCGGGTGGGGAGCTGCAGGCTCCTACGTCATTATGGCCGAGAAACGCACTCACCCACGAAACGGCCGGCCCACCCCCGCCTCCGGGCGGACCGGCCGGCACGCACGCGCCCGGACAGGGTCTAGGCGCAATGCCGGTGACTTAGAGCGACCGGCAATGGGGCGTGAGCTGGTCAGAAGATCAGTGCGGGGCAGCAAACGGGCACGGGCATCAACGACCATGTGAGTTCTCTACGCTCGATGATCGACAAGGATGCCCGTGCCCACGATCCCCGCATCGCTGTTGGAACCCGTCTGGGTCGAGTTCGCCGCGCAGCTACCCGAGCGCGGCGAGTTCGACCCCGGCCACCTCCTCGGCTGCCACCGGCGCCGCATCCCCGACCGGGTAGTCTTCGAACACCTCGTTTCCGCTCTGGTGCACGGTCGGGCTACGAACGCGTCGCCACCGCCGCGTGCTCGGACTCCACGATCCGCCGCCGGCTCAAGGACTGGGCCGCCGCCGGTGTCGCCGAAGCCGTCCACGCCTTAGCCCTCGCCGCCTACGACCGCATCATCGGCCTGCAACTCGCCGACGTTCCAGTGGACGGCTGCATTACCAAGGCCCCGTGCGGAGGCGACGGGGCCGGACCGTCCCCAGTGGACAGGCGTAAGGGCGGTTTGAAACGCTCGACGGCCACCGACGGGGCCGGTGTTCCTCTCGGGATCGTCTCCGCGGGCGCGAACCGGCACGACTCACCACTGCTGGGCCCGCCCCTGGCAGCGGCCACCACCCGGGTCGGCCCGCACTGGCCCGAAGATGTGACCGTGCATCTCGACTCAGGCTACGACTCCGGCGTAACCCGCGCCCTGCTCACCGGGCTCGGCCTCCACGGTGAGATCGCCCGCAAGGGCGTCCCCGCACCGATCCAGGCCGGCAAACGGTGGGTCTGTGAACGCACCCATTCCTGGATGAACGGCTTCGGCAAGCTCCACCGCTGCACCGACCGCGACAGCAAGATCGTGGACTTCTTCCTCCACCTCGCCGCCGCCTTCGTCACCGTCCGTGCGCTGATCCGCGAAGCCCGAACCCGCTACCGATGGGACACCCGACCCACCACCCGCCGCCTCAAATGAGCCCTGTTGACGTCGCCCTAGTGTGATGCGTCACACTAGCTGCTTTTGTCCAGGAGGAGGAGTGCCGCGATCGCGTCGGCACCGCCTCGGGCGAGCCAGGTGGGGAAGTCCAGAAGGGCGGGGTGGCGATTGCGCAAGGCTGGGATGTCGGCCCGCCACAGACCGCGTTCGGAAGCGAAGGCGCGGGTGGCGTCCTCGTTGAGGTTCAGTGCGGCGGCCGGGACTTGCTCGTAGGTGATCTGACGGCCGAGATGCTGACTGATGAGGCGCACGGTGGCGTCGGGGGTGAGCTCATCGCCCGCAAGTTCCAGGGCATGGCCGAGGTATGCGGCGGGGTCGGCGAAGGCGAGGGCGGCGAAGGCCCCTATGTCGGTTACGGCGATCAGTTGCACGGGGACGTCCGCGCTGAAGAGATGGCGTAGGACGCCGTCCGTGATGCCGCCCAGTGGTAGTCCGGGAATGGCGTGGTTTTCCATGAAGCGCACCGGCCGCAGGATGGTGGCGGGTATGCCGACGGTGCGGATGTGCTGCTCGATGGCCCCCTTGGTCTCCCAGTAGGAGATGCCGGTGTTTCGGTCGGCGCCACCGACGGAGGCGAAGACGAGGTGGGCGACGCCGACTGCTGCCGCAGCGTTCACCAGGTGCCGGCCGCGCCGAATCTCACGCTCGCCGTCCAGGTCGTCAGGGGTGACGGCGAAGACGCCGTGGGCGCCAGCGAGGGCCGCGCTGAGGGTCTCGGGGGCATCCAGGTCGCCCTCGTAGAGCGTGGCGCCCGCTGCGGCCAGGGTCCGGGCGGCCGGGGCGGTCGGGTCGCGGACCAGGACCCGGACCGGCCAACCGTCGGCCAGCAGGTGGGTGGCGGTGGCGCCGCCCTGCCGGCCGGTGGCGCCGGTGACCAGGATGGGCTTGTCGGCTCTGCGTCCCGCTGTCATGAGCTGTCCTTCGATCTTAAGATGAGACTGTCCCGAGAAATATATCGAGACTGTCTCAACTTTCCTGGACGGGGGGTACTCATGGACACCGGAGAGTCGACACCGCGGCGTCGCATGCGCGCGGACGCTCGCCGCAACTACGAGCGGCTGCTCGCTGCGGCGGCGACCGCGTTCACCGAGCGCGGCACGGATGCCTCCTTGGAGGAGATCGCGCGGCGCGCAGGCGTGGCCAACGGCACGCTGTACAGCCACTTCCCCACCCGGCAGGCGCTGCTGGAGGCGCTGCTGGGTGATCGCATGCGCGCACTAGCCGCAACCGGCGAGGAACTGCTTGATCACTCCTCGCCGTTCGAGGCCCTGGCCGCCTGGGCGCGGACAGCTGTGACACACACGGCCCGCTACCGGGGGTTGGGCGCATCGTTGATGCGAGCGATCGAGGACGAATCCTCGGAGTTGCACGCCGCGTGTGAGGCGGTACTCGCCGCCAGTGAACGGCTGGTGGCGCGGGCGCGGGCGGCCGGAGAGCTGCGGGAGGACGTCACCGCCCCAGATCTGTACGCGCTGGTCAACGCGGTGGCGTGGGTGAGTGAGCAGAGCTCTCCGGCGCAGGGCGAGCGACTGCTGACCTTCGCGCTGAACGGTCTCAGAGCCCGGTAAACAACGGATTCATGGGGCATGGACGGGTTGTGGGATCACCCTCTGGTCGCGTGGCAACGGCCCTCCTCGCCGCCACGTTCATCACCGTCCGTGCGCTGATCCGCGAAGCCCGACCCGCTACCGCAGGCACACCCAACCACCCCCGCCGCCTCAAGTGATCCCCTATTGACGGTCGCTCTAAGTACTCCAGCCGTAGTTGTGGATCTTGGTGGGCTGCCAACGACAAGCAGCCGAGTACAGGAAAAGTGAGCGGAGTGAGGACTCACTCATTGACGGAGTGAGTCCTCACTCCGTATTCTCGCGGTCATGACAGCACCTAAGGAGAACCAGACCACCCGCCGCCGCGCCCCCGGCATGTCGCCGGAGCAGCGGCGCGCGATGATCATCCAGACCGCGATCCCGCTGATCGCCGAGTACGGCGCTGCGGTGACGACCGCGAAGATCGCCCGCGCCGCGGGCATCGGCGAGGGAACGATCTTCCGGGTCTTCGCCGACAAGGACGAGCTGCTGCAGGCCTGCATGGCCGAGGCGCTCTCCCCCGAGCACGCCGTCCGCGAGCTCGACGCGATCGACGTATCCCAGCCGCTGCCCGACCGGCTCGCGGAGGCGGCCGAGGCGCTGCAGGCGCACATGTCCAGGATGGGCGCGATCGCCGGCTCGCTGGGGCATCGCGGCGGCAAGCACCCCGGCACGGTGCGCGGCGTGGGCCGCGACGAGTCGACGACCCGTATCCGCGCGGCCCTCGCGGAGCTGCTGGAGCCCGACAAGGCCGCCCTGCGCCGGCCGCCGGAGCAGATCGCGGCCCTCTTCTTCGGGCTGCTCTTCACCCAGCCGCGTACGGAGGACGAGCCCGACCTGACCCCGCAGGAGCTGGTGGAGGTCTTCCTGCACGGGGCGCTCTCGGGGGGCGCCAAGTGAGCGCGCGGAGACGGCGCCTGGGGGTTACGGCCCTGGCCGTCCTGGCCCCCGTCCTGGTGTGGCTGGTCGCGGACCCACTGCTGGGGCACCGGCTGCGGATCGCCGACGGCGAGCAGACGCTCGACATCGGCGCCGTGCCTGTGGCGGTCGTCGCACTGCTCGCGTCGCTCTCCGGCTGGGGACTGCTGGCTGCCCTGGAGCGGTTCGGGGCGCGGCGTGCCCGCGCCATCTGGACCGGGGTGGCCGGCGCCGTACTGGCCGTGTCCTTCCTGCCGTTCCTCGGCGACGGCATGGACGGCGGCACCCGGGTCTCCCTCGCTCTGATGCACCTGGCGGTGGCGGCGGTGCTGGTACCGGGGCTGGGCGGCAGGTCCCCCGGGGCGGGAGCCGGTGCCGCCTAGTAGTGCTTCGTTAGGTTGATTTGATCGTGTGCTGGGCGGTGGTGCATGCTGCCGTTGTGGATCTTGGGGAGGTCGAGCGTCTTCGCGGGGATCTGGCCGAGTTCGTCGCCGAGGCGTTCGCCT
>NZ_SMKC01000599.1 GCF_004348315.1 Streptomyces sp. 8K308 | reverse complement strand
CGTCCGATCGCGTCCCGCCCCGCGGCCAACGGCTCGTGGGGAAGCCAGGGAACAGCTGTGAGGCATCGAGGCGCGGGGTGCTGAAGGCGTGTTCGAGCGGTGAGCCCGGGGTGGTAACGACCGTCCACGACGCTCCGGACGACGTAGACCGAATCGGGTCGTTTTGTCGATACATCGTCCCCGTACTGGGGCGAGCGCGCGCCATCCGCTCGCGTCGCCGCCCCGGGCGTTTCGCCGTAGCGCCGCCGCAGCGAACGGCCACCGAGCGCCCACAACTCCCCGCCCGCGGGCGGCCTTCAGTGCTCGGGCAGCAACCCGCGCGCCGGAAACACGGCCCGCCGAGTGGCCAGCACGGCCTGGTCGACCTCGTTGGCCGGATCGTAGCCTGCCTCCCACCCCCGCCAGGACGGCCGCCGCCCATCGGTCATCCGCTGCGGCCCGCCCTGCCGGGTGCGGGCGTACACGAAGGACCGCCACTCCTCCGGGGTCGACGTCTCGGGCTCGATGGGCCGATGGGCCGCGATGGCGACGACGTGCGTCCAGATCCGCGGCACCACGTCGACGATCGCGTATCCCCCACCGCCCAGCGCCAGCCAGCGCCCGTCCGCGTGCCGGTGCGCCCAGTCGTGGCAGGCCTCAACGGCGGCGCGCTGGGCGTCGAGGCTGAGCGTGAGATGGGCGAGCGGGTCCTCGAAGTGCGTGTCGGCCCCGTGCTGGGTCACGAGCACCTGGGGTCGGAACTCGGCGAGCAGCTCGGGCACCACCGCGTGCACCGCCCGCAGCCAGCCCGAGTCGGACGTGCCGGCGGGCAGCGCCACGTTGACCGCGCTGCCCGGCGCCGCGGGCCCGCCGGACTCCTCGGGCCGCCCGGTGCCGGGGAAGAGGAACCGCGGGTGCTCGTGCACCGAGACGGTCAACACCCTCGGGTCGTCCCAGAACGCGGCCTGCACGCCGTCCCCGTGGTGCACGTCCAGGTCAAGGTAGGCGACGCGCTCGGCGCCGAGCTCCAGGAGCCTGGCGATGGCGATCGCCGCGTCGTTGTAGACGCAGAACCCGGAGGCGGCCGACGGCATCGCGTGGTGCAGCCCGCCGGAGAAGTTGACGGCGTGCCGCACGTCGCCGCGCCAGATGTCCTCGACTCCGGCGACGGACTGACCGGCGATCAGCGCGGAGACGTCGTGCATGTCCTGGAAGGCCGGGGTGTCCGGCGTCCCGAGCCCCATCCACTGGTCGGCGTCCCATGGTTCGACCGAGGCCCGCCGCACCGCGGCCAGGTAGTCGGCCTCGTGCACGAGACGCAGGGTGGCGTCGCCGGCCGGCTTGGCCGCGACGACCTCGATGTGCCGGTCGAGGCCGAAAGCCTCGACCAACCGCATGGTCAGCTCGAGCCGCAACGGGTCCATCGGGTGCCCGGGGCCGAAGTCGTACCGCGTGACACCCTCGTCCCACATCAGCCGCGCTTCACCACTCATGGCGGCCACGGTAACAAAGTGCCCGATCAAAGACATGAGAATGGGCCCTGCCGAGGTCAACGACCTTGGCAGGGCCCATCTTTCAAAAACTGTCCGGCGGCGACCTACTCTCCCACACGGTCCCCCATGCAGTACCATCGGCGCTGGCAGGCTTAGCTTCCGGGTTCGGAATGTAACCGGGCGTTTCCCCACCGCCATGACCACCGGAACCCTACAA
>NZ_SMKC01000598.1 GCF_004348315.1 Streptomyces sp. 8K308 | reverse complement strand
GCCCTGGAGCGCGCCGAGCGCGCGGGCGGCTTCGCCGACGGCAACTGGTTCGCGCGCTGACCGCTCAGGCTCCGCTTCGGCTCAGGCGAAGTCGCCGGCGAGCAGCGCCCGGACCCCCAGGATGTTCCGCGCCAGATAGGCGCTGAGCGAGGCCGGCACCAGATCGACGGAGGCCAGCCCCTCAGGAGTGAACGGCAGCCGCACGATCTCGTAGGTGCCGCGCGGCTCCTCCACTTCGGGCCCGTGCCGCAGCGTCGGATCCATGGTGGCGAGACGGCAGACGAAGAAGTGCTGGACCTTGAGCCGCGGCGGGGCGTCCTCGTCCGGCTCCGGCACGTGCGGGACGGTGTCGACGAAGGCCGGGACCACGTCGCAGATCTTGGCGCCCAACTCCTCCGACACCTCGCGGTGCAGGGCCGAGACGACCGTCTCGTCCGACGGCTCCACCCCGCCGCCCGGCGTGATCCAGTAGGGCGGGAGGCCGGGCTTGGTTCGCTTGATGACGATCAGCTCGGTGTCGTCCAGGTCGAGCAGGATGGCGCGGGCCGTGCGTTTGACCGCGGAACGTGCTGGGGTCATGCCCGTCATGTGGCCCGTGCGCCGCCGGACGAAACGTCCAGCGCCGCGTCCAGCGCCGCGTCGAGGTCGGCGACCAGGTCCTCGGTGTCCTCGATCCCGACCGAGAGCCGGACGAAGCCCTCTGGCACGTCGTCCCCGCCCCACCGGGCGCGCCGCTCGGCCGTCGACCTGACCCCGCCGAAGCTGGTGGCGTCCGACACCAGGCGCAACGCGGCCAGGAACCGCTCGGCGTGCGCGCGGTCGGGCAGCGTGAACGACACCACGCAGCCGAAGTGCCGCATCTGCCGGGCCGCCACCGCGTGCCCGGGATCCTCCGGCAGCCCGGGATACCGGACGCCGCTCACCTCGGGGCGCGCCCGCAGCGCGCGGGCGACGGCCAGGGCGGAGGCACCCTGCCGCTCGACGCGCAGCTGCAGCGTGGCGATCCCGCGGTGCGCCAGCCATGCCTCCATGGGCCCGACGATCGCCCCGGTCTCGGTGCGCCAGGCGCGCAGCGCGGTGGCCAGCGCGGCGTCGCGGGCGACGGCGTAGCCGAGCAGCACGTCGCCGTGCCCGTTGAGCGCCTTGGTGCCGCTGGCGATCGACAGGTCGGCGCCGAGCGCGAGTGGCCGCTGCCCCAGCGGGGTGGCCAGGGTGTTGTCCACGACGAGCAGCGCGCCGCGCGCGTGCGCGGCGTCGGCGAGGCGGCGGATGTCGCACACGTCGAGCCCGGGGTTGGACGGCGTCTCCACCCACACCAGGCGCACGTCGTCGTCGATCGCCGCGAGCTGCGCGTCAGCGCCGGTCGGCGCGGTACGCACCACGACGCCGAAGCCTTCGAGCCGCTCCCGCGCCCGCGGCAACAGCTGGTACCCGTCGGACGGCAGCACGGCGACGTCCCCGGGCCGCAGCAGGGCGAACAGCACGGCCGTGGTGGCGGCCATCCCGGAGGGGAACACGACCGCCAGGGCGTCCTCGCCAGGCGCCTCGAGCTCGGCGACCGCGGCCTCCAGGGCGGTCCACGTCGGATTGCCCTGCCGGCCGTACGCGTAGGGCGCGATCGAGGGGTCGCCCGGCAGGTGGAAGTGCGCGGCGAACGTCGGCCCCGGCATGGGCGCGGCATACGCCTCCCCCGCCGGCACCCCGG
>NZ_SMKC01000597.1 GCF_004348315.1 Streptomyces sp. 8K308 | reverse complement strand
CGGGTGTGGGGGGCCGGCGGGTCGGGTTGGCCGCCGGCCTCGAGCGCGGCGATCTCGGTCTCGGTCTCGTGGACACGGGTGGCGAGCGCGGCGCGCCGGGCGGCGAGGGCGGCGGCCTGGTCGGCGAGGCGGGCGGAGGCCGCGCGGTGCGCGCGGGCGGCGTGCTCGCGGGCGGGGTTGGGCCCGTGCAGGACGTCGGTCCACCGCTGGAACTCGTCGAGCAGCCCGGTGGGGTCGTCGGAGGGCAGTTCGGCGCACTGCTCGAGGTGGTGGCGCACGGCGTCCAGCAGGGCGCGGCCGGCGTCGGCGGTGGCCTGGGCGGCGTCCGCCGCGGCCTGGTTGGCGTGGGACAGGTCGGCCTCGGCCTCGTCCAGGCGCCGGGCGGCGGCGTGGCGCTCGCCGGCGGCCCGGTCGGCGGTGGCGGCGAGCGCGTCGAGGTGGTCGAGGTTGCGGCGCCCGCGGTCAAGCGACTCGTCGGCCACCGCCTGGTCGCCGAGGCCGGTGGGGGCCGGGACGTGGGCGGCGGTCGCGAGGTCGCCGGCCCGGGTCAGCGCGGCCTCGGCCTGCCGGCGGGCGGCGTCGAGCCGGGCCTCGGCGGCGGCGCCCCTGGCCTGGGCGCGGGCGACGAGGCGCGCGGCGGCGGCCTGGTCATCGGCCGCCCGCTGGCGGTCGCGGGTCGTGCGGGCGGCGGCCTCGGCGGCCTGTTCGAGCTCGCGGGCGCCGCGCATCTCGGGGCCGGCGCGCAGCGCCGCCTCCCGCTCGCGCAGCCGGGCCTCGCTCTCCTCCAGGGCCGCGATGCGCTCCTGGGCCTCGGCCCTGGCCGCGACCGCCTGCTCACGGTCGGCCTCGGCGGCGGCGAGTTCGCGCTGCTGTCCCTCGTATCGGGCGTGTTGGCCGCGCGGTAGGCGGGCCCGGCGGCGGCTGGCGACGCGGGCGTAGCGCCGGTAGTGGTCGAGGAAGGTGGTGGCGGCGCGCTCGGCCTCCACGGTGGCCCGCAGCTCCTCGCGCTCCTCGTCAAGCGACCGGAACGCCTCGGCGGCGTCGGCGATGACGGCCTGGTCCATCGGTGGCAGCGCCTCGGTGAGGGCGCGGGAGAGCGCGGCCTCGTTGGGGCGCTTCGACAGCTGCGGCTGGCGCAGTTGGATGAGCAGGTCGACGAGGGCGCCGTAGCGCTGCTCGCCGAGCCCGAACAGCGCCTCGTCGACGGCCCTGCGGTAGGCCCTGGCCTGCTCGTAGACCAGGCCGTGTCCGGCGATGGCCTCGGCGAGCCGGTCGCGGCCGAGTGCGGTGCCGGTGGCGTCGAGCAGGCGCACGGTGCCGGCGCCCGGCTCTTCGCGGTGGTCGACGCGCTGGTCGGTGATGGCGAACCAGTGGCGGGCGATGCCGCGCCCGGCGACGGCCTTGAGTCCGCAGAGCAGGGTGCGGAAGTGTTCCCGGCCGGTGTCCTGGTCGCGGCGGCCGAACTCCAGCCAGGTGTAGCCGAGTCGCTCGGGGTGCGGGTGTTCGCCGCCGAGCAGCAGGTTCCACTCCATGCGCTTGCCGGGGTCGCCGTCGGGCTCGACGCGGCGCGGGGAGAGGTCGCCGTCGAGGAGGAAGGGCAGCGTGAGGGCCAGCACCTTGGACTTGCCGGTGCCGTTGTTGCCGCGCAGCAGCAGGCGGCCGTCGTGGAAGTGGAACTCCTCGACGTCGTAGTGGAACAGGTCGACCAGGCCGATGCGCAGGGGC
>NZ_SMKC01000596.1 GCF_004348315.1 Streptomyces sp. 8K308 | reverse complement strand
CCACCCGCCATCGTCCGGCGCGCCCTCCAACCCGACGCGGACACCCCACCCGACGAAGCACCACCCAACCCCTGGGATCTGAGCGCCCTCACCGGCGACCTCGAAACCGCCGTCTGGACCTGGCTCGACGAGGTCGCCCTCTGGCTCAACACCACCTACGGCCACACCGACGACCACGTCATCCCCGGCTGCTGGCCCCACCACCCCGACATCGCCCACGAACTCGCCGCCATCGCCTTCACCCGCATCGACGTCTACACCGCGTCGACCGCCGCCTACATCCCCCGCTGGCACGCCGACCTCGACGACTTCTACCGACGGATGAACACCAGCCTTGGCCCAGGCTCGCCCTGTCTGCGCGGAAAGCACGACGAGCTGCCTGAGCGACACGCCGTCCACGCCGCGTATCGCCATATCGCTGATCGATTCCCCGGGGTGCAGCGAGAGGCCAGCATTCGGGCATGAAGGTGAATCACGGCGCTCTCACACTCATTTGATGTGCATCGGCGGCGGGCTGGAGCCTCTTTAGGAGGAGATGTGGATATGTGTGCCGAATCACGTACCGTCCAACCGGAGAGATAGGACCTCGCCTGCCCACGATTCTCAGACCCGCGCGCCGAAAAAACCGCCACCTGCTCCGCGTACAAAGTGTTGTGCGAGTACACGGAGTCTCAACCGTGCTGTCATGGGACTTCGCGAGCCGCACGTTGAACTAGTTGGCATGGCCTCTTACAACGAGATGGCCCTGTTCGAACTAGCGCGCACTACCCGGGCGCAGGACTGCTCACGGACGAGGAAGGGGAGGCCCTCTCTGAGTTCCCCGATCAACGATGAAGAGATCAGCCGGAGACCGACATCATCTAGTTGGAGACATCAACTCTCTTACTCAAAGCCGGAACCCATTGCTCAACCCGCCAGGGCAAGCCCATCGACTATTGTGATGGGCACACAAAAAGCTACGTCCTCTTCGGCTCACCGCGAGACTCCTGTGCCTCCGGAGCGTTCCAGCTTGCGTCTTCTGGCTTCTGTTCCAAGACGGTGACAGCCAGCCCTCCACACCCGCAGCGGCCCTTCGGTAGCCATCGAGCTTCGCACTTTCGAACGCGCTCTTCCAGACGGTGGTGCGTGCCGCCATAAGATCCGCAGCACTTCGGGTCGGGCCGGTATTGGCGTGTGACACGGTCAAGTGGATACTCAAGCAAGGCCTATGTAACCGTGGGTGCGGGTGGGTGACGGGGACGTGTGGCTCAATCTCGGTGGTACTGCCACCGGCACCAACCACTGTCGACGACCGGCGGGCGGCGGCCGCGCCGTCGCGGCCGCCGGCAGAGCCGACATACCGCTGGCCTCCCCGAGCGCCGGGTGTGCTCGTGCCTGCCACGCCTTTCCCTCGTCATGCCGGGAAATTCTGAGCAGCATGCCGTCGGGCTAGCCGTCACATGATTGCGATCTGCCCCGCTCGGCGACAGACATCATCGCGTCGAAGGCGCGTTGTCTAGTGTCTCGTGATCCTGTCGGCGTTACTTGATCTTGCCTGTCTCGTTCTATCGGCATGGAGCTCTCTGTGAAACAGGTCGCCGAACTGCGGGAGTTGGTGAGCAGTCGGGACGTTCCTGCCGATATCGCCACGCGGGGTCGGATCGTCTTGTGGTCGGGTGAAGGGCACCGCCGCAAGGATATTGCCGAGCTGCTTGGCATATCGCTGCCGACGGTGGATCGCTGGAAGCGTCG
>NZ_SMKC01000595.1 GCF_004348315.1 Streptomyces sp. 8K308 | reverse complement strand
CGTAGAGCCCGCCCAACCTGCCGAGGCCCGGCAGGGCCCGCCCGAGGCCCGCGAGGCCCAGGCCGACGCCGGCGGCCAGCGCGCCGGGACCGACCCCGATGCCGGCGAACGGCCGGGTGGTGGTGGCCGGCTCGCCGAACGGCAGGCCGGTGACCGGGTCCACCCAGCGGGAGGTGACGGGGTCGAATTCCCGCCCCGTGGCCGGGTCGACCAGGTGGCCGGTGCCCGGGCTGCGCACCCAGCCCTCGAACTCGCCGCCCTCGGGCCCGAGGACGCTGAGCCTGTCGGGCGTGAGGACGTGCGCGAACCCGTCGGGTGCCGGCTGTCCGGGAACGAGGCCCGGCTCCTTCTCCGGCGCGCGGTCCGGCTCGCGCTCCGCCGCCCGGTCGGCGGGCTGCCGGTCGGCGTCCCGGCGGGTGGCGGCGTGGTCCGCGGTGGCCCGGTCCGCGGTGCGCGCGTCCCCGGTGGTCGCCCGGTCCGTGGTCCGGTCCACCGAGCGCTCCTCGCTCACCAGCAGGTGCCCGCCGCTCTCCGGCGCGGGCGGGGCCGTGTCGCCGGTCACCCGGCCGATGTCGGCGTCGAGCTGCTGCAGCACCGTGACCGCCTCGGCCGTCAGCACGGCGCGCTCCGACATCCGTCGCATGCGCTCGCCGACGGAGCCCTCCGCGTCGTCGCCGCTCTCAGCCACCTGGTCGTACCGGGCCCGCAGGTCAATCGCCCGCTCGGTGGCGCGGGCCGCGGCCCCGGCGGCCGTGGTGAGCTGGCCGGCGACCCGGGCGGCCATCGCGCCCGCGTCCCCGGCCCAGCCGGCGGCGCCCCTGATGCGGTCGCCGAGCTCGGCGAGCCCCTCGCCCGGCTCGGCCGCCACGTCGGCGGCGGCCGCCGCGAGCCGGTCGTGCTCGGCCGTGCCGGCGTCCGCCAGCCCCTCCCAGGCACTGGCCGCGGCGTGCAGGCGCAGGTGGTCGACGCTGAGGATCCGGTCGATGACGGAGTGGAAGTTCGCGTCCATGCTCATCGCGCGCCCCCTTCCCGCTCGCCCCAGAGCGCCTCGGCCGTCCGCCGCGCGTCGGCGAGCGCCTCGTGCGCCGCGTGGTCGGTGCGGTCGGCGATCGCGGCCACCTCGGTGGCGCTGTGTCGGATGTCCTCGACGGTGGCGCCCGCGCCGGCCAGCTCGTGTCGCAGCCCCTCGGCCGAGGCGACGACGGCGGCCTCGGCCCGCGCCCCGGCCGGGAGGTCGCCGAACAGGCCGGTGGCGGCCGCCACCGCCGCGTGCGCCCGCCGCATGCCGCCGAGCCGTTCGCTCTCCCCTGCGTACCGCGCGGCGCGGCGCGCCGCCGCCGGGTTGAGGATCCGCTCCCCCGTGGTGGTGTCCATGGGTCAGCGCCCGCCGCCCATCGCCGCCCGCACCATGGCGGCGCCGCCCTCGTTGCCGATGGTCTGGACGTTGCGGATGGCCTGGTTCTGGGCGACGACGCTGTCGTCGAACCCGGTGGACTCGCGCCGGAACTGCTGGTCGCGCTCCTCGAGCACCTGGCCGATGCTGGCGTCGACCAGGCCCTGTTCGACGAGCCCGAGCAGCTGCTGGTGGACGTTGTCCCAGATGGTCGTGTACTGCTGCTGCTGATTGAGGGTCTGGGACTGGATGCCCTCCAGACTCTCGTTGCTGAAGCGGATCAGGTCCCCGTAGCCGTTCACGTTTCCTCGTGCCCCTTCTGCTCGTTGGTGGGTGGGGGTCGGTGGTGGG
>NZ_SMKC01000594.1 GCF_004348315.1 Streptomyces sp. 8K308 | reverse complement strand
GTGTGCCGGCGGGCGGCGGAGCTCGAGCTCGGCGAGGGGGTGGCCTGCGGGATCGCGACCACGAGCGAGGACATCGGGCCGCTGCGGTCGGCGCGGCGGCTGTTCCGGCTCGCCGACGCGGCGCAGTACCGGGCGAAGGCGGCGCGCTCACCGGTGCCGGTGGTGGCGGGGCGCGGCGGGGCGCACGACGTGGTCGTCGCGCTGGCGGACGTGCCGGCGCCCGAGGGGCCCGAGCGCCGGGCGTTCCGGGCCCGGTCGGTGCCCGGCCCCCCGGCCGATGACGGCAATCGATTCACTCCATAGGCTTAGTGAATATGACTATGCACAACGGGGTCGCGCCCGTCCCGCTCTCCACCTCCGGCACCACGCCGGCCGACGTCGTCGCCGTCGCGCGGCACGGCGCCCGCGTCGAGCTCACCGAGCCGGCCAGGGCCGCGATGGCCGCCGCCCGCCGGGTCGTGGACGACCTGGCCGCACGCCCCGAGCCGGTCTACGGCGTCTCCACCGGCTTCGGGGCGCTCGCCGTCCGGCACATCGACGCCGGCCTGCGCGCCCGGCTGCAGCGCAACATCGTGCGCTCGCACGCCGCCGGCATGGGCCCTCGGGTGGAGCGCGAGGTGGTGCGCGCCCTGATGTTCCTGCGGCTGCGGACCGTCGCCTCCGGGCACACCGGCGTGCGCCCCGAGGTGGCCGAGACGATGGCCGCCGTGCTCAACGCCGGCATCACCCCGGTCGTCCACGAGTACGGCTCGCTCGGCTGCTCAGGGGACCTCGCGCCGCTGGCGCACTGCGCGCTCACGCTGCTCGGCGAGGGCGAGGCCGAGGGCCCCGACGGGGAGCTGGCGCCCGCCGGCGAGCTGCTGGCGCGGCACGGCATCGCGCCCGTCGAGCTGCGCGAGAAGGAGGGCCTGGCGCTGCTCAACGGCACCGACGGGATGCTGGGCATGCTGCTGCTCGCCGGCACCGACCTGGCCCGGCTCCTCACCGCCGCCGACATCACCGCCGCGCTCACCCTGGAGGCGCTGCTCGGCACCGACCGGGTGCTCGCCCCCGAGCTCCAGGCCGTGCGCCCGCACCCGGGGCAGGCCGCGAGCGCCGACAACATGCTGCGGGTGCTCGCCGGCTCCGGGCTCACCGGACACCACCAGGACGAGGCCCCCCGGGTGCAGGACGCCTACTCGGTGCGCTGCGCCCCCCAGGTGGCCGGCGCCGGCCGGGACACCCTGGCGCACGCCATGGCCGTCGCCGGCCGCGAACTGGCCGCGGCCGTCGACAACCCGGTGGTGGTCGGCGACCGCGTCGAGTCCAACGGCAACTTCCACGGCGCCCCGCTCGGCTATGTGCTCGACTTCCTGGCCATCGCCGTCGCCGACCTGGCCTCCATCGCGGAGCGGCGCACCGACCGGCTGCTCGACCGCAACCGCTCGCACGGCCTGCCGCCGTTCCTGGCCGCGGACGCCGGCGTCGACTCGGGCCTGATGATCGCCCAGTACACGCAGGCCGCGCTGGTCGGCGAGCTGAAGCGGCTCGCGGCGCCGGCCTCGGTCGACTCCATCCCCTCATCGGCCATGCAGGAGGACCACGTCTCGATGGGCTGGTCGGCGGCCCGCAAGCTGCGCACCGCGCTCGAAGGACTCACCCGGGTCGTCGCCGTCGAGCTGTGCGCCGCGACCCGGGCGCTCGAACTCCGCGCCCCACTGGCCGAGCGCGGCCTGTTGCCGGGGCCCGCCGGGCGCGCGGTGATCG
>NZ_SMKC01000593.1 GCF_004348315.1 Streptomyces sp. 8K308 | reverse complement strand
GTGGTGGACGGCTGGTGGGCGGCGGACGGGGCGTGGCCGGCGGACGCCGTGTCGCGTGGCTCGCGGGGGAGGACGGAGCGCAGTGGCGCGATGTCGTCCTCCATGGCCTCGAAGACGTCGTTGACCTCGGAGCCGACGCCGTGCAGCTGGGCGGGGAGGCGGCCGCGGAGGTCGGCCCAGGCGCCGCGGTGGGTGGCGGAGAAGGCCGAGAGCGATTCCATCGGGTCGATGGAACCGTCGCTCTCGTAGGCCTGGGAGAGCAGCCGGTGGCCCTCGGCCGCGTCGTCGCGCATGTTGGCGAGGGCGCGGTGGATGGCGCCGAGGTCGTCCTCGTCGAGCGCGCCGGCGCGCTGCCGCTCGAGCAGGCGGCGAGCCTCGTTGAGCCGGGTGGCGGCGTGGTCGAGGTAGACGCGGCCGCGGTCGACGTCCCCGTCGGTGAAGTCGAGGCGGAGGTCCTCCATGCCGCGCTTGAGGCCGTAGAGGGTGTCGCCGGGGAGCGCGTCGGTGCTGGCGGCGGCGACGCCGCCGAAGGCGCCGGCCGCCACGCCCATGGTGAGGCCGCCGGCGGCGAGGCCCTTGGTGAGCCGCGACCTCGGGCGCAGGGCGCTCAGCCTCGGCATCGGGACGGTGCGGTGGGAGCCGCGGCCCGAGCGGGCCCGGCGTGGTGCCGGCAACCGCTCGGCGGGCCGCGCCGCGGCCTCGTCGCCGCGCTCCAGGGCGGCGATCAGCATGGCGCGCTGCTCCGCCTTGGCATCGGGGCTGAGCTCGGGCCGGGGCAGGGCGGCCAGCCTGTCCACCACGGACAGCAGGGCCGCCTGCTCCGCCCCGTCCGCCGGCTGGTCCGCCGCCGCCGGCCCGCCGTCGAGCCTGGGCTCTTCGAGCCCAGTCTCGTCGAGGAGCTGGGCGAAGGCGTTGGCCCGGCGGTTGGCCGACACGGATCCGATCACGGGCTGCACCTCCTCTCGTCACAGGATCCATGCGACTCGCTACCGACCGTGTGGAGCGAGTGCACTGCTTGTCCAATTGGCGACAACGAGCGGACAGGCACTCGGGTTACGGCTGGCAGATTATGTGACCGATCGGGTGAGGTTGATCACGCTCTGTTTACGGGCGGAGGTGACGTCCGAGGGGCTAGCGCGCGTCGTCGGGCAGCAGCCTCGCGAGGGTGCGAACGGCCCGGTACTGCAGGGTTTTGATGGCTCCCTCGTTCTTCCCCATCACTCGGGCGGTCTCGGCCACGGAGAGGCCCTGGAGAAACCGCAGCGTGACGCATTCCTGCTGCTGGGGGTTGAGCTTGCGGACGGCTTCGAGCAGCGCGGAGTTGGCCAGGGACTCGAGCACCGAGTCCTCTGGGCTTCGCTCGACCTCGTTGGCGTCCAGCATCTCCCCGGTGGTGACCTCGAGACGGAAGCGGCTGGACTTGAAGTGATCGGCGACCAGGTTGCGCGCGATGGTGACGAGCCACGCGCCGAAGTCGCGGCCCTGCCAGGTGAAGGTGCCGATCCGGCGGAGCGCGCGCAGGAAGGTCTCGCTGGTCAGGTCCTCGGCGGTGGCCCGGCCGCCGACCCGGTAGTAGATGTACCGGTAGACGGTGTCGGAGTAGTGGTCGTAGAGACAGCCGAAGGCCTCGGCCTCACCGGCCTGGGCGCGCGCCACGAGGTCCATCATGCGGCGGCTGTCGCTGGGGGCCGTGTCGCGCGCGGTGGAGGCGCCCGCGGCGCCGGGGCGGGCGCGTCTGCCCATGGTGGCGGTGCCGGTGGCGCCGTCGGCGAGGGCGTAGGCC
>NZ_SMKC01000592.1 GCF_004348315.1 Streptomyces sp. 8K308 | reverse complement strand
CCCCGCCCCCGTGGCGGGCTGGCTCCACTGTGCCCCCGGCCCGCTGGCCGGACAATGGAATTTTGCGCGGAGACGACGCGAAAAAACGTGGGCGGGACGACCAACGGAAGATGACGCGATCAGCCCTCGGCCGGCACCTCGTACTCGCCGATCAGCTGCGCCCGCCCGACGGTGTGGAAGCGGAGGTTGAAGCCCACGAAGGCGGGGGTGGCGTCCGCGTCGGGACCGAGCTTCTCGCTGTCCACCGCGTAGACGGTGAACACGTAACGGTGCGGACCGTCACCGGGCGGCGGCGCAGCGCCACCGAAGTCCCGGGTGCCGTAGTCGTTGCGCGCCTGCACCGCACCCTCCGGCAGGCCGGCCCCGTCGGCGGCGCCCACACCGGCCGGCAGCTCGGTCACCGTTGCGGGGATGTCGAACAGCACCCAGTGCCAGAACCCGCTGCCGGTCGGCGCGTCCGGGTCGTAGCAGGTGACCGCGAAACTCCTGGTGGACTCGGGGAAACCCGACCACCTGAGGTGCGGCGACCGGTTGCCGGCGGCGTGGACCTGGTCGTCCTTGAGCCGCTCACCCTCCCGCACGTCGTCGCTCACGACCATGAACGACGCCACCGGCGGGTGGAAGTCATGCGGCAGCGGGCGCCGTGCCGGTCCGGACATAGCGGAACCTCCTCATCAGGGGAAAACTCGCGGAAGCTAGCCTAGAGAAGCGATGAGCGAGAAACCCCAGAAGAGCAGGCGGAAGCGGCCGGCTGACCCGACGGAGGACACACCGGAGGACGCCGCCAGTCGACCGCTCCCACGCGAGTTCTTCGACCGGCCCGTGCTCGAGGTCGCCCCCGACCTGCTGGGTCGCACCCTGGTCAGGACGACGGCGGCCGGCGTCATCACCCTGCGGCTCACCGAGGTCGAGGCCTACGCGGGCGAGCTTGACCCCGGCTCCCACGCCTACCGCGGCCGCACCGCCCGCAACGCCACCATGTACGGACCGCCGGGCCACGCCTACGTCTACTTCACCTACGGCATGTGGCACTGCCTGAACCTGGTCTGCGGCCCCGAGGAGCACGCCAGCGGAGTGCTGCTCCGCGCCGGCGAGGTGCTCACCGGCGCCGACCTGGCCAGGAGCCGGCGCCCCAAGGCGCGCGGCGACGCCGAGCTGGCCAAGGGTCCCGCCCGGCTGGCCACCGCCCTCGACGTGGACCGCGCCCTGGACGGCACCGACGTCTGCGGCCCGGACCCGCGGGCGCCGATGCGGGTGCTCCACGGCACCCCGGTGGCCAGGGAGCGCGTGAGCGCGGGGCCTCGGACGGGGGTCTCCGGGCCCGGCGGCGTCCACCCCTGGCGCTTCTGGATCACCGGCGACCGCTCGGTCAGCCCTTATCGCCCGCACCAGCCAAGGCGCCGGCCCGCCCGACTTGACGAGCCCGTAGCGAGGCCGTAGTGTAGAACGAGTCGCCTGGAGCGGGATAAGAACATCACAGCGGTCGAAAGACCAGCGGATGAGTTCCGTAGGCGGCCATCCACTCTCAGCAACGACCCTCCTCACGTGGGAGCGCCTTTCGCACGCCGAAAAGCGATCCGGGGGAGAGCGGATTAGGAAATGATCCGCGGGTTGGCTAGCATGGGTGGAAGAACGAAGGGAAGCCCGGGGGGCCTCGAGAGGGGTCTGAAGGTAGCGTCCGTTCCTTGAGAACTCAACAGTGTGCCAAGAAGTCAATGCCAGATTTTTGATTGATCAATGCGAGAATCAAATTGTTCTCGTGGATGATCTTCTTTGAAGCATTCACGGAGAG
>NZ_SMKC01000591.1 GCF_004348315.1 Streptomyces sp. 8K308 | reverse complement strand
CCGCCGAGCCGGCACCCCCACCACCCGTCCCGGCCGAGCCGCCGGCGGCCGAACGCGGCCCGCTGCGGGTGCTGTTCGGCTACGCCCGCCCCCACCGCCTGGTGCTGGCCGCCTCGTTGCTGCTCGTGTTGGCCGCCAGCGTCTCGGGGCTCGTCCAACCACTCGTCGCGCAACGGGTGTTGGAGTCCCTGGCGGCCGGCGAGAGCGCCGCTGGCCCGATCGTCTGGCTGGCCGCCCTGGTGCTGGCCGGCGCCGGCCTCACCGGGCTCCAGTCCTGGTGGCAGCAGCGCACCGCCGAGCGGGTGGTCCGCCAGGTGCGTCGCGACCTCGCCTTCCGGCTGATCCGGCTGCGGGTGCCCGAGCTCGACCGGCGCGCCCCCGGCGACCTGATCGCCCGGGTCACCTCCGACAGCACCCTGCTGCAGAACGCCGCCACCGAGGGCCTGGTCAACGTCGCCAACGGCACGCTCAGCATGGCCGGCGCCCTGGTCCTGATGGGCACCGTGCACGTCGGGCTGCTCGTCGTGACCGTGGCCGTGCTGCTGACCGTCACGGCCCTGCTGACGCTGGTGCTGCCGCGCATCAGGCAGGCGGTGTCCCGCGCCCAGGAGTCCGTGGGCGCGGTCGGCGCCGCCCTTGACCGGACGCTCGGCGCCGCCCGCACGGTCAAGGCCAACGGCGCCGAGGCCCGGGAGACCGCCGCCGCCGAGGAGGCGATCGACGGCGCCTACCGGGCTGGCCTCACCGGCGCCCGCTACGCCGCGTGGGTCCGGGTGCTGTCCGGCGTCTCCGTCCAGGCCGCCTTCCTCGCCGTGCTCGGCGTCGGCGGGGCGCTGGTCGCCTCGGGGGAGCTGACCGCCCCCGCGCTGATCGCCTTCCTGCTCTACGTCTTCTACCTGGCCAGCCCCATTGGCTCGCTGGTCGCCGGGCTCGGCACGCTCCAACTCGGTCTCGGCGCCGTCGGCCGCATCGAGGAGGTGGGCCGGCTGCCCGTGGAGGAGGACGTCGACCACGCCCCGCGCCGTGCCGGGGACCAGGGCCCGGCGCCCGCCGTGGAGTTCGACGACGTGTGGTTCTCCTACCCGGGCCGCGGCCCCGCGCTCAGCGGCGTCACCTTCACCGCGCCCGCCGGCGGCCAGACCGCCCTGGTCGGGCTTTCGGGCGCCGGCAAGACCACCACCTTCGCGCTGCTGCAGCGCTTCTACGAGCCGGCCGCCGGCCGGATCCGGATCGGCGGGGTGGACATCGCCGACCTCGGCCGCGCCGAGGTCAGGCGGCGCATCGCCTATGTCGAGCAGGACTCGCCGGTGATGGCCGGCACCCTGGAGGAGAACCTGCGCTATGCCCAGCCGGACGCCCCGCCGGAGGACATCGCCGAGGCGCTGCGGCTCACCCGCCTCGACGCCCTGGTAGCCCGGCTTCCCGAGGGGGTGCGGACCTCCGTCGGCACCCGGGGCGTCACCCTCTCCGGCGGCGAGCGGCAGCGCCTCGCCATCGCCAGGGCCCTGCTGCGCCGCCCCGAGGTGCTGCTGCTCGACGAGGCGACGGCCCAGCTGGACGCCAGGAACGAGCAGGCGCTGCGGGAGGCGGTGGACTCCGCGTCCCGACGCTGCACGGTCATCCTCATCGCCCACCGGCTCTCCACGGTCACCGGGGCCGACCGGATCGTGGTCCTCGAACACGGCCGGGTGCGGGCCACGGGCGGCCACGAGGAGCTGGTCGCCTCCGACGCGCTCTACCGCGAACTGGCCGCCTCCCAACTGCTGGTGGGGGAACTGCTGGTGGGGGAGGGGGACGAGG
>NZ_SMKC01000590.1 GCF_004348315.1 Streptomyces sp. 8K308 | reverse complement strand
AGATCAAGGATCCGGCGAACGGGTACTTCTCCGACGAGGGGATTCCGTACCACTCGGTGGAGACGCTGATCGTCGAGGCGCCGGACCACGGGCACGAGACCACGTCCGAGGCCTACTCCTACCTGATCTGGCTGGAGGCCCAGTACGGCCGGGTGACCGGTGACTGGGGTCCCTTCAACGAAGCCTGGGCGATCATGGAGGAGTGGATGATCCCCGAGGCGAGCGAGCAGCCGACGAGCAGCTTCTACAACGCCTCGTCGCCGGCGACGTACGCCCCGGAGTCCACCAACCCGGCTGACTATCCCGCTGAGTTGGACCCGAACGTGTCCGTCGGTCAGGACCCGTTGGCGGCTGAGCTGCGGTCGACGTACGGGACGAGTGACATCTACGGGATGCACTGGATCCAGGACGTGGACGACGTGTACGGCTACGGCGATGTCTGTGGCGGGAACAGCGGCGACCCGACGTTCATCAACACCTTCCAGCGCGGCGCGCAGGAGTCGACCTGGGAGACGGTGCCGCACCCCTCGTGCGAGGACTTCTCCTACGGCGGTGACAACGGCTACCTCGACCTGTTCACCGGCGACAGCTCCTACGCCCGCCAGTGGCGCTACACCAACGCCCCCGACGCCGACGCCCGCGCCGTCCAGGCCGCCTACTGGGCCAACCAGTGGGCCTCCGAACAGGGCAACGCGGCCCAGGTGGCCAACACCGTCGAACGCGCCTCCCGCATGGGCGACTACCTCCGCTACGCCCAGTACGACAAGTACTTCAAGCGAATCGGCAACTGCGTGGGTGCCTCGTCGTGCCCCGCCGGCAGCGGTAAGAACAGCTCTCACCGGCTGCTGTCCTGGTACTACGCCTGGGGCGGCGCGCTGGACTCCTCCGCCGGCTGGTCCTGGCGGATCGGCTCCAGCTTCGCCCACTTCGGCTACCAGAACCCCATGGCCGCGTACGCACTGAGCACCGACCCGGCGCTCGTGCCGAACTCCCCGACGGCTGACGACGACTGGGCGGCGAGTCTGGACCGGCAGGTGGAGTTCTACCGGTGGCTGCAGTCGGCCGAGGGCGGGATCGCCGGCGGCGCGACCAACAGCTGGGAGGGCCACTACGGCACCCCGCCGTCAGGCACCCCCACCTTCTACGGCATGTACTACGACGAGCAGCCGGTCTACCACGACCCGCCCTCCAACCAGTGGTTCGGCTTCCAGGCCTGGTCCATGCAACGCCTGGCCGAGTACTACTACGAGTCCGACGACCAACTCGCCGGACAGGTCCTCGACAAGTGGGTCGACTGGGTCCTCGACCACGTCACCATAGGCACCGGCGGGGACTACCAGATCCCCTCCACCCTCGACTGGACCGGCGCCCCCGACACCTGGAACGCCTCCAACCCCGGCGCCAACAACAACCTCCACGTCCGCGTCGTCGACTACACCCAGGACGTCGGCATCACCGGCTCCCTCGCCAACACCCTCTCCTACTACGCCGCCGCCAGCGGCGACACCCAAGCCCAGCAGACGGCCGCCGGCCTGCTGGACGCGCTGATGGCCAACTCCGACGACCTCGGGGTGGCCGTGCCGGAGACCCGGGCGGACTACAACCGGTTCGACGACGAGATCTACATCCCCAACGGCTGGCAGGGCACCATGCCCAACGGGGACACCATCGAGCCCGGCTCCACGTTCGAGTCGATCCGCAGCTTCTACCAGGACGACCCGAACTACCCACAGGTAGAGGCATACCTCAACGGCGGCTCGGCACCGACGTTCACCTACCACCGCTTCTGGGCCCAGGCCGACATCGCCATCGCCCTCTCCACCTAC
>NZ_SMKC01000058.1 GCF_004348315.1 Streptomyces sp. 8K308 | reverse complement strand
GGGGCGGGCAGGCGGGCGTGGAAGCGCTGGTTGACCTCGGCCGCGACCGGCGCCGGCAGCCAGGCCGCGGTGCGCCCGAGGCCGCCCGCCTCGCCCGGCCGCGCCAGCTCGGCGAAGATGTCGGTGGCGGTGGGCCGCAGCACCGGGTCCTTGGCCAGGCAGGCCTGGATCAGCTCAAGCAGGCTGCGCGGCACGTCGGCCAGGTCCGCCGGCTCGTGCACCACCCGGTGCACCAGCTCGCGCCCGGTGCCGGTGCCGAAGGGGTGCCGCCCGGTCGCGGCGTAGGCCAGCACGCAGCCGAGCGAGAAGATGTCCGTGGTCGGTCCCGGCGTGCCGGGTCCGCCCCGCGCCTGTTCCGGCGACTGGTACCCGGGGGTGCCGCCGACGGTGCCGGTGCCGCCGAAGCCGGTGAGTCGGGGCCCGTCGGGCAGCAGGTGGACATGGCCCGGGCGCACGTCCTGGTGGGCCAGGCCGGCCTGGTGCACGGCCCCCAGCGCCTCGGCGAGCATGGCCCCGATGATCCGCACCGGCTCGCGGGGCAGCGGGCCGTGCGCCGCGACGACCTCGGGCAGCGCAGGCCCCGGCACGTACGGGTAGGCGGCCCACATGGTGCCGCCCGCGGTGTCGGCGGCCAGCACGCCGACCAGGCAGCGGGCCGAGACGTGCCGCGCGGCGGCCACGTCCCGCTCGAACCTGGCCCGGAACTCCGGGTTCCTGGCGTGCTCCCTGCGGATCACCTTGAGCGCGCCCGGCGCGCCGCCGAGCGACCTGGCCAGGTAGACGACGCCGGTGCGGCCCTCGGCCAGCCGCCGCAGCAGCCGGTAGCCGCCGATCCGGCGGGGGTCGGAGAGTTCGAGGTCCCTCACCGCAGCTCGCTCTCCACTCGCGACAGCATCAGTTCGAGGGCGTCGTTGAGCAGGGCCCCCACGTCCTCCTCGTCGTAGCCGACCGTGCCCATGACGGCGAGCGCCACGGTGACGGGGCCGAGCCTGGCCACGCCCCACAGGTAGGGGTGGGAGCCGCCGGGCCCGGGCCCCTGGTACTGGCCGCCCTCGTGGATCATGTCGTCGGCCGCGAGCTGGCCGCGCACCCCGTAAGGGGCGCCCTCGGAGCGCAGCCCGGTGACGAACTCGCCCGGCCTGAGCGTCTGGTCGGGGCAGCGCATGCCCTCCTCAAGGGTGGCCGCCATCCGCTCGTCGGCCACCGTCGTGCTGCGGTGGACGGTGACCGACGACATGACGCGTAACGGCTCGCCATCGCCGCCCGGCGCCGGATGCTCGCTGTACCGGGAGAGACTGGCGAGCACCTCGTCCGGCAGGGCCTCGCGGCGCCAGACGCACCCCTCGTCGAGGACGGCCCAGGTGGCCGGATCCGACTCGAAGGGGTCCTGTGGCACGAAGCCCGCGCCCAGGTCGGCCGGGGCGGCGGCGACCGCCCTGGCGAGGGCGAGGGCGGCCGCGGGGTCGGCCGGCGGCTCCCCGATCCGGGGAGCGGACTCGCCTGACGCCTCCGTGGCGGGCGACGAGCCGGCGGTCGCGGCCTCCTCGCCGCCGTCCGCGGGGCCGTCTCCCGCGTCCGCGGCGGTGCAGCCGAACAGCAGCACCGCCGCGGTCGCCGCCAGCGCGGCGCGCACCGGCCTCAGGTACCGCACCGTGACCTCCCGAGTCCGCTGAGTGGGGGATCACCCTAGCGTCCTCGTACGACAACCGGCAGTGGCCACCCCTGGGTTCGCGGCGTCAGGGACCGGGTCGGGGCACCGGGGCCGGTCGGGGCCGGCACTCGAAGGAGTGACGTGCCGGGCCCGGCTACCTCGGGTCGCCGCCGGCCGGCTCGCCGGCGGCCCGCAGCGCCGCGCGACAGAGCCGGTCGGCCCGCCGCGTGGTCTCGGGGAGCCGGTAGCCGCGGGTCAGCCGCAGGGTGTGGGCGCAGGCGTCGTCGAGGGTGGTGCGGTGTCCGGGCGAGACGTAGACCGGCTTGACGCCGTCCCTGGTGCGCAGCGCGCGGCCGACCTCCTCCTCGCCGTCGAGCAGCGGCGCGACGTCGCCGCGCCGCGGGCCGGGCGGCGGGTGACGGAAGGTGAAGGGGTTCTTGGCGACGCCGATGGTGGGCAGCCCGGTGAGCACCCCCAGGTGGCTGGCGAGCCCGAACCGGCGCGGGTGGGCGATGCCGTAGCCGTCGCAGACGACCAGGTCGGGGACGTGGCGCAGCCGGCCGAGCGCGGCGAGCACGGCGGGCAGTTCGCGGAAGGCGAGCAGCCCGGGCACATAGGGGAAGGCCACCCGGCCCACCGCCGTGGCGTGCCCGAGCTCGGCCAGGGTGGCCGCGTCGAGCGCCACGGCGGCGGCCGCGACGGTGTCCCGGGGGTCGTCGTAGGCGACGTCGACGCCGACGACCACGGTGCCGGGGGCCCCTGGCGCGGGCCCTGAGCCGTCCAGGAGCACCTGCCTGCGCAGCCGCTCCTGGACGGCCCTGGCCTCGTCCTCGGTGGCCGGCGTGGTGTGCGGGTGGACGAGCCGGATGGCGGTCACGCTCAGCTCAGGTCGATACCGGGGTAGAGCGGGTGCTTCGCGAGCAGGTCGGCGGCGCGCTTGGCGACCTGCTCGGCGACGCCGTCCTCCAGCCGGTAGGCGGCCTTGGAGGCCCCGCCGCTCTTGGTGGTGCCCGGGGTGGTGCGGGAGAGCACGGTGTCGATGAGCTCGGCGACCTCGTCCATGCCCGCGGTGTCGAGGCCGCGGGTGGTGAGGGCCGGGGTGCCGATCCGGATGCCGGAGGTGTACCAGGCGCCGTTGGGGTCGCGGGGCACCGCGTTGCGGTTGGTGACGATGCCGGCGTCGAGCAGCGCGGCCTCGGCCTGACGGCCGGTGAGGCCGTAGGAGGAGACGTCGATCAGGGCGAGGTGGTTGTCGGTGCCGCCGGTGACCAGGCGGGCGCCGCGGCGCATCAACCCCTCGGCGAGGGCGCGCGAGTTGTCCACCACGTGCTGGGCGTAGTCGCGGAAGGCGGGCTGCCTGGCCTCGGCGAGGGCCACGGCCTTGGCGGCCATCACGTGCGGCAGCGGGCCGCCGAGGACCATCGGGCAGCCGCGGTCGACCTGTTCGGCGAGCGAGTCGTCGCACAGCACCATGCCGCCGCGGGGGCCGCGCAGCGACTTGTGGGTGGTGGTGGTGACGATCTGGGCGTGCGGCACGGGGTCGAAGTCGCCGGTGAGGACCTTGCCGGCGACGAGGCCGGCGAAGTGGGCCATGTCGACCATCAGCGTGGCGCCGACCTCGTCGGCGATCTCACGCATGACGCGGAAGTTGATCAGCCGGGGGTAGGCGGAGTAGCCGGCGATGAGGATCAGCGGCCGGAACTCGCGGGCGGCGGCGCGGACGGCGTCGTAGTCGACCAGGCCGGTCTCGGGGTCGGTCCCGTAGCTGCGCTGCTCGAACATCTTGCCCGAGATGTTGGGCCGGAAGCCGTGGGTGAGGTGGCCGCCCGCGTCCAGGGACATGCCGAGCATCCGCTGGCTGCCGAGCTCGCGGCGGAGCGCGGCCCAGTCCTCCTCGGTGAGGTCGTTGACCTGGCGGGCGCCGGCGCGCTCCAGGGCCGGGCTCTCGACGCGCTGGGCGAGCACGGCCCAGAAGGCGACGAGGTTGGCGTCGATACCGGAGTGCGGCTGGACGTAGGCGTGGCGGGCGCCGAACAGCTCACGGGCGTGCTCGGCCGCGACGGACTCCACGGTGTCCACGTTGCGGCAGCCGGCGTAGAAGCGGCGGCCGACGGTGCCCTCGGCGTACTTGTCGCTCAGCCAGTTCCCCATGGTGAGGAGCACGGCGGGTGAGGCGTAGTTCTCGCTGGCGATCAGCTTCAGGGACGCGCGCTGGTCCTCGATCTCGGCGCCGATGGCGTCGGCGATCCTGGGCTCGACGGAGCGGACGACGTCGAGGCCGCTGCGGAAGGCGGTGGAGACGGTGGAGTCGGCTGCTGGCTCGTTGGTCATGGGGGCCTCCTTGACATGAGTCGCGACGGCCCAGGCGCACGGCTCCACATCGCACAGCTGAGGCCGCTTCCCGATGGTTGACCCCATCCCGACGCGCCAGTCACGGCCCGCTGCGAGGGTAGCACCGCTGGTCCCGGCCGTGTCGCGGGCGTCCGACTCGTGGGGCAGGGTGGAGTCAGTGGGACGCGGAGCCCCGCGTCTCCTCTCACGTTCTGTCCCGGAGGCCGGCATGAGCGAGCACATCTACCGCGTGACCGAGATCGTCGGTTCCTCGCCGGAGAGCGTGGACGCCGCGGTGCGCAACGCGATCGCGCGGGCGGCCAAGACGTTGCGCAACCTCGACTGGTTCGAGGTGACGCAGATCCGCGGCCACGTGGAGAACGGCACGATCGGCCACTACCAGGTGGGCCTGAAGGTGGGGTTCCGGCTTGAGGACACGCCCTAGCCGCGGTCGACGGCGGCGCCCGCAGGAAAGCCCCGGTCCTTCGGTCGACGGCGGTCGACCGAAGGACCGGGGCGGGAGTGGTCGTTCGGCTCATCGTCCGCTCATCCGCGTGCCCACCGGGGTGGCGCGGACGGACGACGCGTCAGCGCCACCTGGCCAGGAAGGAACTCCACCATCCGCCCTTGGCGGGGGCAGACTGCGCGGCCTGGACGGGCCGGACCGGGGCGGTGGGCCGGGTCGGGTCGGGTGTCCGGGTGCGGAGCTGAACGGGGGTGAAACTGGCGGGAAGCTCGACGAGGCCACGCTGGAACGGGCCGAGCCGCCAGGACAGGTTCTCGACCGGCACCGCGAGTTCGATGTCGGGCAGCAGGTTGAGCAGCCGCTCCATCGCCCCGATGGCCGTGAGGGTCGCGGGGTCCTTCGCCGGGCAGGCGTGCGGCCCCGCGGACCAGGCGAGGTGGGCGCGCTTGCTCAGCATCTGCCGGGACGCCGACAGCGACGGATCGGTGTTCGCCGCCGCGAAGCTCACGGCCACCGGGTCGCCCGCCCTCAGCTGCATGCCGAAGAGCTCGACGTCGCGCGTCGGGTAGTGCACGGCGTAGTTGGGGACCGGCGGGCTGTTCCACAGCACCTCGTCCACCGCGTCCTCGACCAGCAGCGCGCCGCCGTACTGCCCGCCGTAGAACCGCTCGTCGGAGAGGACGAGCAGCAGCCCGCTCCCGATGAGGTTGCGCACCGGGTCGGCGCCGGCGCCGACCATCGTGAAGACCTGGTTGATCATCTCCTCGTCGGACAGCCCCGCTGAGTGCCGGATCATGTGGGAGGTGACGTCCTCCCCCGGCTGGGCCCGCTTGTACGCGACCAGCTCGGCCAGGCTCTCACCGACCAGCTTGCTCGCCGCCTCGGGGTCTTCGCCCGCCCAGATCCCCGAATAGCCCTCAGCGAGCCGGTCACCGAGGTGGGCGGGGCAGCCGAAGATGTCGTTGATCACCAGGAGTGAGACGAGCTTGGCGTACTGGTCGATCAGGTCGACCGTGCCCCGGGTGCTGAACTGCTCGATCAGATAGGTGGAGATCCGCTCAACCTGACGGCTGAGCCGGTGGGTGTCCAGCTTGGCCATGCTGTCGCTGATCGTCTGCCGGAGCCGCAGGTGCTCGGCACCGTCGGCGAAGAAGGCGTTGGGCCGGTGGGCCATCATGGGAACGGCGGGGCTGTCGTGCGGTATGCGGCCCTCGTTGAGGTCCCGCCACCTGCGGGCGTCCTTGGAGAACAGCTCGGGCGACTGGAGCATCTGCAGGGCGGCCGAGTAGTCCGTGATCAGGGTCACCGGGACGCCGGGCGCGAACTCGACGGGTGCGGCCGGCCCGTACTGGCGCAGGTACTCGTAGAACCGCTGCGGGTCGGCCGCGAACTCGGGCCCGTGGAGGGGCACCCGCTCCATCGGCGCGGGTCCGCTGCCGTTCTGGAACTGGTGAGCGGGGCATCCGGGCGGGGGGTTCGTGAAGCCTGAGGGGGAATCCATTCTTACTCCTGTCGGGTGCGGCTCTGCAGATAGCGGACGAGAGCCACGAGTGCCTGGGCCGACGACTTCTCGTCGCGGGCGTCGCAGGTGACAACCGGGGTTTCGGGGAGCAGGTCGAGCGCTTCCCTGAGCTCGGCCTCCGCACGCTGGGGGGCGCCGTCGAAGTGGTTGACGGCGATTGCGTAGGAGATGCCGTACTTCTCGACCAGGTCCATGACGGCGAAAGAGTCCTTGAGGCGCTCGGGATCCACCAGGATCAGGGCGCCCAGGGCACCGCGGGTCATGTCTTCCCAGACCTGAACGAAGCGCTGCTGGCCCGGCGTTCCAAACAGATAGAGGACAAGTCGGTCGCTGAGGGTCAGACGGCCGAAATCCATCGCGACGGTGGTCGTGGTCTTGCCTCTCACACCCTTCAGGTCGTCAATCTCCGCGCCGGCCTGCGTCATGGTCTCCTCGGTGCGCAGCGGCGGGATCTCGGAGAGCGTGCCGATAAAGGTCGTCTTACCGACGGCGAAGTGACCGACCACCAGGATCTTCGCCGCGATCTGCACCTCCTCGGCCAGGTGGACACCCTCAGCCGAACCGTGCCTGGAGTCCATCCAGAACCTCCTGAAGAACCTGAATGTCGGCGAGTTGGGCCGGCGGAATAGGTGCCCGCGTGACGACGAAGCCACGTTCTGACAGGTCGACCAACAGCACTTTGACGATGCCGATGGGCAATCCGAGGTGCCCCGCGATCTCGGCGACCGAGAGATATCCGCCGGCGCATAGATCCACCACGCCGCGCATCTCCGGGTCGAGTTGCACCCTGCGGTGCTCGCTCTCGGACGACGCCGTGACGAGAGTGACCAGGTCGAATCGATCCCCATCGGCGAAACCGCGGCCGTTGATGATGACATACGGCCGCACTAATTCGGAGGTCTCGACTTCGACGTCCTCTTCGCGTTCCGGATCCTGGGGTGCGGTCATGCCTGAATACCGGTGTTCTCGCGGGGCGGAGTGGTCAGCACCTTGCCGAGCTGCCCGACAAGCTGCTGCATACGGAACGTGATGTCCGCCATGTCCACCTGGAGGGAGGCCGAGACGGCGAGGTAGGCGCCCTCCCCGGCGGAGATGAGGAAGACCCAGCCCCCGTCGAACTCCACCACGGTCTGTCGCCACTGCATCCGCGTGTCACCGCTGAAGCCGGCCACCGTGCGGCTGAGGGACTGCATGCCGCTCATGGCCGCGGCGATGGTGTCGGCCTCGTCCTTGTTCACGTCGTTCGAGCGGGCCATCAGCAGACCGTCGGCCGAGACGAGGATGGCGTGGCGTGCCCCCGGCACCTCCAGGGCGCTCTCCAGCATCCACGACAGTTCGGTGTTCACTGAACCTCAAATCCTTCCCTGCTCGGATCGGCCTTGCGACCGGACTGGGTGCCACGCTGGAAGGCGCCCATGATGGACGCGGTCTCCTCGCTCGAGCGGGCGGGGGCGGCCCCGGATTCGCCTCGGGACTGCGGCACGATGGCCATCTGCCCACGCCGGCGGCGCTTGGGCAGACCGCCTGAGGTGGTCGTCTGCGCGGGGCGCGACTGCTCGCTGGCCGTCGTCTCGGGCACGGCAGGGGTCTCGGGTTCGGGCATGCTGGTGAGCAGCTCCTGAGGCAGAAGGACCACCGCCCGTACGCCGCCGTACGGGGACGCCGAGTCGACTGAGACGGTGAATCCGTAGCGGGCGGCAAGCACGCCGATGACCGCGAAGCCGAACTGCGGCGGGTTGCCGAGCTCGGTCACGCCGACCGGGTGCTCGCCCGACAGCAGCCGGGCGGCCCGGCTCTTCTCCTCCTCGTTCATGCCCACACCGGCGTCGTCGATGATGACGCAGACGCCCTTGGGCACGGTGCGGATGTTGATGTCGATCGTGGTCTCGGGCGCCGAGTAGCTGGTGGCGTTGTCCAGCAGCTCGGCGAGGACCAGCGCGACGGGTTCGACGGCGCGGCTGACCACGGCGAAGCTGGTCTGCGAGCGGATCTCCACGCGGGTGTAGTGGCGGATGCGGCCCTTCGCGCTGCGCGCCACGTCGTAGAGCGAGGCGACGGCGCGCTGCCGACCGAGCCATCCGTCGCAGAGCACGGCCACGGACTGTGCCCGGCGGCCGAACTGCGAGTTCATGTGGTCGATGTCGAGCAGGTCCTGGAGGATCTGCTGGTCGCCGTATTTCTCCTGCACCCTGGAAAGCGCCAACTGCTGTTCGTTGGCAAGGCCCTGGAGCGTCCGCATGGCGGATTTCAACGCGGTTTTCGTCGAATCTTCGGCGCGAACTCTCGCCTCTTCGACCGCCTCCGCGAGGGTGTTCTCGAGTTCCGCGTGTCGGGCCGCGATCTCTTCCTTCTCCATACGGAGCTTGGCCGCCGACTTACGACCTCGATAGATAACGGCCGCAGCAAGGGGGGTGCCAGCAATCAGACCCCAGAGCGCCGGATCCTGTATGTATTGCGTCATGAGATTCTCTTTTAGCTAGACCGCCAGGTACTAAGACAAGAGGGTGCCCTGATGTTGAATCCGACGTCCCCCGATGCGGATTCACCCCGCCAACCGACCTGGCACGGCGACGAGACCCTCTCAGCCCGCGGGTCGGCACGCTATGCCCGTTAATCGGCATAATGCTCATCGGGTGACCCTCTTGTGGCTTGGCTGAATTTTCCGACGGCCGTATGTCTTACGCGCCTTCAGCTCGCTTGGCAAGCGCGGCGATCGTATCATCTGAGCGTCTGTCGGGTTCGGTCACCGGCGACTTCCCCTGACGACCTGGCGGGCCCTCAAGCTCGCTAACGTTTCCTAATTGTTAACCCCGTCTCATCTCCCCCACAGGGGACTCACAACGCCCCCAGTTCTTCCCGCGTCGGCGGGTCGGCGCCGATCCGGGTGCAGGTGATCGCGGCGGCCGTCGCGCAACGCCGCAACACGGCGGAGAGTTCGTCGGGCGCGGCGGGCGGGGCGCCGCGTTCGGCGATCGAGTCGAGCAGGGCCGCCTGGAAGGTGTCCCCCGCGCCGATGGTGTCCACCACCGTGACGGCCGGCGCGGCCACCCCGACCTCGTGCCCGGACGTGACCGCCAACGCGCCACGCGCACCGAGCGTGACCACCACCAGCCGCGGGCCGGCCGCGAGCAACGCGCGGGCGGCGTCCGCCGGTTCGGCGCCCGGGAAGAGCCAGCCCAGGTCCTCGTCGCTCGCCTTCAGCACGTCGACGGAGGCGGCCAGCCGACGAGCCGCGTCCCGGTAGGCGTCCCGGTCCGGCTGCACCGCGGGACGCACGTTGAGGTCGGCGGCCACCGTGGTCCCGCCCGCCCGCAGCTCCCGGCACAGCCCGAGCACCCGGGAGGCGCCCGGCTCGATCACCACCGCCAGCGATCCGGTGTGCAGTACGGCGGTGTCCTCGGGCACCGGCAGCTCGCGCGGGTCCCAGGAGGCGAGGAAGTCGTAGCGCGCCGCGCCGTCCGCCCCGAGGTAGGCGAGGGCCACGATGGTTCGGTCGGTCTCGGCGGGCACCCGGCGCACCGTCACGCCCGTCTCGGCCAGGTGCGCGCGCACCAGCTCTCCCGGCGGGTCCTCGCCCCAGGCCGTCAACAGCGTCGCGGGCCGCCCGAGCCGGCGCAGGCCGACGGCCACGTTGGCCGGGCTGCCGCCCGGCGCCGCGCGCACGTCCCGGGCGCCGGTCCTCCACAACAGATCGACCAGGGCCTCCCCCACCACGGTCACTCGAGCCGTCACTGACCTCACCTCTCCGCCGGGGACACGCGCCAACCGCCACATCCTGGACGGACAACCGTCGTACGGCAAGATCCAGTTGTCGATCCTCGCAGCTCGGAAGGTCACCGAACGGGCACACGACCACCCCAATCGGGCGTTCGCCTCCCGACGGTCCTCGCGCCGCACCGGCTGTGCGCCGGCCCCCGGGACGTCCCATACTGGCCACGACCGTTGCCCCACGGGAACCAGGAGCGAGCCTTGGAGATCGGTGCCACCCTCGCGGCCGACGGCCTTCCGGTCGCCACCTACACCTGGCTGCCCGAGGACGGTCGACGACCGCGTGGCTGGGTGCAGTTGGTGCACGGCGCGGCGGAACACGCACTCCGCTACGACCGGTTCGCGCGGCTGCTGACCGAACACGGCTACGCGGTCGTCGCCTCCGACAACCGCGGCCATGGAGCGACGGCCCGGCACACCGGTGGGCTCGGGGTGGCCGGCGCGTCCGGCTGGCGGGCCGTCGTGGAGGACCTGCGCGCGGTGGGCGAGGCGGCGCGCGCCCGGGTGCCCGATGTTCCCCTGGTGCTCTTCGGGCACAGCATGGGATCCCAACTCGCCCGCGACTACGCCCAGGAGCACGGCGCCGGCCTCGCCGGCCTCGTACTGTGCGGCACGTTCAGGTCGCTGCCCGGGTGCGAGGCCGAGAGCGCCGCCGCCGGCCTGCGGGCCGAGATCGAGCGCGGCGGCCGGTCCGCGCCCTCGTCCTTCGTGCCCGATCTCTTCGCCGCGTTCAACGACCCCTATCCGCACCGCACGGGCTTCGAGTGGCTGTCCCGCGACCCGGCCGAGGTCGACGCCTATGTCGCGGACGAGCGCTGCGGCTTCCCGTTCAGCGCCGGCCTCGCGCTCGACTGGCTGCTCGGCGTACGCAAGATCAATGACCCGCGCCACCAGGCGCGGGTGCCGCCCGACCTGCCGGTGCACGTGGTGGTCGGCGAGCTCGACCCCTGTCACGCCGGGCTCACGCTGGTCTACGAGCTGCTCGAGGACTTCCGCTACGCCGGCACCAGGGAGCTGAGTTGGCGCGCCTATCCGGGGGCGCGGCACGAGATCCTGAACGAGACCAACCGCGTCGAGGTCGGCGACGACCTGCTCGGCTGGCTCGACGCCGCCCTCGGCACCCGCCGCGGCACGGCCTGACCCGCCCGGCGCCGCCCGGCGCTCAGAGGGTGTTCTTCAGCCCGTCGAGGAAACGCAGCCCGTCGAGGAAGTCGCCCGTCTTGCCGTGCGGTTCGGCGGTGGCGCACAGGCTGTCCATCACGGCCAGGTAGTCCTCGACGTCCTCGCGCTTGTCGAGGTAGAGCGCGCTGTTGAGCTGCTCCAGGTAGACGATGTCCGGCAGGTCGGGCTCCTGGAAGCGCAGCACGGTGATCGGACCGCCGGCGGCCGACAGGCCGCCGATCCTGAACGGCGCGATCTGGAGCGTGACGTTGGGCAGCTCGGCCATCTCGCGCAGGTGTCTGATCTGCTCGCGCATCGCCTCGGCGCCGCCGAGCGGCCGGCGCAGCGCGGCCTCGTCGATCACGGCCCACAGCCGGGGAGCGTGCGGCTTGTGGAGCAGCTTCTGCCGCTCCATGCGCAGCTCGACCCGGCGCTCGACCATCCGCTCCGAGGCGCGCGGGTTGCCCAGGCGGACGCAGGCCCGCGCGTAGTCCGCGGTCTGCAGCAGGCCGGGGATGAACTGCACCTCGTAGGTGCGGATGACGGAGGCCGCCTCCTCGAGACCGATCAGGGTCTCGAACCAACTGGGCACCACGTCGTTGTACTTCTGCCACCAGCCGGGCGTGCTGGCCTGCCGGGCGAGCGCGAGGAACTGCCCGCGCCGCTCCTCGTCGAGCACACCGTAGAGGGTGAGCAGGTCGGCGATGTCCCGTTCCTTGGCGCCGACACGACCCAGCTCCAGCCGGCTGATCTTGGCGTGCGAGCCGCGGATGGCGTCGCCCGCGGCCTCACGGGTGATGCCGCAGCTTTCGCGCAGCCGGCGCAGGTGGGTGCCGAGCACGATGCGCAGCACGGTGGGCCCGCCGCGCGGGTGAGCGAGTATGTCCCTCACCGACGAGGTGGGGCTTGGCTGAGCTGACGACATGTCTGTGTCCCCTGGGTGTTGAATTCGCGCCCAAGTGTTGCACTGTTCGATCGCTGCGTACAGTCGCCGCCACGCAACTCGGGGCGATTCAACGGGGATCGACCGAGCCGGGCGCCCGGTCAGTCGGCGCGGACGAGGTCGTCGAAGTCCCCGTCCTTGGCCCCCTGCAGGAACGCGGTCATCTCGGCGTGGGTGTAGATCAGCGCGGGGCCCTGCGGGTCGCGGGAGTTGCGCACGGCGACGTCGCCGCCGGGCAGCCCGGCCATCTCGACGCAGTTGCCGTTGGGGTTGCTTCGTCCGCTCTTCCGCCAGGCCGCGCCCGTGAGCAGGCCGGCCGACACTCCATTGACGAACTGCGGCATTTCGACTCCTACGCGTTGCTTGCGCGCGCCCGTGTTCGCGGGTGCCCGGGAGCGCCCGTGGACGGCTTCTGACCGAATACTGCCTCAACTCCGAGCGTTCTTGCATCTGTTCTTGCATTTGTTCTTGCATCTGTCCTTGCATCGGTTCTTTCGGATGTACTTGCAGGGACACGCTCGGTTCAGTGAGGATGGACCCTGCGGAGCCACTGCCCAGGGTGAAGTCGGATCGTCCGGAGGTCGTCATGACAGCTCTCCCGTTCGCCGCCACGGCGCCTTACCCGGCGCCCCAGGCCCGGACCCGAGCCGCCGACACGGCCGGCTTCGCCACCTTCCCGCTGGCGAACTCCTCCGACTCCCCCAGGTCCGCGCGGGAGAGCACGCGCTCGGCCCTCAACGGCTGGGGCCTCGGCGAGCTCCTCGACGACGCCCTGGTGATCGTCTCCGAGCTGGTCACCAACGCGGTGCGCTACGGCCGGCCGGTGGCCACCGACCACTTCCCGCTGGCGCCCGCCACCCCCGAACAACCGTTTCTGCTCAGCCTGGTGCACTGCGACGGCGCCGTGCTGTGCGCCGTCTTCGACCCGGGCCGCGAGGTGCCGCGGGTCAAGGAGCCGGACTTCCTCCAGGAGTCGGGGCGCGGCCTGCACGTCCTGGAGTCCCTGGCACGCAGCTGGGGCTGGACCACCCCGGACCGGCACGGCAAGGCGGTCTGGGCGCTGCTCACCTCGCCCGAGCGCTGCACCGACGCCGAGGACGACCCCGAGTGGGAGCCGCTCACCCGCCTCCTGCTCCTCCTCGAGCTGCTGAGCGGCCCGTCCTGGCTCCGCGCCCTGGGCTCCTCGACCACCACCCTCCCCGGCTCCGCACGCCACTGACCGCGGCCCCACCCGCGCGGAAGCCGGGTGAGAGCACCCTCCGAACCTTGGTATGGTTGACCCGTCGCTGGGCCCACGGGCCCGCACACACCCCGTCCGGGTGGCGGAATGGCAGACGCGCTAGCTTGAGGTGCTAGTGCCCGTTTAAGGGCGTGGGGGTTCAAGTCCCCCCTCGGACACTCGCAGAGACCCCAGTTGACCTGGGGTTTTTCTGTTTCCGTGAGGCCTCGGAGACCCTGTGATCAACGGCGTGACCAACGGAATGATCTTCCCGGCCCAGGGGGACCTGCGGCCAGCCTAGTCTACGAGCCTCGCCAGCTACTCCCTTCTCGGCGTGGTGCACGCCCGAGCCCTCGCCGCCGCCGGTGAGAGGCGGCCGCAGCCGCGCTGCTGCGTGCCGAAGACGACCTGGCGGCGGCCTTTCCCGGGGATGACGAGCCGGGCCGGGTGTTCTTCCGGCGAAGCCAGCCTCGCCCACGAGACCGCCTGCGTCCTGCGTGACACCGGGGATCTCGAAGGGGCCAAGCGTGAGTTCTGCCGGAGTGTCTGCGGCGACCTGCTGGCCCGAACCGCCGCGAGCGAGGGGATGGCGAGATGTCCGAACGCGCGCTTGCGGCCGCGCTGCGGGATGACCGACGCGATCCGCCTGGACCGTAGCCACTCCAGGAAGCCCTGGGAGCCGTAGCCGTCGTCGGTGAGGATCGTGTCGCCGCACGCGCTTGAACCCGACCGACCCCGGTCTACAGGCGACGGGCCGATCCTCGGCGGGAGCGGAGGAGCGCCTGACTCTTCCGCTGGGCGACATCACCCCCTCCCCCTCACGGGAGAAGGCTCCGTCTCGACGCCTCCAGCTCGCTGTCGGATCTCGGACCGATCAGCAGGCCCGGCGGATGGGGCCGCCGCCTCCCCCCCCTTCCACGACCCGCTGTGCCGCACGGCCGCATAAACCCCGTTTGCCCGTTTCATCCGGGGGTACCTGTGGGGGCGGTCACTGAAAGGAGTGGGCATGCGAGGCACGCACGACAGCCACCGGCACGTGGTCGTCACCGGCGGGGCGGGCTTCCTCGGCTCCCATCTCTGCGCCGAGCTGCTCAGCCGAGGCACCGAGGTCACCTGCGTCGACGACCTGTGTACCGCCCTTCCGGACCATGAGCGCCCCCGGTCGGACCACCCCGGCTACACCATGCTGCGCGCCGACGTCACCGAGCCCTTCGAGATCGAGCGCCCGGTGGACCTCGTGCTCCACTTCGCCTCCCCGGCGTCACCGGCCGACTACCTTCGGTTGCCGCTGCACACGCTGGAGACCGGCAGCCTGGGCACCCGCAACGCGCTGGCGCTCGCCCGCCGGCACGGGGCCCGGTTCATCCTGGCCTCCACCTCGGAGGTCTACGGTGACCCGCTCGAGCACCCGCAGAGCGAGCGGTACTGGGGCAACGTCAACCCGGTCGGGCCGCGCAGCGTGTACGACGAGGCCAAGCGCTTCGGCGAGGCGCTGACGGTGGCCGAGGCCGAGGCGCACGGCACCGACACCGGCATCGTGCGGCTCTTCAACACCTACGGGCCGCGGATGCGCGACCACGACGGTCGCGCGGTGCCCACCTTCATCCGACAGGCATTGGCCGGCGAGCCGCTGACGGTCACCGGCGACGGCGGCCAGACCCGTTCGCTGACCTATGTCGACGACACGGTCGCCGGGGTGCTCGCCATGGCCGCCTCCGACCTGCGCGGACCGGTCAACATCGGCAACCCGACCGAGATCACCATGCTGGAGCTCGCCCGCACCGTGATCCGGCTGACCGGCTCCTCCTCGGGCGTCCAGCTGATCGACCGGCCGACCGACGACCCGATGGTGCGCTGCCCCGACATCACCCTGGCCCGCGGCAAGCTCCAGTGGGAGCCGACGGTCGACGCGGCCGACGGGCTGGCCCGCACCATCTCCTGGTTCCGCGCCCACCGGTCGGCCTGACCGCGCCGCGCGTCCCCTCTCCTCGTCCCTCCACCCTCGCTTCTTCCGTCCTCGTTTCTTCCCTCCCCGGAGGTCCCATGCGTGTGCTCGGCATCAACGCCCTCTTCCACGACCCGGCCGCGGCCCTGGTGATCGACGGCACGACGGTCGCCGCGGCCGAGGAGGAACGGTTCTCCCGGCGCAAGCACGGGAAGCGTCCCGTGCCGTTCGCGGCCTGGGAGCTGCCGGAGCGCTCGGCCGCCTGGTGCCTGAGCCAGGCCGGTCTCCGCCCAGGCGACCTGGACGCCGTCACCTACTCCTACGACCCGGCGCTCGCGGCCCCGGCCGGCGACCTGGGGCTCGACGACCCCTGGGACGGGCTGCGCCAGGAGTACGCGCGGCAGGCCCCCGGCTTCCTGTGCGAGGCGCTGCCGGGACTCGATCCCGAGCAGGTGCGGTTCGTCCCGCACCACATGGCACACGCCGCGTCCTCCGCCTTCGCCGCACCGGACGCCGAGCACTGCTCGGTGCTGGTGCTCGACGGGCGCGGCGAGTCGGCCTCGCACCTGGCGGCCAGGCGCGCCGGCGACCGCCTCGAGGCGCTGCACGCGCAGCGGCTGCCGCACTCGCTCGGCCTGGTGTACGAGGAGCTGACGGAGCACCTGGGGTTCCTGCGGTCGAGTGACGAGTACAAGGTGATGGCGCTCGCCTCCTACGGGGACCGGAACCGGTTCCTGCCCGAGCTGCGCCGGTACGTGCACCCGACCGGGGATGGCGGCTTCGTGGCGACCGGGGTGCCGTGGGCCGAGCTGTGTCCGCCGTGTCGCCCGGGCGAGGCGTGGACGCGGGACCACGCCGACCTGGCGGCCGGTGGTCAGGCGGTGCTCGAGGAGACCTTGCTCGACCTGGTGCGCTGGCTGCACGGCCGGACCCACGACGCGGTGCTGACCATGGCCGGCGGGGTGGCGCTCAACTGCGTCGCCAACTCCCGGATCGCGACCGAGGGCCCGTTCGACCGGGTCTGGGTGCAGCCGGCGTCGGGGGACGCGGGCACCGCGCTCGGCGGCGCGCTGCTGCACGCCGCGGTGGCCGACCCCGCGCCGACCCGGCCGATGCCGGGCCCGGCGCTCGGCCGAGGCTGGCCGGACGCGGAGCTCGAGGCGTGGCTGAAGACGGCGGCGGTGCCGTTCGAACGGCCGCCGGACGTGGCGGCCGCGGTGGCCGGGGCGCTGGCGGAGAACGCGGTGGTGGCCTGGTTCCAGGGCCGCTCCGAGTACGGTCCCCGGGCGCTCGGGCACCGCTCGCTGCTGGCGCATCCCGGCCGGTCGGGGAATCTGGAGCGGCTCAACGACATCAAGGGGCGGGAGCAGTTCCGGCCGGTGGCCCCGATGGTGCTCGCCGACCGCGCGCCGGCGATCTTCGACGGCCCACTGCCCAGCCCGTACATGCTCTTCGTGCACGAGGTGCGGCCGGAGTGGCGGGAGAGGATACCCGCCGTGGTGCACGTGGACGGCACGGCCAGGATCCAGACGGTCGACCCGGCCGACGAGCCGCTGGTGGCGCGGATGCTGACCGAGTTCGAGCGGGCCACCGGGCTGCCCGTGGTGGTGAACACCAGCCTGAACACGGCCGGCCGGCCGATGGTGGACGATCCCAGGGACGCGCTCGAGTGCTTCGGCTCGGCGCCGGTCGACATGCTGGCGATCGGTCCCTTCGTGGTGCGCCGGCGCGAGCTGTTCGGCGGCGGGGGGAGGAGCGCGTGACGGCCGGCGAGGTCCCCGCCTACGCGGTGGTCGTGCCCACGCTCGGCCGGCCCTCGCTCGGGCGGCTGCTTGCGGCGCTGGCCGAGGGCGAAGGGCCGGCCCCGGCCCGGATCGTCCTCGTCGACGACCGGCCGCCCCGCGACCCTGAGCCGCTCGACGTGCCGGTGCCCCCGAGCCTGCGGGATCTGGTGGAGATCGTGCCGGGCGGCGGGCGTGGGCCGGCGGCGGCGCGCAACGCGGGGTGGCGGCGGGTGCCGGAGTCCTGGGTGGCCTTCCTCGACGACGACGTGGTGCCGGCCGGGGGCTGGCGGCGGGCGCTCGCGGCCGACCTGCTGGCCGCCGACCCGAGCACCGGCGGTATCCAGGGGCGGATCGAGGTGCCGGCGCCGAGCCATCGGCGGCCGACGGACTGGGAGCGCGGCACCATGGGCCTGGCGTCGGCGAGTTGGATCACGGCGGACATGGTGTACCGGCGGGCCGCGCTGCGGGACGTGGGCGGGTTCGACGAGCGCTTCCGGCGGGCGTTCCGCGAGGACGCCGACCTGGCGCTGCGCGTGCTCGCGGCCGGATGGCTGCTGACCGTGGGCGAGCGGCGGACCACGCATCCGGTGCGGCTCGCGGGCCCGTGGGCCTCGGTGCGTGCCCAGGCGGGAAACGCGGACGACGTGCTGATGGGCCGGCTGCACGGCCCGGGCTGGCGGAAGCGGGCGCGCGCGCCCCGGGGCCGGTTCCCCGGGCACGTGACGGTGACGCTCGCCGGGCTCGGCGCGCTGGCGGCCCTGGCCGCCGGCCGGCCGCGCGCGGCGGCGGCAGGCGCTCTCCTGTGGTTGGCCGGCACCGCCGAGTTCGCGGCGGCGCGGATCAGGCCGGGGCCGCGCACGGCGGCCGAGCTGCGGCTGATGGCCGTGACCAGCGTGGCGATCCCGCCGGTGGCCGTGGCTCACTGGGTCGCGGGCCTGGTGCGGCACCGTGGGCTCTGGCCGCGCGGGGCGGTGCCGCCCGACATGTTTATATCAGGCATTTCGGGCAACTCGCTGATCTATGACTGACCGCACGGCAGCCAGCGGAGGCCCCTGGCTTCTCGCCCCCGGCCGACCCGGGGCCGCGCCCCGCCGCGTCCCGCGCGGGCGCCGCGGCCCGGGCCCGGACGCCGTGCTGTTCGACCGCGACGGCACGCTGATCGAGGACGTGCCGTACAACGCCGACCCGGCGCGCGTACGGGTGTTCCCCGGGGCGCGGACGGCGCTCGACCTGCTGCGCGCGCACGGCGTGGCGCTCGGCGTGGTCAGCAACCAGTCAGGGGTGGCGGCCGGCCGCTTCGGCCGGGCCGACGTCGAGGCCATGCGGCACCGGATCGAGTCGCTGCTCGGCCCGTTCGGCGTCTGGGCGGTCTGCCCGCACCTGGCCGCCGACGGCTGCGGCTGCCGCAAGCCGGCCCCGGGTCTGGTCACCGCGGCCTGCGCCGCGCTCGGCGTGGCACCGGGCCGCACGGTGGTGATCGGCGACATCGGCGGCGATGTCGCGGCGGCGCACGCCGCCGGGGCCCGCGGCCTGCTGGTGCCCACCGAAGCCACCAGGACCGAGGAGGTCGCCGCCGCGCCGCTGCGCGCCCCCGACCTGCTCACCGCCGTGCGGACGCTGCTGACCGGCGCGCCCCTGGTCCCGGGAGGCGCGTCGTGAGCGCGCGCCTCGTCGCCGGTGCCGGCGCCCACCCACCCCGCACGCTGGTCGTCCGGCTCGACAGCGCGGGCGACGTGCTGCTGGCCGGGCCCGCGATCCGGGCCGCCGCGGCCGGATCGAGCACCGTCACGCTGCTGTGCGGCCCCCTCGGCGAGGCCGCGGGCCGGCTGCTGCCCGGCGTCGACCGGGTGCTGGTGTACGACGCGCCCTGGGTGCGGCTCGCGGCACCCGAGCTCGACCCGGCCGAGGTGACCGCCCTGGTGCGCCGCATCGCGGCCGACCACTACGACCGGGCGCTGATCCTGGCCTCCCACCACCAGAGCCCGCTGCCCGCCGCCCTGCTGCTGAAGCTGGCCGGCGTCCCCTGGATCGCCGCCGACAGCGAGCACTATCCGGGCTCGCTGCTGCAGCTGCGCCACCAACGGGCGCCCTACCGGCACGAGGCCGCCGCCGCGCTGGAACTCACCGAGGCGGCCGGCTTCCGGCTCCCCGCGGGCGACAGCGGGGAGCTCCGGGTGTGCCGGCCGCCCGACACCACCGCCCTCACCGGCGACGCCCCCTACCTGGTGGTGCACCCCGGCGCCTCGGTGCCCTCGCGGACCTGGAGCGCCGAGCGGTCGGCCCGGGCCGTCGCCGCGCTCGTCGGGGCTGGACACCGGGTGGTGGTGACCGGAGGCCCCGACGAGGCGGCGCTGACCCGGCGGGTGGCCGGACCGCACGCCCTCGACCTGGGCGGCAGGACCCAACTGCCGGAGCTGGCGGGCGTGCTGGGCCGGGCCCGGCTCGTCATCGTCGGCAACACCGGGCCCGCGCACCTGGCCGCGGCCGTCCGCACCCCGGTGATCAGCCTCTTCTCGCCGGTGGTCAGCGCCGATCGCTGGCTGCCCTACCAGGTGCCCCACCTGCTGCTCGGCCAGCAGGACTCCCCCTGCGCCGGCACCCGGGCCAGGGAGTGCCCGGTGCCCGGCCATCCGTGCCTGGACTCCATCACCGACGAGGAGGTCCTGACCGCCGTGCAACGGCTCACCGTCAGTGGTCCCCCCTGCGACTCCCTCGGACGAAAGGCGCGGACATGAACATCCTTCTCTGGCATGTCCACGGTTCGTGGACGACGGCGTTCGTACAGGGCAACCACACCTATCTGCTGCCCGTGCTCCCCGACCGCGGCCCGGACGGCCTCGGTCGGGCACGGAGCTGGACCTGGCCGTCCTCGGTCGTGGAGCTCCCGCCGCAGCGGCTGCGCGAGCAGCCGGTGGACGTGGTGGTGCTGCAGCGGCCGCACGAGGCCGAGCTGGCCGAGCGGTGGCTCGGCGGCCGGCGCCCGGGACGGGACCTGCCGGCCGTGTACCTGGAGCACAACGCGCCGGACGGCAACGTGCCGCACACCAGGCACCCGGTCGCCGACCGGGACGACGTGACCCTGGTCCACGTCACCCACTTCAACCGGCTCTTCTGGGACAACGGCGGTACCCGCACCGCCGTCGTCGAGCACGGCGTGGTGGACCCGGGGCACCGCTGGACCGGCGAGCTCGACCGGGCCGCCGTCGTCGTCAACGAGCCGCTGCGGCGCGGCCGGGTCACCGGCACCGACCTGCTGCCGACGCTGGCCGCAGTGGTGCCGCTCGACGTGTTCGGCATGGGCACCCGCGCGCTGCCGACCGCCATCGGCGCTCCGCCCGACCGCTGCCGGGTGTGGGAGCTGCCGCAGGAGGCGATGCACGGCGAGCTGGCCCGCCGGCGGCTCTACCTGCACCCGGTGCGCTGGACGTCGCTCGGGCTCTCCCTGATCGAGGCCATGCACCTGGGGATGCCGGTGGTCGCGCTGGCCACCACCGAGGCCGTCGAGGCGGTGCCCCCCGAGGCCGGGGTGCTCTCCACCAGGCCCGAGGTGCTGGCCGAGGCCGCCGAACACTTCACGCGCGACCCGGAGGCGGCGCGCCGCGTGGGGGACGCGGCCCGGCAGGCGGCGCTATCGCGGTACGGGCTCAAACGCTTCCTCGGCGACTGGGACCGGCTGCTGGAAGAGGTGATCCGCTGATGACCCGACCGGGACAGGAACGGGGCGAGCGACTCGACGTCGCACTGGTCTCCGAGCACGCCAGCCCGCTGGCGGCGCTCGGCGGCGAGGACGCCGGCGGGCAGAACGTGCACGTGGCGCAGCTGGCGCGGGAGTTGGCGGCGCGCGGTCACCGGGTGACCGTCTACACCCGCCGCGACTCGGGCGCGCTGCCGCCCACCGTGCGGCTCGGCCACGGGATCGAGGTGCGGCACGTGACGGCCGGGCCGGCCGAACCCGTGCCCAAGGACGAACTGCTGCCCTACATGCCGGAGTTCAGCGAGCGTCTGGAGCGGGAGTGGCTGCGGCGACCACCCGACGTGGCGCACTCGCACTTCTGGATGTCGGGCCTGGCGACCTGGTGGGCGACCCGGGCGCTCGACATCCCCTTCGCGCACACCTTCCACGCCCTCGGCAGCGTCAAGCGCCGCCACCAGGGCGCCGCCGACACCAGCCCCCCGGGTCGCGTCGACTGGGAGCGGCAGATCGGCAACGGCTGCGACGTCACCGTGGCGACCTGCCGGGACGAGGTGGCCGAGCTGGCCGCGCTCGGCGTGCCGGCCGACCGGGTGCGGGTCGTGCCCTGCGGCGTCGACCCGGAGTGGTTCGCCCCGGCGCCCGGCGCCGCGCCCGGGGAGCCGGGCCGGCGGAAGCGGCACCGGCTGCTGCAGCTCGGCCGCCTGGTGCGGCGCAAGGGGGCCGAGGTCTCGATCGAGGCGCTGGCCGGGATCCCGGAGGCCGAGCTGGTCATCGCGGGCGGCGCGGCCGGGACCGCGGTGGCGGACGACCCCGAGGTGCGGCGGCTGCGGCGGATCGCGGCGCTGCACGGCGTCGCCGACCGGGTGCGGTTCACCGGCGCCGTGCCGCGCCCCGAGGTGCCCGCGCTGATCAGGAGCGCCGACGTCGTGCTGTGCCCCGCCTACTACGAGCCGTTCGGCATCGTGCCGCTGGAGGCCATGGCCTGCGGCGTGCCGGTGGTGGCCAGCGCCGTCGGCGGGCAGCGGGACACCGTGGCCGACCCGGCGACCGGACGTCTCGTGCCGCCCGGCGCCCCGGCGGCCCTGGCCGAGGCGGTCGACGGGCTGCTCGCCGACCCGGCAGAGCGCGCCGCCTGCGGGGCGGCCGGCCGGCGGCGGGTGCTGACCCGCTACCGCTGGGCGTCGGTGGCGGAGGCCACCGAGGCGATCTACCAGAGCCTCCACAGCCGCCACCCGGCCGTGCTCGGGTACCGGGTGTGAGCGCGGGACCGTGTGGGCCGACCGAGGAACGAAGCAGCCGCCGGCCATGAGAGGCCGGCGGCGAGACCGACCGAGAGGAGCACCCGTGAGCTCATCAGCCACCGCGCATGCGCACTGCGAGTCGCTGCGGCGTGCGCTGCGGCACTTCCAGGGCGATCAGGAGGCGGGCCTCGCCGAGGCCGCCGAGTGGGGCCGCCGGCTCGCGGTCGTCCTCACCTCGGGCGGGCGGCTGCTCGCCGCGGGCAACGGCGGCAGCGCGGCCCAGGCGCAGCACCTGACCGCCGAGTTCGTCGGCCGGTACGCCGGGGAGCGCGGCCCCTACTCGGCGATCGCCCTGCACGCGGAGACCTCGGCCGTGACCGCCATCGGCAACGACTACGGCTTCGACGAGGTGTTCGCCCGGCAGATCGCCGCGCACGGCCGCCCCGGCGACGTGCTGGTGCTGCTGTCCACCTCGGGCCGCAGCGACAACCTGCTGGACGCGGCGACCGCCGCCCGAGCGGCCGGCGTGCGGGTGTGGGCGATGACCGGGCCGCGCCCCAACCCACTGGCGGCGCAGGCCGACTCGGTGGTCAGCGTCGAGACGCCGTCGCCCGCCACGGTGCAGGAGATGCACCTGCTGGCGCTGCACCTGGTGTGCGAGGCGTTCGACGAGGAACTCGCGGCGGCTGGCCGCGCCGTGACCGCGCCCGCCGCCGTGCTCACGGAGGAGAGCTCATGAGCGGACGGCCGATCGTCGTGGTGGGGGACGTGCTGCTCGACCGGGACATCACCGGCGAGGCGGGCCGTCTCGCGCCGGACGCGCCGGTGCCCGTGGTGGACGTGGCGGCCGAGCGGTGCCGGCCGGGCGGCGCGGGTCTCGCCGCCGCGCTCGCGGCGCGCGACGGTCGGGACGTGGTCCTGGTGACCGCGCTCGGCCGGGACGAGGCCAGCGAGACGGTGCGCGCGCTGCTCCCCGCCGGGGTGCGGCTCGCCGAGCTGCCGCTCGACGGCACGCTGCCGGTCAAGTGCCGGGTGCTGGCCGGCGACCGGCCGCTGATGCGGATGGACCACGGCGGCGGCGCCCCGGGGCCGCCGGGACGCGCGGCGCTCGCGGCGCTCGACGCGGCGGGCGCGGTGCTGGTGGCCGACTACGGCCTCGGCACGGTGGCCTCGGTCCGCGCCGCGCTGCGGCGGGCCGCCCAGCGGGTGCCCGTCGTCTGGGATCCGCACCCGCGCGGCGAGCCGCCGGTCGCCGGCGTCCGGATGGCGACGCCCAACGAGCGCGAGGCCCGCTGGTTCCTGCGGCACCATCGGGCGGCCCCCGGGGCCGCCGTCGAGGACGCCGACGACTCGCTGCGCGCGCACAGCAGGCGCGGCTCGCTGCTCGCCGAGCGCTGGCGGTCGCACTCGGTCGCCGTCACGCTGGGCGAGCGCGGCGCGGTGCTGACCCGCGCGTACTGCGACGACCCGCTGTACCTGCCGGTCGACGCGTGCGGCGAGGGCGATCCGTGCGGGGCCGGCGACTGCTTCGCGGCGACCGCGACCGCGGTCTTCGCGGACGGCGGCCTGCCGCCGGAGGCCGCCGACGTCGCGACCCAGGCCGCCGCGGCCTTCGTCACGCAGGACGGCGCGCGCCGCGGACTCTGGCACAGCGGCGGCCGCCCGGCGGCCGGGACGGCCCCGGACGGCGCGCGGACCGCCAAGCCGCGACGGCTCGACGAGATCACCGCCCTCGCCGACCGGGTGCGGGCGCGCGGCGGCACGGTGGTGGCCGCCGGCGGCTGCTTCGACCTGCTGCACGCCGGCCACGTGCAGTTCCTGGAGAACGCGCGGCGCACCGGCGACCTGCTGATCGTGTGCGTCAACTCGGACGACTCGGTCCGCCGCCTCAAGGGCCCTGGCCGGCCGCTGAACCGCGCCGCCGACCGGATCCGGGTACTCGCCGGGCTCGGCTGCGTCGACGCGGTGGCGGAGTTCGACGAGGACACGCCGCAGCGGCTGCTGCGGGCGCTGCGGCCCGACATCTGGGTCAAGGGCGGCGACTACAGCGTCCGCGACCTGCCCGAGGCGGCCGAGCTGCGCGAGTGGAACGGCCAGACCCTGGTGCTGCCGTACCTGGACGGCCACTCCACGACTGACCTCGCCCGACGGGCCGCCCGCTGCCGGTCATGACCGGCGAACGGCCCGAACGCGTCCTGGTGTTGCGGGCGCTCGGACTCGGCGACCTGCTGACGGCCGTGCCGGCGCTGCACGCGCTGCGGCGCGCCTTCCCCGACCACCGGCTGACGCTGGCGGCACCGGCCGCGCTGGCCGACGCGGCCGCCGCCACGGGCGTCGTCGACGAGCTGCTGCCGGCTGAGGAGGCCGGCCGCGGCGTGCCGCGCGCCATCCCCTGGCGCGGCCCGCCGCCGCGGCTCGCGGTCGACCTGCACGGCTGCGGTCCGTTGAGCGTCGAGCCGCTGCGGACGCTGCGGCCCCGGCGGCTGATCGGCTACGCCAGGCCCCCGGGCCCGGCCTGGCGGGCGTGGGAGCACGAGCGGGACCGCTGGTGCCGGCTGCTCGGCTGGCACGGGATGCCGGCCGATCCCTCCCGGGTGGGCATCGCCGCGCCCCGGACGCCGTCCCCCGCGCCCGGGGCCGTGGTGCTGCATCCGGGTGCCGAGGCGGGGGCGCGGCGCTGGCCCGCCGAGCGGTTCGCGGCGGTGGCCGAGGCGCTGGCGCCGCGCCGGGTGGTGGTGACGGCGGGCTCGGGCGAGGAGCCGCTGGCCCGGCGGGTGGCGGCGCTGGCCGGGCTGCCGGCCGGCGCGGTGCTGACCGGCCTCTCCTTCGACCGTCTCTCGGCGTTGATCGCCGGGGCGGCCGCGGTGCTGGTGGGCGACACCGGCGTCGCGCACCTGGCGACGGCGCACGGCACGCCCTCCGTGGTGCTGTTCGGGCCCGTCTCGCCCCGGCTCTGGGGGCCGCCCCGGCTGCCGCGCCACCGGGCGCTGTGGTGCCCCGGGCCGGAGAGAGGGCCCCGGGTCGGCGACCCGCACGGTGCGCGCCCCGACCCCAGGCTGCTGCGGATCGGCCCGCGGCAGGCGGTGGCCGCGCTCGAGTACGTGCTGGCCGCGGCCGACCCGGCTCAGCCGACACCGGGTCAGCCGACACCGGGTCAGCCGACGTAGCGGCGGGTCAGCCGACGTAGCGGCGCGCCTTGGAGGTGCGCTGGGCCTCCTCGAGCAGCGTCAGACGGCGGTCCACCTCGACGGGCAGCGACCGGCGCTCCCGCAGCACCCAGGGGATGCCGGCGGCGGCGCGCGCCAGCGCCCGGGCCGTGGTGAGGTCCCTCGGCACCGATCCGAGCACGGCGGCGGTGCGGCGCAGGGCCGAGCGCGGGGTGCGGCGCAGCCAGGTGAACCAGAGGGTGTTGCGGATGCCGTCGGCTCGGCGGCGGGTCGGGTCACGCAGCGTCGAGGGGCGGTGGTGCACCAGCATCTCCTCGTCGAACAGCAGCCACCGGCCGGCGGCCATCAGGTCGGCGGCCAGCAGCTCCTCCTCGCCGCCAAGCCAGAGGCGGGGCGAGAAGCCGCCGGCCCGCCGGAAGACGTCGGCGCGCAGCACGGTGGCCCCGGCCAGGAACGAGCCGAGCGCGGGGCCCGGCAGCCCGGCGGGGCGCGGCAGCGGCGAGTGGCGCAGCTCCTCGACGATGGGGTCCTCGCGGCCGTCGGGCTCGACCACGATCCTGGCCGTGACGGTGGCGACCTCCGGGTGGGCGTCGAGCAGGTCGACCGCCCGGCCGAGCGAGCCCGGCTCCCACCAGGTGTCGTCGTCGCAGAAGGCAATGTAGGGGGTGGTGATGTGGCGGGCGCCGAGGTTGCGGCCCACGGCGCCCAGGTTGGCGCCGGGGCGCAGCAGGGTGACCTCGGGGTGCCGGTGCGCCACGGCGTGTGCCGTGCCGTCGGTGCTGCCGTTGTCGACGACCACGACCGGTGGCCGCTCCGGCAGTTCGGCGAGCCGGTCCAGGGTGTGCAGCAGCTCGTGGCGCCGGTCGTGGGTGATCACCAGCACGGTGACCCGGGGCTCAGCGTGCGGTGTCACGGGCCAGCTCCACATGGCGGGCGGCGGCCTCCACCGCGGCCGGCAGCGGGCGGCGGGCGGCGAGCGCCGCGGGCAGCCTGAGCAGCAGCTGGGCCAGGGCGCCGCGGGCGCTGCCGTCGCCGAGGGACCGGCGGGCCAGCCGCCAGGTGTGGGCCAGGGCCACCGGCAGCGGCCGGCGCAGCCAGGCGGTGAGCGCCTCGTTGCGGTGGATCACGGTGGCACGGCCGGGCCGGGGCCCGGGGTCGGGACCGTGCACGGCGATGACGCGCGGGTCGTGGCAGAGGATCCAGCCGGTGGCGGCCATGTCGTAGGCCAGCAGGGTCTCCTCGGCGCCGAAGAACAGCAGCGGGTGGAAGCCGCCGGCCGCCAGGAAGGCGCTGCGGCGCACCACGGCGGCGCAGCCGAGGAAGCCGAGGACGGGCGGTCCTGGCAGCCCCGCCGGGCCGCGCAGCGGGGAGCCGGCCAGCAGCTCGTCGATCGGGTCGGGCGTGCCGTCCGGCGCCACCCGGGTGCGGGCGGCGACCAGGCCGACGCGGGGCTCGGCCTCGAGCAGCTCGACGGCGCGGGCCAGCGAGCCCGGCTCCCACCAGGAGTCGTCGTCGCTGAAGGCCACGTAGGGGCCGGGGGCGGCGGCCACCCCCTCGTTGCGGGCCAGCGCCCCCCGGTTGACGGGCAGGCCGAGCGTCCGCACGGCGGGGAAGCGCTCGGCCAGCATGCGTCGGGTGCCGTCGGTCGAGGCGTTGTCCACGACGAGGATCCGCGGGTTCTCTGGCAGCTCGGTGAGCCGCCGCAGGGTGCCCGCGAGCCGGTCACACCGGTCGCGGGTGGCGATGACCACGGTCAGGGCGCTGTCGGGCACGACGCCCGGGTGCCCAGGAGTCCCGCGCTCAAACCAGGGCGGAGCCGGCCTGGGCGGTGAAGCGCAGCGAGAAGTGGTTGAGGGTGGCCGGGATGGGCTCCCCGACGCGGGGGCGTACGGGCGAGTCGAGGCGGTAGCTGTGGTCCTCGAGCAGCGCGGCCAGCCAGGTGCTCGCGGTCAGCAGCACCAGGTTCTCGCCCGGGCAGCGGGCGGGCCCGGCGCTGAACGGGACCAGCGCCGGATCGCGTTCCGCCCGGCCGTCGAGCCAGATCTCGGGTTCGAACTCGTCCCCGTAGGGGCCGGCCGCCTCGACGCGGTGGAAGTAGGGGGTGTGGGCGACGAAGGCGGTGCCGGCCGGCACCAGCGCGCCACGCCAGAGGGTGTCGAGGGTGGACTCGCGCAGCAGCAGCGGGGTGGTGGGCCACAGGCGCGTCGCGTCGAGCACGCAGGCCCGCAGGTAGCGCAGGGCGTGCGGGCGTGACAGGTCGGCGCTGGCGAACTCGGCGCGCGCCTTGGCGAGCCGCCCGGGGTGGCCGGTCAGCAGCGCCAGGGTGCGCAGGGTCGCGGCGCCGGCCGCGTCGAAGGCGAACAGCCAGTGCGGCACCTGGCCAACGGGGTCGGTGCCCGGGGCCACGTCCAGGCCGCGCAGCCCGCCGGCCAGGGTGTCCTCGCCGGCCTGGGTCGCGTAGCGGCGCAGCCTCGCGAGGAACTCGGTGCGCGTCCTGCGGCGCACGGGCCGCAGCAGGGACCAGTTGGCGGCGGTCCGCAGGCTGGCCAGCGAGTCGGTGAGGCGGCGGTCGGCGCGGGCGGCGTCGCCCAGCACGAGCCGCCGCACCGACCGCCACCAGCCGGCGGCGAAGTCGTCCCAGGTCAGGCCGGTGGCCTCGGCGCGCTTGCGCACGGTGAGCGCCTCCTCGCGGATCCGCCGCACGGCCGAGGGCGCGATGTGGTGCAGCGGCCGCTCGGGCTCCAGGGCCAGCTCGTTGACCCGCCGGCGCTCGCGGCGCTCGGGACCCACGCTGATCAGCGAGCCGTGCGGCTGGAACTGCTCGAGCGCCCGGCGCTTCTCCAGCACGGCCGGGGTGAACGGCTCCGGGCTCTCGCTCAGCACCCGCGCCAGGTCGTCGGGGTCGAGCAGCAGCACCATGGAGCGGCCGGCGGCCCGCAGCCCGAGCGGCCCGCGCCCGTAGCGGTCGCGGAGCTCGCGGACGGTGTCGATGGCCGCCTGGTCAGCCCCCAGTCGCTCGGCGAGCGCCATGACGGTCGGGCGACGCTGGACGAGCCCCTCCGCGACGGTGGGCAGCAGCAGCCGCGTCACCACCCGCTTCCGGTCGGCTGGGCTCATCCCGGGCAGCGTGGTGTTCCGTGTGGTGGTCATGCGGCTCTCCCGGATGGCGAACGAGTCGGCCGGGCCCCGACGGCCCCGCCCTTCGAGTCTGGGCCCACCCCGCCCGCGCCACATCTCGAACGGCCATGCCGGGCCGATCCCCGACACACGCCGTCTGCGGGTGAGCGCCCGGTCGGCGGAGGTAGGTTGCCGGCATGAGGCGGGTGTGGGGGTGCTGCTCGCGGCGTTGGCCGGGTG
>NZ_SMKC01000589.1 GCF_004348315.1 Streptomyces sp. 8K308 | reverse complement strand
GGCCAGGGACCAGGCGTCGAAGAGCGCGACCCAGCCGCGCAGCGCCGCCGTGTCGTCGTGCTCCCAGGCGCGCAGTCGCCAGCCGGCCGTGACCGGCGCGCCGTCGGCCGCGGGTTCGACGAGGCCGGCGAGCCTGGCATGGCTCCAGCGGTCGCGGACCTGGGCCTCGGTCATGCCGAGTTCGGTGGCGGCCCGCCGGACGTCGGTCTCGGGTGAGACGCCGGCGCGCTGGGCCCAGTGGGCCAGCCGGACGGCTTCGGCGAGGAGGCCGCGGGCCTGCCTGGCCAGGCGGTCCTGGGGCGCGATGCCTCTTGGGGGCTTGGGGGCGCGTCTGGCGACCGCCGTTCGCCTAGGCGCCGTGGGGCGCTGGGAGGGCGTCTGTGGGACAAGTCGCAACCGGGGCTCACGCGGAGTTCGGGACGTCACGCGAGCAGTTTCTCCGTTCGAGGCTCTAAAGCTCAAACCCCGCACTCCGGGGTCCACATGAGCTGCCGCGAAGCCCATCGGCGAGCGCCAGCTACCGGCCGCCGGGAGTTCACCCACCGTTCACCTCTTCACCTTACGTTAACGGCGCTTGTTCACCCGACCGTCGAGCGATTGTCCGGTACATGGAACACATCACGCTGTTGATCGCGATCGTGATCATCACGGCCCTGGCGTTCGACTTCACCAACGGCTTCCACGACACGGCCAACGCGATGGCCACGACGATCTCCACCGGGGCGATGACCCCCAAGGCGGCCGTGGCCATGTCGGCCGCGCTCAACCTGGTCGGAGCCTTCCTCTCCGTCGAGGTCGCCAGAACCATCTCCGGCGGCATCATCGACGAGGAGGCGGGCATCGCGCCCGAAGTCATCTTCGCGGGTCTCGTGGGCGCCATCGTGTGGAACCTGCTGACCTGGCTGGCCGGGTTGCCCTCCAGCTCCTCGCACGCGCTGTTCGGCGGCCTGATCGGCGCCACCGTGGCGTCCGTCGGCTTGGGCGCGGTCAACGGGGACGCGGTGGTGACCAAGGTGCTGATCCCGGCGATCGCCGCGCCGCTGGTCGCGGGGGTCGCGGCCATGCTGGCCACCCGGCTGACCTACCGCGTCACCCGGGGCGCCGACGAGCAGGCCACCGCCGGCGGCTACCGCACCGGGCAGATCGCCTCGGCCGCGCTGGTCTCGCTGGCGCACGGCACCAACGACGCGCAGAAGACCATGGGCGTGATGACGCTGGCGCTGATCGCCGGCGGCTCGCTCGCACCCGGGGCCGACCCGCCACTGTGGGTGATCGCCTCGGCCGGCGTGGCCATCGCGCTCGGCACCTACCTGGGCGGCTGGCGGATCATCCGCACCATGGGCAAGGGCCTCACCGACATCCAGCCGCCGCAGGGCTTCGCCGCCCAGACCAGCGCGGCGACCACCATCCTGGCCTCCTCGCACATGGGCTTCGCGCTCTCCACCACCCAGGTCTGCTCGGGCGCCGTGATGGGCTCGGGTCTTGGCCGCGCCGGTGGCGTGGTGCGCTGGTTGACGGCGCGCCGGATGGTGGCGGCCTGGTTCCTGACGCTGCCGGCGGCCGGCCTGGTGGGCGCCCTCGGCGCGCTGCTCGCGGAGCGCGGCGACTGGGGCGTGGCCGCGGTGGCGGTGCTCCTGGTGGTGGCGAGCGCGGCGATCTGGCAGCGTTCGCGGCGCCGCCCGGTCGACCACTCGAACGTGAACGACGCCGAGGAGTCCCTCGACAAGGTGAACGATTCCGCGAACGATTTCGCGCCGGAGAGTGCCCCGCAGGGCGCCGAGCCGGCCGAGGAGCCGCTGCAGATGGTCATCCCCGCCCCCGCGGCGGGCGCGACCC
>NZ_SMKC01000588.1 GCF_004348315.1 Streptomyces sp. 8K308 | reverse complement strand
CTGCTCACCTGGGCGCCGGGCCCGGAGGCCGCCGCCATCGCCGCCCAGCTGAGCCGCCGCGGACCGCTGGTGCTGGCCGGCGCGACGCAGAACCAGGCCCATGAGCTGGCCCGCGCGCTGACCACCGACGCCGCGGTCGAGGTCCCCGTGGTCACCGCGGTCCCCGGCGACCCGGCCGATCCGGCGACCCTCCGACGGGCCCTCGCCGCGCTCCCCGAGGGCTCGCCGCCGGCCGTCGTGACCCACCCGGCCGTGCCGGGCGCGGCCGTCCACCTCGACCGGCTCACCCGCGACCGGCCGCTGTCGGCCTTCGTGGTGATCACCCCGTTCGCAGTCGCGCCCCTCCTGCCGGAGGACCCGGCGACGGTCGCCACGAACGCCGGCCTCGCCGCGCTCGCCCGGGCCCGCCGCGCCGCCGGCGCGCCCGCCACCCTCATCGCCTGGGCGTCGACCGGCACCGCGCTGCGCCCGCTGCCCCCCGAACTCGCCGCCGCCACCCTGGCCTTCGCCGAAGGCGGCGGCGACGCCCTCGTCGTCGCCGACCCCGACTGGGAGGCACTCGCCGCCGAGCGGCCCGACGCGCTCACGCACCCGCTGTTCGACGCGCTCGCGGAGGTGCGCACCCTGCGACGGCGCGCCGGCCGGCAGCCGGCCGGCCCGGCGGCCGGCGATCTCGGCTCCCGCCTCGCCTCGCTGTCGCCCCGGGAGGCCGAGCACACCCTGCTCGACCTCGTCCGCACCCACGTCGCCCGGGTACTCGGCCACGCCCGCGCCGCCACCGTGGAGACCGGCCGGACCTTCCAAGACCTCGGGTTCGACTCGCTCACCGCCGTCGAACTGCGGGACCGGCTCGGCGCGGCTACCGGGCTGCGGCTGCCCAGCGGACTGCTGTTCAACCAGCCCACGCCGCTGGCCCTCGCCCGCCACCTGGCCGATGCCCTGCGCGGCCCGGCCGCCGTCGTCCCGGCGGAGACGCCGGCCGCCGGCACGGGGCCAGGCGCCGACCCTCGCCACGAGCCGGTCGCCGTGGTCGCCATGGGCTGCCGCTTCCCGGGTGGCGTCACCTCGCCCGAGGAGCTGTGGCGGCTGGTCGCCGAGGGACGGGACGCGGTCGGCGAGGTGCCGGCCAACCGGGGCTGGGACCGCCGCCCCTGGTACCACCCGGACCCGGACCACCCCGGCACCTCCTACGCCCGGCGCGGCGGATTCCTGCCGGACGCGGACGCCTTCGACGCCGAGTTCTTCGGCATCAGCCCCCGCGAGGCGCTGGCCATCGAACCGCAGCAACGGCTGCTGCTCGAAGTCGCCTGGGAGACCCTGGAACGCGCCGGCATCCAGCCCGCCGCACTCCGTGGCTCACGGACGGGCGTGTTCACCGGGATCATGACCCAGGACTACGGGCCGATGCTGCACCAGGCCGACAACGCGGTCGGCGCCTACCTCCTCACCGGCAAGACCGGAAGCGTCGCCTCCGGCCGCATCGCCTACACCCTCGGACTCGAGGGACCGGCCGTCACCGTCGACACCGCCTGCTCGTCCTCGCTGGTCGCCCTCCACCAGGCCGCCCAGGCCCTGCGCAACGGCGAGTGCGACCTGGCGCTGGCCGGCGGCGCCACCGTGATGGCCACGCCGGGGCTCTTCTTCTCCTTCAGCATCCAGCGTGGGCTCTCCCCGGACGGCACGTGCAAGGCGTTCTCCGCCTCAGCCGACGGCACCGGCTGGGGCGAGGGCGTGGGGTTGCTGCTGCTTGAGCGGCTCTCGGACGCCCGGCGTCACGGGCACCAGGTGTTGGCCGTGATCCGTGGTTCGGCGGTCAACCAGGACGGCGCGTCCAACGGCCTGACCGCGCCC
>NZ_SMKC01000587.1 GCF_004348315.1 Streptomyces sp. 8K308 | reverse complement strand
GTGGTGGGTTGAAGGGCGGGGGCCTGGCGGTCCCACAACCGCGCCCGACCGGGAGGGGAATGGTCGGGAGCGGCAGCAGCAACGCCAGAACATGCAGGTCACAACAGGAGTGGGGCCGCGCCGGGTGTTCGGCGCGGCCCCACAGGTGGTGCGGGGAAGGGCGGGCTAGGCCTGGTCGGGCCGGGCGGCCCCTTCCGCCAGGAGCTGCGCGGCCTCCTGGCGGTACTCGGACGCGGTCGCCGGGGAGGACACCCCGCACTCCCGCTGAATGTCCGCCAACGCGACCGCCTCGGGCAGGCCGCCGGCGGCCTCGATCATGCGCTTCACCTTCAGGACCGCTCGCTGCCTCGGGGACAGTCGCGCCCGGTCCTCCATTTCGACCGCACGCTCCTCGATTTCGGCAGCGGCCAACCGCATTTCGGCAGCACGCAGCTCGGCTTCGGCGGCAGCCTCCCGAGCGCGCAGCGTCTCAGCGAGAGCCGCCTCCTGGCGCCGCTTTTCGTCGGCGGCGAGCCGGTCGAGTTCGGCAGCGGCGCGCCGGGTTTCGGCAGCGTCCCGCTCGGTTTCGGCGGCGAGCTGGTCGGCTTCGGCAGCGCGGAGGCGGGCTTCGGCAGCGGCCGCCGTCTCCTTCGCGGCGGCCTCCAGTTCCGCGGCCGCGTCAGCGACGCGGGCCGCCTGCCGCTGCTCTGCCGCCCGCCGCTCCAACTCTGCGGCGCGGGCGTCGGCGGCGGCCTGGGCCTCGCGCTCCACGGCCTCCTTGCGGTCCGCTTCCGCCCGGCGGGCCCGGGCCTCCGCGACGGCCGCCGACTCCAGCGCCGTCTCCTCCAACTCCGCGGCTCGGGCGGCGGCCGTCGCGGTCGCCTGCGCTTGGGTCTGCGCGGCGGCGATCGCCGCGTCGGAGTTAGCCGCAGCGACGCCCTCAGCGGCCCTCAGATCGGCCTTGAGCAGGCTCTTCTCCTTGCGGTGCGCGATGCGTTCCTTCTCCGCCTCGTGCTCGGCGCGCTCCTTGTCGAGCTCGAGCTGGCGGGCGCGCTTGTCGGCCTCCTGCTGCCGGCGCAGCTCCTGGCGGGCCATCGCGTCGGGCAGGGCCAGGGCCTCGTCGACGGTGAGGCCGAACGGGGCGAGGCGCTTGGGCAGCAGGGCGAGGGCTTCCTCGCTGCCCTCAGCCAACTTGGACTTGGCCAGGTGGGCCTTGTACTCGTTCCAGGCGTCGAAGATGGCCCGCTCGCGCTGCCGTTCCATGGCCTTGGCGTAGCCGACCCGCCACATCCGCATGGTGTGGAAGATCCGCCAGGTCGAGCGTGGGGCCAGGATCCAGCGGTGGCCGGGGATGACGTCGTGGTCGGCCGGCAGCGCGGCCTGGTGCACGAGGATCCGGCGGCCGGCCTCGGTGCCGATGACGAAGAGCACCGGCATGAGGCCGTGCGAGATGGCCTTGTCGATGTTCTCGCTGATGGCGCCGTGAGCTGCGGCGTTGAAGTAGATCGACGCGCCGGTCATGGTGTGGGCCAGGAGCCGCAGGATCGGCCAGGAGGTGCGGATCGCGGCCATGAACAGGTCCATGACCAGGCACGTCACGATCGCCGCGTCCACGCCGATCGCGAACAGCGGCGCGTCCTCCATGGAGAACCCGAACATGGTGTGGCCGGCCAACGAGAGGTTCCCGAAGGACAGGTAGAAGCCGATCACGCCGATGAGCAGCGCGCCGACGACGGTGCCGATCCCGAGCGCGATCTTGACGCTCCGGGAGACCTCCCGCCGGGGCTCGGGAGCCGTCTCCGAAACGCCGGTCGGCGTCCCCGAAACGGTGCCGGCCGCGTCCGAAACGACGGGCGGCGTCTCCGAAACGAGGGCCGAGG
>NZ_SMKC01000586.1 GCF_004348315.1 Streptomyces sp. 8K308 | reverse complement strand
CCGCCAGTCCCTCCCGGGGCCGCGGCCACGCCCGCCCCCCGGCGACGCGTCGACAGGCGACAGGCGACAGGCGACAGGCGACAGCCCAGACAGCACCAGCGGCGGCGTGGCCACGAGGGACGCGCCGCCCGACATCCGAGGAGACGCATGGACATCCGGCCAGCGGACGACCGGCTTCCCTGTCACGAGGACCGCTCCCCCGGCAGCGGCACGCGGCCCGCCCGCGCCTGGTACGCCCGCTCCGACGCCGCGCGGCTGTCGTTGAACGGCTCCTGGGCGTTCCGGCTCTCGGGCACGGTCGAGGGCACCGGCACCCGGTTCGTGGGTGACGACGCGGACACCGGCGGCTGGGACCGGGTGACCGTGCCCGGGCACTGGGTGCTCCAGGGACACGGGGCACCCGCCTACACCAACAGCGACTACCCCTTCCCCGTCGACCCGCCGCGGGTGCCGACCGAGAACCCCACGGGGGACCACCGCCACGTCTTCGACCTGCCCGAGGACTGGCCGGTGGACGGGGAGAGCGTGCTGCGCTTCGACGGCGTGGAGTCCTTCGCCCGGGTGTGGCTCAACGGCCGGGAGCTCGGGTGGTTCACGGGCTCGCGGCTGCCGCACGAGTTCGCGGTGGGGGCGCTGCTGCGGCGGCGCGGCAACGTGCTGGCGGTCCGCGTGCACCAGTGGTCGGCCGCCAGCTACCTGGAGGACCAGGACATGTGGTGGCTGCCCGGCATCTTCCGCGACGTGACGCTGCTCCACCGCCCGGCCGGATCGCCGGCCGACTTCTTCGTCCACGCCGGGTACGACCACACCACGGGCCTGGGTACCCTGCGCGTCGACTGCGACGTCCCCGGCCGCGTCACCGTGCCGGAACTGAGCCTGGACCTCGGGACCGGTGAGGAGGCCGACGTGGTCGTCGAGCCCTGGAGCGCGGAGGTGCCCAGGCTGTACGACGGGGAGTTGGCGACCTCGGGTGAGCGGGTCCCGCTGCGGATCGGGTTCCGCACCGTCGGGGTGGTGGACGGGGTGTTCAGGGCCAACGGCCGGCGGATCCTCTTCCGCGGCGTCAACCGGCACGAGTTCCACCCCGAGACCGGGCGGACGCTGGACCTGGAGACGATGCGGCGCGACATCCTGCTGATGAAGCGGCACAACATCAACGCCGTCCGCACCAGCCACTACCCGCCCCACCCGGCGTTCCTCGACCTGTGCGACGAGCTGGGCCTGTGGGTCGTCGACGAGTGCGACCTGGAGACCCACGGCTTCTGCGCCTTCCCCGGCTGGCGCGGCAACCCCGTCGCCGACGAGCGGTGGACCCCCGCCCTGCTCGACCGAGCCCGGCGCATGGTCGAACGCGACAAGAACCACCCCTCCGTGGTGGTGTGGTCCCTCGGCAACGAGTGCTCAGCCGGACAGGGCCTGTCGGAGATGGCGGCCTGGATCCGCGAGCGCGACCCCTCCCGGGCCGTCCACTACGAGAACGACCCCACCTACCGCGACAGCGACTTCTACTCCCGGATGTACGCGCCGCACGACGAGGTGGAGGCCATCGGCCGCCGCGAGGAGCCGCCGTTGGACGACCCCGAGTTGGACGCCCGTCGGCGTTCGCTGCCGCTGCTGCTCGTGGAGTACGCGCACGCCATGGGCAACAGCCCCGGCGGACTCGCCGACTACCAGCACCTGTTCGAGACGTACGAGCGCTGCCAGGGCGGCTTCGTGTGGGAGTGGATCGACCACGGCCTGCCCAAGCGCACCCCGGACGGCCGCCACTACTTCGCCTACGGCGGCGATTTCGGCGAGGAACTCCACGACGGCAACTTCGTCTGCGACGGCCTGCTCTTCCCCGACCGCACCCCCTCCCC
>NZ_SMKC01000585.1 GCF_004348315.1 Streptomyces sp. 8K308 | reverse complement strand
GTATGAGGGTGCGGGGGTGGGGGCGGGGGCCTGGCGGCCGAAGCAGGCGGCGGCCAGGCCGAGGCCGATGGCCGCACCGAGGAACTGGGCGGCGACGAACGGGGCGACGGACGCGGGCGCGATGCCGGCGAAGGTGTCCGTGAACGCGCGGCCGATGGTGACCGCGGGGTTGGCGAAGCTGGTGGACGAGGTGAACCAGTACGCCGCGCCGATGTACGAGGCGACCGCGGCCGGCGTGAGCCCGGAGCGTCCGGCGCGGGCCAGGCCGAGGACGAGCCAGACCAGCCCGGCGGTGGCCACCACCTCACCGAGCACGAGGTGACCGGCTGACCGGTCGTGCGCCGAGAAGCTCACCAGCGGCTCGGCGAACATCGCGTTCGCGAGGGCCGCGCCGCCGACGGCCCCGACGAGCTGCGCGGGGAGGTAGGCGGCGACGTCGCGGGCCGCGGGGCCGTCGCCGGCCCGGCGGCCGGCGAACCAGGCGGTGAGCGTCACGGCCGGATTGAAGTGCGCCCCTGACACCGGGCCCAGCAGCGCGATCAGGACGCCGAGGCCGAGGACGGTGGCCAGCGAGTTGGCCAGCAGTCGCACGCCGATGTCGTCGGTCAGCTGGGTGGCCTGGACGCCGGAGCCGACCACGACCGCCACCAGCGCGGCCGTCCCCAGCGCCTCGGCCGCCGCGCGCCGCGCGAGGGGCGTCATGCCGCTCATGCGCGGGCTGCCGCGGGAGTCTGGAGCAGGGCGGAAAGCCGGGTCAGGGCCGCGGGGAGAACCCAGTAGTAGACCCAGGTTCCGCGCCGCTCGGAGCCGACCAGGCCGGCTTCGCGCAGGATCCTCAGGTGGTGGGAGATCGTCGGCTGGGAGACGTCGAACGGGCCGGTCAGGTCGCACACGCACGCCTCACCGCCCTCATGGGAGGCGATCAGCGACAGCAGCCGCAGCCGGACGGGGTCCGACAGCGCCTTGAACATCCGCGACAACTCGGCCGCGGCCTCCTCGCCCAGCGGCTCGCGGACCATCGGCGCGCAGCACAACTCCTGTTTCGACATGTCTCTATATTGACACCCATCTAATGGGGTGGCAAGGTGGGCTGTATAGACAATCATCGAAGCAGACTGATGGGAGACCGCCATGTCCCGGATACAGCTCGCCCTGCGCGTAGCCGACCTCGAAGGTTCGATCGCCTTCTACGCCAAGCTCCTCGGCGTCGAGCCGGCCAAGCGGCGTGAGGGCTACGCGAACTTCGCCGTCGCCGATCCGCCGCTGAAGCTCGTCCTGATCGAGGGCGAGGAGGGCCAGGACACCCGCCTGGACCACCTGGGCGTCGAGGTCGCCACCACGGCCGAGGTCACCGCCGCCACCACCCGGCTCCAGAACGCGGGCCTCGCCACCTTCGCCGAGCAGGACACGTCCTGCTGCTACGCCCTCCAGGACAAGGTGTGGGTGACCGGCCCCGGCGACGAGCGGTGGGAGGTCTACGTCGTCAAGGCCGACGTCGACGCCGACGCCACGCCACGAGCCTGCTGCGGCACGTGACGCCCTCCGGGCCGGCAGACCACGAACGCGTCAGGCGCTGACGCGCCCAGGCCGCGCCCCAACTGCTGGCCGGGTCGGCCATGCGCGGTGCCTTGGGCGCTGGCGTACCTTGGCGCGGCGCGCCCGGGTCGCAGCTCCGGCTGTTGGTTGCGGACGCGTTGGGCGCTTGCGGCCTTGGCGCGACGGTGCCCGAGCCGGAGGTTCGGCTGCCGGCCGGGCCGGCCATGTGCGATACCTCGGGCGCTTACGCGCCCTGTGCGGCGGTACCCGGCCCGGAGCGTCGGCTGCCCGTCGGTGCGGCCGGGCGTGGTCGGCTGCGGCGCGGGCTTGCCCTGCGGGCCGGGGGGCGGGGGCGGTGCCCCCTTCGGGG
>NZ_SMKC01000584.1 GCF_004348315.1 Streptomyces sp. 8K308 | reverse complement strand
TTGTAGGGTTCCGGTGGTCATGGCGGTGGGGAAACGCCCGGTTACATTCCGAACCCGGAAGCTAAGCCTGCCAGCGCCGATGGTACTGCATGGGGGACCGTGTGGGAGAGTAGGTCGCCGCCGGACAATTATTAGGTGTGTAGGGCCCGTTGGGAGACCAACGGGCCCTACACGTGTTTGTGTTGCGACCCGGCGGGCCGGGTGGAAGCATCGGCCGCATGGCGTACACCATCCGGCGTTCGTGCCGTGAGGACTGGCGGGAGTTCAGGCGGCTGCGGCTTGCCGCGCTGCGTGATCCCGTCGCGCCGGTGGCGTTCTTCGAGCCCTATGAGGAGGCCCTGCAGCTGACCCAGGTCGAGTGGGAGCGCAGGGCCGCCGGGCGCGGCACGGTCGTGTTCGTCGGGGAGGAGGCGAACGGGGCCTGGGCGGGCATGGTCGGCGTGTACCGGGAGCAGCGGTGGGCGCAGGTCGTCGGCGTGTACCTGTTGCCCGAGCACCGTGGCACAGGACTGGCGGCGCGCCTGATGTGGGCGGCGATCGAGTGGGCCGGCGGCCGTGAGGTGCGGCTCCGCGTCCACGAGGCCAACGCGCGGGCCGCCAGGTTCTACGCCTCGTTGGGCTTCCAGCCCACCGGTGTCCGGGACACCGACCCCGACGATCCGTCGTTCGGCGCCTACGAGATGGTGCTCAGGCACGCGTCTCGCTGATCCGGATCATGTTGCCTGAGGGGTCGCGGAAGGCGCAGTCGCGCACGCCATAGGGCTGGTCGATCGGCTCCTGGAGGATCTCGGCGCCCGTGGCGCGGATGCGCCGGTAGGTGGAGTCCAGGTCGTCGGTCGCGAAGTCGAGACGGCCCAGCATGCCCTTGGCCATCAGGTCGGTGATCGCCCGCCGGTCGGATTCGGCGGCGTCGGGGTTGGCGACCGGTGGTTCGAGGACGATGTTGACGCCCGGCTGGTTGGGGGAGCCGAGCGTTACCCAGCGCATGTCCTCGGCGCTGACGTCGTCGCGGATGTCGAGCCCAAGTGCCTCGTGGTAGAAGGCGATCGCCTCGTCGTGGTCGTCGATGGGGAGAAAGCAGTGCGAAAGGGTCAGATCCATGCGCCTTACCGTACGAGATCGCCGGGTTGGCGCGTGCGATGACGCGTGGACGGGATGGCGGCGTGGGCCCGGTAGCCGTCGTGGGTGTCAGTCGTCGGCGTCGACGACGGTCAGGCCGGGGTGGGCGGTGGCCAACTCGTCGACGAGGGCGCTGCGGAGGGCGGCGGTCTCGTACTGGTCGCCGATGACGTAGAGGGTGGCGCCCTCGCCGGCGAGGTTGTCGAGGGCGATCGTGTCGACGCGGCCCGGGGCGCAGGACTGTCTGATGTGCAGCTGGTCGAGGCCGCCGAGGGCGCGGCCGATGAGCTCCAGGGCGGCGTCGCGGCGGCCCGGGTGTGAGGTGAGGGCGCTCTCCAGCTCCATCGAGGCGCCGCCGGCGGCCCGCGGATGGGTGCGGAGGATCTTGCCGGGGGCGCCGGCCGAGCGGCCGCTCGACCAGCGGTGGACCTGCTGGATGGGCTCGCCGCCCAGGGCGGCGGCGTGCAGGTAGCAGCGGAGGATGGTCTCTGCGGTCTCGGCGTCGAGCCGGAAGACGGGTTCGGTGGGGCGGACGGGGGCGAGCAGGGCGGCGGCGCGGCGGCGCGCGACTGGCATGTCCTCGCAGCCGCGGTGGGGCGCCCAGCGCAGTCGGGTGGGGCTGTCGGTGGCGTGGCCCGGGTCGTAGACGTGGACGGGGCCGAGCTTGCCGCGTTGGCGTGCGGTCCTGGCCCAGAGCCGGCCGGTGGGGTCGACGACGACCAGGCCGGGCGGGGCCTGGAGGACGGCGGTGGCCCGGTCGGGGCCCGCGGTGGCCTCGACGACGGCGACGGCGGGCGGCTCGGGCTC
>NZ_SMKC01000583.1 GCF_004348315.1 Streptomyces sp. 8K308 | reverse complement strand
CGATCCGGTCCATCCAGACGCCGGTCGGCTCGTCGGCGATCGCGGAACCGCCCGGCTCGGCGGCCGCGCGGGCCGACCACTCCGGGTTCACGTACACGTCGGCGCCGACGTACGGGTTGTCCACGCGGGTGCCGGGGTCACCGCCGCCGGGGTCACCGCCACCGGGGGTGCCGGTGCAGGCGATGCCGTTGACGGCGAAGCTGGTCGGGGCCGCGTTGGTGCCCGAGTAGCTGAAGTTGGCCGAGGCCGTCACCGAGCCGCCGGCCGCGATGCGGGCGTTCCAGCCGGCGTCGCGGACCGTGACGTTCTGCCCGGACTGCGACCAGGTGCCGTTCCAGCCGGACTGGAGCCGCTGGTTGCCCGAGTAGGCGTAGGTCAGGGTCCAGTTGGTGGTGGCCGTGTCCCCGACGTTGTTGATTGTGACGTTGGCGGTGAAGCCCGACCCCCAGTCGCTGGTCGAGTAGTTGACGGAGCAGCCGAAGGCGGCGGCCGACGCCGTCCCCTGCATGAATCCGCCGGTGCCCAGCGCCGTCGCGGCGAGCAACCCCGCCGTGAACAGGGCGCCACGTCTGTGACGGGGTGGGGGGTTGGTGCGGCTCATCGAGATCCTTTCGTGGTTGCGGTGTCCGATGCCGTGCGTGCCGGGCGTCACAGCGCGACCGGTATGACACCCGTCCCCGGCGTCCGACCTCTTGGAAGCGCTCCCACTCTTTTAAAGGGAAGGTAGCGCCCGACCGACTCGTCCGCCAGGGCTCTGTTCAAGAAATGTGTTGAGTTCATGACCGGGCGACGCAGCAAAGTCAAGGAAGTTACCTTCCTTGCACGTCCTCACGTCAAAGGTCTTGACGCGTACTTGTCGTAGTCACATTCTTGGGAGCGCTCCCACTCTTTTGCGTTCACTTGGCACTTTCTCCTGTGCCACACCCGCCACCACCGGCACCACAGACACCGTCCTCACCCCCCGACGAGCCGCAAGGAGGGACCGCTGTCATGCGGGTTCGCAGACGAGCACCAGCCGGGGCGCCGCCCCCATTCGAGGTCAGACGGCGGCGCGCCGCACGGCGCGGGCGCCTGGCCGCCCTGGTCGCGCTGGCACTGCCGCTGGCCATGACGGCCGGGCTGAGCAACAGCTCGGACGTGCAGGCGGCGGCCGCGACCTGCAGCGTCGACTACTCGGCCAACAACTGGGGTTCGGGCTTCACGGCCAACGTCACCATTCACAACGAGTCCACCTCGGCGATCAACGGGTGGACGCTGGCCTACTCCTACTCCGGCAACCAGCGCCTGCAGCAGGGCTGGAACGGCCGGTGGTCGCAGTCCGGGCAGACGGTGACGGTCACCAACGAGTCGTACAACGCCACCATCCCGGCGGGCGGTTCGACCTCGACGGGCGCCAACTTCACCTACTCGGGCACCAACACCGCGCCGACCACCTTCACGCTCAACGGAACGGTGTGCGGCGAGGACCCGGCCGAGCAGCCGGCGGTCGTCGCCACGCCCAGCTCGTTGGCCATCCAGCCGGGGCAGTCCGCGACCTTCGGCATCCGGCTGAACACCCAGCCCACTTCGAACGTCACGGTCAACGTCGCCCGCACCAGCGGCAACACGGGGCTGAGCATCTCGGGCGCGGCCAGCAGGACGTTCACGCCGTCGAACTGGAACATCACCCAGAACATCACGATCGCCGCCGCGGCCACCGGCAGCGGCTCGGCGGTCTTCACGGCGTCGGCCACCGGCCACACCCCGGCCACCGTCACCGCCACCCAACTGGGCGAGGCGGACGGCGAGTACGAGCAGCGTTTCCTTGAGCTGTACGAGGAGATCAAGGATCCGGCGAACGGGTACTTCTCCGACGAGGGGATTCCGTACCACTCGGTGGAGACGCTGATCGTCGAGGCGCCGGACCACGGGCACGAGACCACGTCCGAGGCCTACTCCTACCTGAT
>NZ_SMKC01000582.1 GCF_004348315.1 Streptomyces sp. 8K308 | reverse complement strand
AGGGGATGGGGAAACGGGCTGGGAGCGCTCCCAATCAAGGTCGGGATGCTAGCTGTCGAACGTCGTTCGCATAAGCGGTCGCGCGCCGGGACGTCCGCTCTGCTGAGAGGAGATCTGCGGCGGGCCGAGAACCCTTCGGCTACGGCCGGCGCCGGTCGAGGGTGGGGGGAGAAGGGCCCGGCGCGCCGGCGCCGGGCCCGCGACCCTCGACCGGGAGGACCGATGACAGCGCCCCTGCCCATCCGGGCGGCGGACGGGGACACCCCGCCCAGCCGCTTCGACGACCATCTCGCGGCCCAACTGCTCACCCAGCGGATCGTGTTCCTCGGCACGCAGGTCGACGAGGTGTCGGCGAACCGCATCTGCGCCCAACTCCTGCTGCTCTCGGCCGAGAACCCCAGGGCCGACATCAGCCTCTACATCAACAGCCCCGGCGGCTCGGTGCACGCCGGGCTCGCCATCTACGACACGATGCGACTGATCCCCAACGACGTGGCCACGCTCGCCATGGGATTCGCCGGCAGCATGGGCCAGTTCCTGCTGACGGTCGGCGCGGCCGGCAAGCGCTACGCGCTGCCGCACGCCCGCGTCATGATGCACCAGCCGTCCGCCGGCATCGGCGGGACGACGGCGGACATCGAGATCCAGGCCGAGAACCTGGAGCACACCAAGCGGACCATCGAGCGGATCACCGCCGAGCACAGCGGCCAGTCCCCCGAGACCATCGCCAGGGACGGCGACCGCGACCGCTGGTTCACGGCCGAGGAGGCCAGGGAGTACGGGCTTGTCGACCACGTGCTGACGTCGCTCGACGACGTCCGGCCGGCCGGCGTTCAGCGAAGGACGGGGTTCTGATCATGGGGCAGTACACGATTCCGACCGTGGTCGAGCGCACCCCGACCGGCGAGCGCGCCTACGACATCTACAGCCGGCTGCTCTCCGAGCGCGTCATCTTCCTCGGCACCGAGATCGACGACGGCGTGGCGAACGTCGTCATCGCGCAGCTGATCCACCTGGAGTCGGCGAGCCCGGAGCGCGAGATCTCGATCTACATCAACTCGCCCGGCGGCTCGTACACCTCACTGATGGCCATCTACGACACGATGACCTACGTCAGCGCGCCGATCTCGACCATCTGCGTCGGGCAGGCGGCGTCGACGGCCGCCGTGCTGCTCGCCGGCGGCGACCCGGGCCGGCGGGTGGTGCTCGAGCACGCCAGGGTGCTGCTCGGCCAGCCGGCGAGCCGGGGGGCGCAGGGGACGGTCGCCGATCTCAGCGTGCAGGCCAAGGAGATGGTCAGGATCCGCTCCCAGGTGGAGGAGGTGCTCGCCCGCCACACCCCGCACGACATCGCCACGCTCCGGGCCGACATGGACCGGGACAAGGTGTTCACGGCCAGGGAGGCGGTGGAGTACGGGCTCGCGGACCAGGTCCTTTCGCGCCGGGCGCCGGTGTCCTGACACATCGCCTGCTGGCCGTCGCGGAGCGCACGACGTCCGTTCACCCGGGCCCGCCCGCCGCGCGGCGGGCGGGCTCTGGTTGATTCGCCGGCCTCCGTGTGCCTCGGCGGCTCGGACGCTCAGGCCGCGAGGCGGAGTTGACCGTTGTAGGGGGCCTCGGCAGGCCCTCGGCTCGCCTGCCGACGGGCGCCGATCTCCGTGACGGAGGTCACCGAGACCCCGAGCCGGCCGTGGGCGCGGGCGAGCAGTTCGGCCAGGCTGAGGCCGAGGGCGCGGGCGACGGCCGCGAGCACCTCGGACGACGCCTCCTTGCGACCGCGCTCCAGCTCGGACAGGTACGGCATGGAGATGCGGGCCGCTTCGGCCACGTCCTTGAGGGTCCGGTCCTGGGCCCGGCGCTCGTGGCGCAGCACATCCCCGACCAGGTGCCGCCACAGCGGCTCCTTGGCACGGGGCGCGCGGGGCGGGCGCGGGGCGAGCGGAACGACGCGGGCC
>NZ_SMKC01000581.1 GCF_004348315.1 Streptomyces sp. 8K308 | reverse complement strand
CCGTCACCTTCTAGCCCCAGGACCACCCCTCGTGCACATGCCCATCCCGAGCCAGCCGCTCCACCCGCGCTCACCCGAGCTCGAGGAGCAGGCGTACGACTGGGCCGCCCGCCACGGCCTCGTCGACGCCGCCGGGCGCCGCCGCCTCGCCGCCTCCCGCGTCGTCACCCTGGCCACCAGCTACTACCACACCGCGCCCTACCCCGAGATGGCGCTGCTCGCCCGCTGGTACGTCTGGCTGCTCGCCGCCGACGACTGGTTCGACCGGGCGGCCGGCTCGACCGAGGGGCCCGGGACCTGGTCCGTCTTCCAACGCGCCCTCGTCCGCGAGCTCTGGCCGCCAACCGCGGAGCCGATGTCGGCCGCCTGGCGCCGCCGCTTCGCCCGCCACCTGCGTGACTGCCTCGCCGGTTACCACTGGCAGGCCGGCGTCCGCCTTGGCCTGCGCCCGCCCCCCACCCTCGCCCAGTACGTCGCCTGGCGCCGGCTCTCCTTCGGCGCGCACCCGATCTTCGAGCTGATCCAGTTCGTCGAGCGCCGCGAGTTCGCCGCCGCGCTGCTGACCGCGGCCCCGGCCCGCGAGCTGACCGCCGCCGCGAGTGACGTCATGGCCTGGACCAACGACGTGCGCTCGCTGCGGCGCGACCTCGCGGCCGGGGAGCACGCCAACCTGGTGCTGCTCGTCCGCGACCGCCTCGGCCACGACGAGGCGCGGGCCACCGCCGCCGTCCAGCGGATGGTCGCCGCCCGGATCGACCACCTGCTGGCCGCACGGCGGACGCTGCGGCGCCTCGGCCCCGACGCCCGCCTCCTCGGCGACCGCGTCACCACCGCCGTCCGCGGCGCCTGGGACTGGCACCACGACAGCGCGCGTTACGCGGCGCTGGCTTGAGCGGGTTCGCGGCGCTGGCCTGAGCGGTCGCCCGGGGGCCGGGCGCCGGCCTGGCGGCCGTTCGCCCGCGGCCTGTGGTCGGGGCGTTCGCCGGGCCTTCGCGGCCGGCCGTGCCAGCCGGTCGCTGCGGGGCTCAGGGCACGCCCGGCCGGTGTCGCGGCGAGGGAGGCCTGCCGCCGAAGCGCTGGCCGCCGCATGGCCGCCCCTACCGACGAGCCCTCGACTCCGGCACCACCACGTCTGGCGGCCGACCGATTGCCGTTCTGAGTGCCGGGGGAAGCGGCCAGCCGGATGCTACGACTGTCGGCAGGTGACGTCCTCGGCCGGCAGCGCGCCGTCGCGCAGGTACGCCCGCACGGCCTCGTCGGCGCAGGGCACCGGGCGTAGCCCGTCCTCGCCGGCGGCCGCGTCGCCCAGGGCGGTACCGACCCGGTGGGTGAAGTCGAGCCCGGTCCCGCCGGGGCCGCCCGTGTTGGACAGCAGGATGCCGTGCCCGCGGTCGGTGTCCCTCGCCGCGACGCGGGAGATCGCGAGCTCGATGGTGCGGCCGTCCGGCTCGGCGTAGTCCAGCGGGACTGTCACCCTGGCGCACTCGGCCCCCGCCTCGTTGAGCTCCGGGTACGCCTCCGGGCAGCGGCCCCAGTCCAACTCCTGGCTCTCGTACGCCGACAGGTCTCCGCCGGGCGTGGACCGGGCGGGGGTGGCGCTCGCGGAGCAGGCCGTCAGTCCGGCCAGGGCCGCCAGCGTCAGGCAGAGACCGGCCGGGGTGGAAACGCCCATCGCTCTCCTCGGGTGACTCGTGGTGGTGCTGAGACCGTAGGAAGGAGCGGGTGCGCGCGACCATCGGGTGACCAGGTGGACGTTGGGTGGGGTTAACCCCAGGGCGCGCGACGGCGACGTTGCCCTCCGTTGTCATCAGCCCCGCCATCCGACAGCGGCCAGTGATCACTCCGCGTGAGCGGGCCCGCGTCGGCTTGCCACGGTGGAGCCCTGGCCTCACCGGGCCGCGATGTGCGCCGCCCCGAACAGGCGCTTGGCCATGCCGAGGCGCTCATACGTGGCGA
>NZ_SMKC01000580.1 GCF_004348315.1 Streptomyces sp. 8K308 | reverse complement strand
GCCCCCTACCGCGCCCTCGCCGTCACCGCCTCCAACCGCGCGGCCGCCGGCGTCTACGAGGACACGACGGGCCCGCTGCTCGCCGAGGCCCTGACCGACCTCGGCTTCACCGCGGACGGCCCGCTCGTCGTCCCGGACGGCGAGCCCGTCCTCGCCGCCCTGCGCGACGCCGTGGCCGCCGACTACGACGTGGTCCTGACCACCGGCGGCACCGGCCTCACCCCCACCGACCGCACCCCCGAGATGACCCGCGCCGTCCTCGACCGGGAGATCCCCGGCATCCCCGAGGCGATCCGCGCCGCGGGGCTGGCCAAGGTGCCGACCGCCGCGCTCTCCCGCGGCCTGGCGGGCGTCGCGGGCCGCACCCTCATCGTCAACCTGCCGGGCTCGCCCGGCGGGGTGCGCGACGGCCTCGCCGTGCTGCGTCCGCTGCTGCGACACGCCGTCGACCAGCTGCGCGGCGGCGACCACCCGAGATGAACGTTCCCACCTGGCCCGTCGAACTGGTCGACGACCACGTCGGCCTGAGGCCCATCCGGCAGCGCGACCACCGCGCCTGGCGCGAGATCAACCAGCGCAACCGCGACTGGCTGCGCCCCTGGGAGGCCAGCATCCCGCCCCCGCCGCCCGGCCACGCGCCGCCGCGGCGGCCGACGTTCCGGCAGATGGTCAGGCACCTGCGCAACGAGGCCCAGGCCGGCCGCATGTTGCCGTTCGTCGTCACCCATCGGGGGCGCCTGGTGGGGCAGTTGACGGTGGCCGGCATCACCTGGGGCTCGATGTGCGCCGGTCACGTCGGCTACTGGATCGACCGGGCCGCCGCCGGCCGCGGCATCATGCCGACGGCGGTGGCGTTGGTCACCGACCACTGCTTCTTCACGCTCGGCCTGCACCGGATCGAGATCTGCATTCGCCCGGAGAACGCCCCGAGCCGGCGCGTGGTGGAGAAACTCGGCTTCCGCGAGGAGGGCCTGCGCCCACGCTATCTCCATATCGACGGCGCCTGGCGCGACCACCTGGTCTTCGCCCTCACCGCCGAGGAGGTGCCCGAGGGCCTGCTGACCCGCTGGCACGAGGCCCAGCGCGCCCCCCAGAAATAAAACAGCCATTCGAATACTTCCGGTCGACCGTTACGCCCCTGATAACAATCCGAAGAAATACCCGGGATGACGGCCTGATCGTGCGACACACCGCACCATTTGGCAGATGGACTCGCGCAAACCCCTCTACGGTGTGAGCGTGAGCAGCAGTGGCCTCATCTTCGCAATGATCGTCGGGGCCTGGGCCGCGTATCTCGTGCCGATGTGGCTCCGCAGGCAGGACGAGCTCAACGAGGTCCGTCCGACGGAACGCTTCAGCACCGCCATCCGGCTGCTGACGCGCAGACGCGCGTCGGAGGAGTCGGCGGAGGGGGACACGCCGGAACCGGCCGCCGACGACGCCGCCCCGGCGGCGGAGCCGCACCCGGACGTCGCGGCCGACGTCCGGGCCTTCGCCGAGCCCGTCGCCGAGCCGGTCGCCGACGTCCGCCCAGCCCCCGCCCCGAGCGGCCGCGCCAAGGTCCTGGCCAGGCGCCGCAGGACCACCATGGTCCTGCTGCTCGCCTTCACCCTCGGCGGCATCGTCACCCTCACCGCCGGCACCCGCTTCGTCTGGCTGCCCGCGATCCCGGCCGTGCTCCTCACCGCCTACGTCGTCCACGTACGCCGCCAGGAGCGCCAGCGCTACGCCGTCGCCCTCGACCGCCGCCGCGCCGAGGAGGCCGCCCGCCGCCTCCGCCAGCGCACCCAGGCGAGCACGGCGGCGCGGCCGGAGAAGCCGTCCAAGGCCATCGTCGAGCAGACCGACCACGCCGAGTGGGTCGACCAGCAGCGCCGCCGCACCCCGGCCCTCGACGACGAGCCCCAGAGCTGGGACCCGGCGCCGGTTCCCCTGCCCACCTATGTCAACGCGCCCGTCGCCCCCCGCACCAACCGTGGCATCGACC